>ONMT01000019.1:19864-49154 GCA_900319025.1 uncultured Bacteroidales bacterium
GGCTTCGCAATGACTGTTGAATAAAAAAGCTCCGAGGGAGTCGGAGCTTTGGTTTGCCTTTTGGTTATTGTGTCAGTTCGGATTAAACTGAGCGATAACTATTCAAAGGCAGAAGTTGTTTGATGTGCAGATTAGTCTTTGTTTAAATCTTCACATTCTTTTTCGGAAGAAGCACTTACTGTTGACCATGAATAAGTAACAGAAACGCCTTCTTTTTGAGCTGCGGTCAGACCAAGCTTAGCACCTGCAGCAACGAAGTACTCGTTTGCCCAAGTGTAAGTCGTAGCGGTAACACCTTTTGAAGTGCACTTTACTTCCCAGCACTGTGCAGGATCTTGAGGATTGTACTTGGTCAGATCGATAGCGTCAGGATCATTTGCGCTCTTTTTGCAAGAGGTAGCACCAATTGCTAAAGCGATGCATGCTAATGCGATTGCGAATTTCTTCATAATACCTTAAATTTAGATGTTTAACAATTATAAATTTACTATTTGAATATAGTTTGTAGTCGTAAATTTTGCGCAAAATTACACTTTTTTTATGATATACGCAAATTTATTTGCATAATTGAATTATTTTTTGTACTTTTGCAGGCAGAAAATGAAAGAATTTAGGCTAAATCGATTTATAAATATGAAAAAAGTAAGTATTTTAGTAGCGCTCATGTCGCTATCTTTGAGCGTATTTGCGACGCAGTACACATCTTATTTGGATTATATCGCTACGTGGAAGAATGTAGCGATGCGTCATCAACAAGAGTATGGAGTTCCGGCTTCTATAACGTTGGCTCAGGGCATATTGGAGTCCGGAGCGGGTCAATCGGAGTTGGCAACGGAGGCGAATAACCACTTTGGCATCAAGTGCACGTCTGATTGGATGGGCGATGTGTATCGTCATGATGACGACCGCAAAGCCGAGTGTTTCCGCATGTACAAGGACCCTGAAGAGTCATTTATAGACCATGCGATGTTCTTGAAGCGCTCTCGTTATGAGCGTTTGTTTACTTATTCGGTAACGGATTATGCAGCTTGGGCACAAGGACTGAAAGATTGTGGTTATGCCACAGATCCGACTTATCCGAAGAAGCTGATTCGTATTATTGAGGAGTATAAGTTGAATGACTATGTGATTGCTGCAAAGGAAGATAAGATAGAGGAATCCGGAGTTTTGGTAGCTCCTGCGCTGGCAACGGATAAGAAGAAAAATGCTGTTCCGTCCGCGGATAGTGTGGTAGTTTTAACGGCTGCCCCTGTGATAGCATCGTTCTCGGAAGACCCGGAACCTCCGTATGTTCGTCCTTTGTCGGCAAAAGAAGAGAAGTCGGAGTTCTTTGCTCATCACGGCAAAGGCAAATGCAACGGAGTGCGCTATACGCTTGCGCGCGAGGGCGATACTTATGCCACAGTAGCGTTCAGTCTGAATGTGACGGAGCGTAGTCTTCGTGAGCATAATGATGCTTTAGGCAGAACACTCAAAGAAGGCGACCGAATCTATTTGAGCAAGAAGAAAACACAAGCGCCGAAAGATAAACCGTTTGTATGGGTAAAACCGGGACAGAGTGTGTGGGAACTGGTTCAGAAAGAGGGAATTACGGAGAAATCGTTCCGCGAGTTAAATGGTCTTCCTGTTGATATTCGCGTGTTTGAGACGCGCCAACAAGTGCTTTTGCGCAAACAGAAAAACTAACTTATGCAACAACATCGCACTCAATCGATAGGGGAATTATTGACGGACTACTTGCGTGAGACGGGCTTAGAGAAGCCGTTGTTAGAGCGTCAAGTGGTAGAGAAATGGCCCGAAGTGATGGGTCCGATGATTGCGCGCCTAACTCGAAGTGTGGAGTTGAAGAATGGCGTGCTGATGGTTCGAATCAGTAGTGCGGCGTTAAAAGCACAGTTGTTCGAGTGTCGGCGCGAATTAGTAGAAAAACTGAATAATGCGGTAGGCGCACATGTGATAGATGATGTGCGATTATTAGGATAGTGACTTACCCGAGCAACATAGAGCAAAAGATTGATTTTGGAGTCATTCGTGAGCAGCTGAATAAAGCGTGCTCGTCTTCCCTTGGTCGTCGGAAAGTGGAAGAGATGGAGTTTTTGACTGACTATCAGGCAATTCTTCATCGTCTGCGCGAGGCGGAAGAGATGGTTCATGTGCTGTCTGATGCGTCGTTGCAGTTTCCTCGCGGCGAGATAAATGACTTGCGAGAACCGCTGACGCGAGTGCGAATAGAGGGATTATATTTGGATGAATCGGAATTGTTTCAACTACGTAAGTCTATTGACTATGCGGCACAGTTGGAGCGATTCTTTTTGGGTTTAGACGCGACTCGTTTTCCGCAGCTCAAGACGTTGCCGACGCGTAATCTGAAGAATATTTCCGGCGAGACGACGTCGTCTGTGCTGCAACCTGTTCTTCGAACGATAGATGGTGCGATTGATCCTTTTGGTCAGTTGCGGGATAATGCGTCTCCGGAACTGAGTCGTATTCGTCGTGAGTTGAGTCAGGCTCAAGGAGCAGTTTCTGCTGCTGTATCTGCTATTTTGCGTCGTGCACAAGCTGCAGGATTGGTGGATAAAGACGCCACTCCAACGTTGCGTGAAGGCCGTTTGGTATTGCCTATTCCTGCCGGTGCGAAGAAGAAGATTGGTGGCATTGTGCATGACGAATCGGCGACTGGAAAGACGGTGTTTATTGAGCCGCAGGAAGTGGTGGATGCGAATAATAGAATCCGTTCTTTGGAGTCCGAGCAAGCGCGCGAACGGCTTCGCATTCTGCACGCTATCACGGACTTTGTGCGTCCGCTGATACCACAGATTCTATTGACGCAAGGCTTTTTGGCACATGTGGACTTTATTATCGCTAAAGCGTTGGTAGCAAGGCGATTGCATGCAATCGCTCCGAACTTTGTGGATGAGCCGTTTGTGGATATTCGCGAAGCGCGGCATGCGGTTTTATATCTGCGCTTTATGGAGGAAGGCAAAACGGTTGTGCCTTTGACGATGCGTTTGGAGAAAGACCAGAACCGCATCCTTGTCATTAGCGGTCCGAATGCCGGTGGTAAATCAGTTTGCCTAAAGACCGTTGCGTTGTGCCAATATATGCTTCAATGTGGTCTGCCGGTGCCAGTAAGCGAAGCTTCGACAATGGGCTTGTTTGATAAACTGATGATAGATATAGGCGACGAGCAGAGTATAGAGGATGATTTATCGACCTATTCGTCGCATTTGCGCAATATGAAAGCCTTTGTTCGTTATGCGGACAAGAAGACGTTGTTTCTGATTGATGAGTTTGGTACGGGCACAGAGCCGCTTATCGGAGGCGCGATAGCTGAAGCTGTTTTGGGTCAACTCAATAATCAAAAGGCGTTTGGCGTTGTGACGACGCACTATACGAATCTTAAACATTTTGCCGAACAAGTAGAAGGTGTGGTGAATGGCGCGATGCTTTATGACCGAGGACAACTCAAGCCGTTATTCCAATTGTCTATCGGGCAAGCGGGTTCGAGTTTTGCCATAGAGATAGCCAAACAGACCGGTTTGCCGGATGAAATTATTCAACGGGCAACGGAGTTGGTAGGCGAAGAACATATCGACTATGACAAGCAACTGCAAGACATAGCGCGCGATAAACGCTATTGGGAGAATAAACGGCAAAATATCCGTCAGCGAGAGAAACACTTGGAAGAGAAGATTTCGTACTACGAGACGGAGATAGCGGGTTTGAAGGCCAAGAAAAAAGCCGTACTCGCCGAGGCTAATCAGCAGGCGGCGGAGATATTGGCAAAGTCGAATGCCACTATTGAGCGTACTATTCGCGAGATAAAAGAGTCCAAAGCTGATAAGTTGAAGACGCAAGCGGCTCGCGCTAAAGTGGAGAAAATGAAGTCTGCTGTTAGTGGCAATACTGCTGCTACCTTGACGGATACAAAAACGAGCAAACAGCAGAAAGTGCTGCGTGATTTCAGGGACTTAAAACCGCTATCAAAATCGATGCCTTCGTCGCAGCCGTCAGTGATAAATACGATTCGGCAGCATAAATTAGGCTTTGAGCACACGTTGGACCTTCGTGGTCTGCGTGCGGACGAAGCATTGGAGACGTTTATAGCCTATTTGGATGATGCGATAATGGTGGGTGCCGGCACGATAACTATTCTTCACGGCACAGGCACCGGCGCGCTCAAACAAGTGGTTCGTGACCATTTGGCAGAACGCAATAAGGCGCTTCGCAAACGTAACGCGGGCGAGATTATCTACCACGACGGCGATCCGGATCGTGGTGGAGCAGGATTGACAATAATTGAACTATAAAAGGATATGAAAAGACTAAAAATAGTGCTATTGCTGTGTATGGTGACCGTTTCAAGCGTTTTCGCCGCTCAGCAAGATATAACTCGCACGAATATCCGTCGCTCAACACTTACCGCGATGATGGAATATTCGTACAATAAGTCGTGGGGACATTTCGGCAATGCCGATGTGCAGGCACTTTTGCCTCTGAGCCGCCACGTGGAAATGAACGTTAATTTGCAGGCTTCGTTTAAGAATGTCTATACCGTAGGCGTGATTATCCGTCCGAAAGTGATATTGCCTTATGGTGAGTTGTTCTTTGATACGGAAGTGTTATACAAAGCCGTAATGCGTGCTAATCAAATGGACTTAGTGACTGCATTGTCGTTGGGTTATCGTTTTGATTATGTGTCTGTGCAAATCGGTTCTTTTGTCCGTGTGATGAGTGGCTATGGTCGCAATTGGCATAGTGAGGATACATACGAGTGCGAACCATTTAACCTGCTCTACCGTTTGGAGGTGTATTGCCGTCCGCAGACGTGTAACTGGAATATAGGTGTTGCTTTCTCTAACTACGACGATTATCAGTTTGAGCGGATGTGGCAGCCGTTATTTGCGCTTGGCGGTCGGTATGATATAGACGAACATTGGCGCGTACACTTGGATGCCCAATGCAAACCCACCGGAATGTTTCACTTGAATGCAGCATTCTACGGTGCAACTGTACGTGCTGGATTTACTTATCGTTTTTAAGGAGGACAAGTTATGAAGCGTAATCTATTCTTTTTAGGTGTTGTGGCAGCATTAACTGCATGTAATCCCAATTACGATATGGCAGGAATGTTCAATGGCTCAAGCGAGCGTGCTGATAAACGTTTGGCGGAGTCTTTGGCATATGATGAGAAAGTGGGCGAGATTCATCTGGTAGTGCCGGAAGATTATACGGTCTATGTTTGTACGGATACACATGTTGATTCGACGACGAATAACTGGCGCAAGTTCGTTAAGGCATATAAAGCGGATGGGAAATGTGAGTTTGCCGTCCATTTGGGAGACTTAATCAATGCCAAAAATAATTTCGACCGTTTCTTTAATGCTGCAACAGTTAGTCCAGCCGGCTATATCGCAGGCAAAGATACGATGTTCTACGTGGTTGGAAATCATGACCTATATTTTAATCAATGGCCTGAGTATAAGCGCTATGTGGGCACTTCGACCTATTGGTTTGATACCCGCACGTATGGTGGCAAATTGCTGGATTTATATATCTGTATTGATAGTGGCGAAGGGACATTGGGAGCAGACGGTTTAGCATGGCTTCGCAGCATTTTGCAGGAGAAAGCGGATAAGAAATATCGCCACACGATAATTTTGACGCACACCCATATGTTTAAGCAAGATGACTCGCAGGGTCATACGTCCAATTATTCGATGGAGGAAACGTACGAAATCGCTTCGTTGTTGTCCGAGTTTGGAGTAGATGAGTATTGGAGTGGCCATGACCATAGCCGCGAGATTACTAAATATGGCGGTGTGACGTATGTTGTTGTAGATGCTTTGGAAGACCCAGCAGAAGAAGCATACTACATGAAAGTTAATATGGGCAAGCAGATTCAACGTGAATTTATAAACATTAAAGAATAACACATATGAGTATTTCGTTTTTGTATTATTTATGGATGCTTATCTCCCTGTCATCAGGTGACTTAGGCGGAAGCAACAAGAACCCTCTGACGCATATGGGGGACGTGCAAATATACTATTTCTATGACTCTCGAATACCGAGCAGCATAGGTGAGCGTATGTTCGGATTGACGCAAGACTTGCTTAAGAAGAATTATGCCGAGCAAGTAGCCAAAGGAGATATTATTTTGTACGAGATAGATTTGGCATCACCGAAGGGTGAGGAAGTCGCCAAGAAGTGTAATATTACGATTACCGGATTGGTGCTAAGCCGCCATACAAGGGTGATAAATCTAACGCAGAATGGTTATGCCTACGCGAAGACAGATCCTCTTGCGTTCCAGCAGAATTTAGCATATCATATCAGTAAATTGCTTCCTGCGTCCAAGCGGCCGAAATAGCCGTTAGAGATTGTTGAGAAGCGTTAATCCCAGCTGTTTATTGTCGTAATACTGCGCAAGTAGTTGCTTGCGTTGTGCGATTTGTTGTGCTGTAACTGGTGTGGCGCTAAGCTGTCTGCATAAGTCCGCCAACTCGCGTTTATCGTCCGCAATATGGCAAACAGATGCTAATTCTGTACCGGTTACCATAGCACTATTAACAACAACGTGTCTGCCGTTGTACAGCACATTGAGTAACTTGAGTTTTAATCCGGTAGCTTGTCGCGTAATGAGCAAATGAATCTGTGCGTCCACAATCAATTGCTTCATTTGGTTGGAATCGGGATTGGGTATCCACTGCACATTTGCTTGTTTGCCTATGATATCATCTAATACATGATTGTGATATCGTCCTGCTATAATAAATTGGGTATCAGGTAGTTGCGTTGCAATATCTGACGCAATAATACGTGCCGCGTCATAGTTCTCCGCCACATCCAAATTGCCGTGGTAGAGTATATATGAACCGATACCGCTCGGAACAACTACTTCTGAATCAGGATGTGCCGCCGGCAGATAGATGACCGGCAGGTTGGGGTAGTGTGAACGGAAATGCTGTTCGTCTTGGTGGGCAATGGCGAACACCGCGGAAGCATGGCGAACGTTGCGCTCAAAAAAACGCAGGCGGATGGCATCCACTAAAAAATAGAGTTTACTATTGCATGAGCGAGCGGCTTTTGACAATGCGTAGTAATAGTCGTGCTCTATATTGCATTCGCGGAGATATTTCTTACGGTTGGCGAGCAACGGATGGCTCAATAAATCGCATGAAACCAGTCCCTCGAAAAGGATGGGGTCGTTATCTTGCAGCAGATGTTTTAACAACGATTGATCCCTTCTGCTCACCACGGCATAAGGTCGCATGTGCAACATCTGCTTCCATGTAGTATGGCGAGGATAGTAGTAAACTTTGCGGCATAGCGACTCTAATTGCTCGTAATGGTGCAATTCGTCCTTGTAAAAACAGTGGAGCGTGATGGCGATACCTAATTGCGCCAAAGATTTAATTCTGTAGAAAACGTCAATAGCTCCTCCGTAGGTGGCAGGATATGGAATGTCGAAAACAATAATATGTATATGTTTTGTCGTCATGCAAGCACTTGTTCGAATTGTTTGGCTTCGTGTAGGCGTGAGAAGCGATTTTTGTTGTGGATAGTGCGGCGGGTAAAGCCTTGTTGTTGCCATTGTTTGTATTGTTCGCGGATAAAGGCTTTGATGGTCTCAACGTCGGAAGCGGCAATGCCAATATTTGTTTCGTTGATTAATTGCGCCAGATTCTCTTCGTCCGAAGGGATAAGCATAAACGGTTTCTCTATTCCGATGGCTTCAAAAACTTTTGTGCCTAAGATTCCATGTTGTTGCATAGCGGCAGGTGCACCGAGTGCGAGAAGAATAGAGGCACGAGACATGACGTTCTGTATCTCATCGCGGGAGATATAGTCGTGGATGTGTAATTGATTGGAAATATGATATTTTGCGGCTAAAGCGCGTAGTGCATCGGCATGCTGCGGTTCCGAATAGAAGTCCAGTTGTATCGGGATATCCAATTCGTTGACAGCTTGGAAAAGTAAGTGAGGTTGGCGGAGTTGTAAGGATATGAGTCTGCCGATATATGCAATGCTGAACGATTCGGTTTTGATGTCTTTAGGCTGCAGTTCGCGTTCGTCGTAACCATTGTAGATAAGCGAAACGGGTGCCTTGGTGAGTGATTGCAGATAATGTTGATGCCAAGGTGAGACCGTCGTAATGGCAGTTGCATGGCGGAGTACGCGGTTGCGCATCCTAATGTTACGATGAACATAGATGCGGCTGAGCAGTTTTTCTATGCCAAGAAGTTTTGGAAGCGGTGAGGTGAAATAGTCGGCTTTTCCCCATTGCTCAGCAATGTCGCGCATGTCAATGATAAGCGGTAGATGCCATTTCTGACTTAGTCGTAGCGCTGTGCGTAAAGGAAAATAGTAGAACGTAGAGCAAAAGATAGCATCAAAATCTTGCGCATTATAGGTCTTACAAAGGCGCTTAGTAAAGCGGTTCTCCCTGCAGCGGAATAGTGCATCTGCAAAACGATGCGTTGTGGTTGGAGCGCACTCAAAGGTTAGTTGCCAGCCGTTTTGTTCGAGGTAATGCATCATCGACGTCAGCCGTGGTGAGTACGACGGCGGAGTAAGCGGTTCGGATAATATGAGCAGGCGCTTGATCAATGGATAATGAATAATGAATAATGAATATCTTTTTTTATTATATTATATCAAGCACTTTGGGGTACAATGCCTTGTGGTAGGTGTTTTGGTTAAATATATGATTATGCCACAAGAGGCATAAGTCGCCGTGATGCATTTTTACTTTTGTGAGAAGTTGTTCGCATAGGAAATAGGCTTCATCTTCATTCAGTTGCATGTAATTGTCATTACTGAGCGTGCAATCCATGACAGTTAGAGGGTGTAAGGTTAAAGGTGTTAGGTTAAAGGTTAAAGGATTAATCCATCGTATGGCACGAGTTGTCTGCAGGCGGAAACCTGCTTGGTCTGCAAAGCCCATTGTGAAATCGTCCGTAATGCCAGCATCTGCGAGTCGCTGCATCTGGTTGATGTCGCATCGCAGATAGTGTGAACGATGCAGCGTGTAGTGTTCAGGATTGATTATTTCTCCATAGTAAGACGAATGGAGGCCTAACTGCGCTTTATTGCGTTTGAGGTAGGCTTTGAGGCGTTTCCAGTCCTTGCCGTTGAGTTTATATTGTGGATAGTCGTATCCCTTTCCTTTCGTGTGCTTGACAAAGTAAATGGATTGTGCCTCCGGGATTTTCTTGTCCTGTTTGATTATCCATGGAAAAGTGTATGCAGGGTCTAAATGGATGTCTTCCAATGCGTCTAAAACAGGATCCATCCCTGCCGTCAACCAACCACCTATGAACCCGCGCAGATGGCGATAATGTGCAATCGTATCAATATCGTGTGTGAGATAGATATGGTCGTATTCGGCAGGTGGTAAAGGCAGTTCCAACATTTTCATTACGCCGCGAGCATACTCGTCCAACAGTGGGATTTGGAGGTAGTTATGTTGTCCTAAAATAGAGTGCTTGGCTAAAAAACGATTATGCTCATCCCGTTCGGAAACAATCAGCTCTTCCGCCCGCGAGATGAAGAAAAATGCGGCGTAGATGATATCGTTCTCAATCACATAGGTTTTGCCTTCTTTGGTTATTTGAAGGGGTTCCATAGTGGGATAGACGATGTCTTTTCCCAAATGTCCATTGGGTACAATGACCACGCGGTAATTCTGCCACAGCGTCTTGTCTGTGGTGTAACCAATCTGCTTTGCGGCTTTTTCATCACCGTAAGTGAGAAAGGTCTTGAGATAGTGTAGTATTTCTTGATACATATTATTCAGAAAGTAACTCCCATTCGTAGAGTTTTTGTTCTATAGTGTGTTTAATGTGTTCGTATTTAGCAAAGTTTTCTTGCGTCTGGTTAGCCGGTTCGCTGAGAATTGCCTCCAGTTCAGCCTGCTGCTTTTCGAGAGCCGCAATCTCGGCTTCCGTTTCGGCTATTTGTTTCTCTTTCTTACGTTTAGCGGCAGCTTCCGCCTTTTGTGCTTCATAGTCCGCTTTGGAACTGGAATTATTGGTAGGTTTTGGGCTATTAGTAGGCTTGGAAAACTCCAACTCCTGTAAACTGGATATTTTCTTTGCGCGCAAGAAGTCGTAGATACCGCCTAAATGTTCGCGCACATGTCCACCGCCAAATTCATATACTTTCTCCACGAGCCCGTCGAGAAAATCTCGATCGTGACTAACACAAATGACTGTGCCGTTGAAGTCTTTGAGTGCTTCTTTGAGAATGTCCTTGGACTGCATATCAAGGTGATTGGTCGGCTCGTCAAGTATAAGGAGATTGCACGGCTCCAATAGTAGTCGAATCATAGCCAATCGGCTTCGCTCACCTCCGGATAAGACTTTCACTTTTTTGTCACTTGCTTCGCCGCCAAACATAAATGCACCGAGTATGTCGCGAATTTTAGTCCGTATATCTCCGACTGCTACATAATCGATTGTCTCAAAGACCGTTAGGTTCTCGTCGAGTAAGGAAGCTTGGTTTTGCGCAAAGTAACCTATTTTGACATTGTGTCCGATTTTGAGCGTACCAAAATAGTCCAGCTGCCCCATGATACAGCGCACCAATGTCGTTTTACCTTCTCCGTTTTTGCCAACGAAAGCCACTTTCTCTCCGCGGCGGATGGTCAGATTGACGTCTTTAATAACGGTGTGCGTGCCGTAATCCTTACGCAGGTCTTGAATGATAACAGGGAAGTCTCCGCTCCGCGAAGCGGGAGGAAAACGCAAGTTAAGACGGGATGTGTCCTCTATATCCACTTCCAGCCGTTCCAGTTTATTGAGTTGCTTGATGCGGGATTGTACTTGTACGGCTTTAGTAGCCTTGTAGCGGAAACGCTCAATGAAATCTTCCGTTTCTTGAATCATCTTTTGTTGATTCATGTATGCGCGCACTTGCTGCTCATGTCGCTCTTGACGCAGAACCACAAACTTGGAGTAATTGACGTCGTAGTCGTAGATGCGACCAAGCGTTATCTCAATCGTTCGGTTGGTAACGTTGTCAATAAATGCGCGATCGTGACTAACTACAATTACAGCACTTTGGCTTGTCTTGAGGAATGTTTCGAGCCATTGGATAGACTCAATATCAAGATGGTTCGTTGGCTCGTCCAAAAGGAGTAAGTCTGGATGGCGGAGCAATATCTTTGCCAATTCAATGCGCATTCTCCATCCGCCGGAAAACTCTGAACAAGGCCTATCGAAATCTTTACGCTCAAAGCCCAAACCGATAATAGTTCGGTCCATTTCGGCTATGAAACGCGCCTCGTCTTCTCCATTGAAAATGGACATGACTTCATCGCGCAGCGAGCGTGTGTCAGACAATAGCATCACTTGTGGCAGATAGCCAATCGTGAGATCAGAGTCTTTGGATATAGTACCGGCCGTCGGCTGATATTCGCCCGCAATCAGGCGGAGTAGGGTGGTCTTACCTGCTCCGTTCTTACCCACTAAGGCGATGCGGTCTTTCTTGTTGACTAAGAAAGAGATGTCGTCTAAAATAGGGCGCGACGAAAATTCTATGCTTAGATGGTCGATACTGAGCATTTCCTATTTATCCAATTGTTCGTAAACAGAGTTCTTACTGATGAACTCCGGCACGATTTCTTTCATCTTCTGTACCGTCATAAATGGTTTGTTATGACTGGTCAGCTCAATGAGTTCGTCGATGTTCTTGCTCACTTCAGTAAATGGAAATTCACGAACGCGTGCAACCATAATCTTTTCGTTGTTGGTTGGGATAGTGGTTTCCTTTTGGTTGAGCAATTCTTCGTATAGTTTCTCCCCTGGACGCAAACCTGAGAAGACGATTTGAATATCTTCGCCCGGAATATATCCTGCCAAGCGAATCATGTTCTTTGCTAAATCCAGAATCTTCACAGGATGCCCCATGTCGAAGACGAAAATCTCTCCGCCTTGACCCAATGTGGAGGCTTCCATCACAAGACAACATGCTTCCGGAATAGTCATGAAATAGCGAATAATATCAGGATGTGTAACGGTCACAGGTCCACCGGCTGCAATCTGTTTCTTGAAGTACGGAATAACGCTACCATTAGAACCCAAGACATTACCGAATCTGGTGGTAATGAACTTGGTGCAGTTAGAGTCTTCTTTTTGCAACTGCTTAAAGAGTGACTGTACATAAATTTCAGCGATTCGTTTACTTGCCCCCATGATATTGGTAGGATTAACAGCTTTGTCTGTTGAAATCATCACAAACCGCTCCACGCCGTACTTGACTGCCATATCTGCCATGTTCTTGGTTCCTAAAACGTTAGCGCGAATAGCTTCGTTAGGGTGACTCTCCATTAGCGGCACGTGCTTATAGGCGGCAGCATGATAAACCACATCCGGACGGAAGTCTGCAAATACTTCTTCAATGCGCTCTCGATTGCGCACATCTGCAATAACAGGGATAAAGCGCGTATTGGGGAATTTATTGCTTAACTCCAATTTGAGGTCGTGCAACGGCGACTCTGCTTGCTCAAGCAAGATAATGGCCTTTGGGTTATATTGTTGCACTTGACGTACAAGTTCGCTACCGATACTTCCTGCTGCACCGGTTACCATAACTACTTTTTTGCTGATGATATTGCGCACATTCTCTGTGTTGATTTTTATTGACGGTCGCTCCAATAGGTCTTCAATCTGAATGGAATCAATGCGTACCATGCGTTTGGCATCTTGGTCTGACGTACTCTCAAACTCTGTGAAATACGGCGTTGTGAGAATATGGATATTGTTCTCAATAAGCAATTGCAGATCTTTTGCCGGATTGATTTCTTGCATCTTTATCGGAGAAACAATCACATTGCGGATATTGCGGCTTTTCATGTAGTCAATCAGTTTTTCATTGAGCGGAAAGACTTTCATTCCAACCAATTGAAAATGCTGCTTGTCGTTAGGGTCTGTGATAAATCCAACCGGACGATAGGGCGTATTGCCGGCACTGCGAAGCATTTTCGCAATGGCGATACCAGCTGCTTTCGTCCCGTAAATAAGCACCAACGGGTTGCCCGCTGATTGTTGTAACGACTCAAAAATTGTTTTTACTCCTACGCGCAAGATGAACAGCAATACGAATGCCACCAAAACATAGATGATGATTGCCGTATTGAGGAAAAATTTCTCGCCGGTAGTTAGCATAATCACTAAATTTACCAACAATAACGAACTACCTGCCAGCAAAACAGCAAATAGCGTTTTTAGTGTATCTACAAACGTGGAATAACGCAAAATTCCGGAGTATGTGTGGAAAATCCAGAAACAAACAAGTTGAACACCCATTGTGCAAAGGCATTGTGTCCATAAATTTAAATCTCTGCCTATTCCGTGGTACACAAACACCCCTTGACCGATTAAAATACTAACCCAGTAAGCGGTGAAACATAAGGCGAGATCCAGCAGTAATACTGCCCAACGAGGTAAATACCCAAGTCCTGAAATATGAGAGAGCATATCGGAGTGACGAAGTTCTCTCATTCTAGTTTTTAGCATCATAATATATGTGTTTAAAATATTTTCCTGTATAACTTTTTTCGCATTTCATTAGTCCCTCCGGTGTGCCTTCAAAGACGATACGTCCACCTTCTTCACCGCCTTCCGGACCCAAATCAATCACATGGTCTGCAGCTGCAATAACGGCAGGGTTATGCTCTATCACTATCACCGTGTGTCCCTTGGAAATCAGGGCATTCAATGCGTTGAGTAGGATGTCTATATCCGAGTGGTGCAAACCGGTTGTAGGCTCGTCGAATACAAAAATGGTAGGGTTCGCATTTTCTTGAGCTAAGAACGACGCCAACTTAACGCGCTGGCTCTCACCACCGGACAAAGTGGATGACGATTGACCTAATTGCACGTAACCTATACCTACATCTTGCAGCGGCTTTAAGCGTTGGACGATTTTCTTACAATTAGGATCCTCGCTGAAAAACTCGACAGCTTGATTAACTGTCATCGTCAGTATATCATAGATAGACTTACCGCGATAAAGCACATCTAATACATCCTGCTTAAAGCGCTTTCCGTGGCAGTGTTCGCACTCGATGGTGATATTCGCCATGAATTGCATCTCTATCGTTATCGTTCCTTCTCCTTGACATTCTTCACAACGACCTCCCGGTGTGTTAAATGAGAAATGTGCCGGTGTAAAGCCCATCTGCTTGGACAATTGCTGCTCAGCGTATAGTTTTCTAATCTCGTCGTATGCCTTGAGGTACGTAACCGGATTGGAGCGCGAAGAACGGCTAAGTGGCTGCTGGTCAACAAACTCAATGTCTTTAGCAAGATGCGTACTGCCGCTTATACTGCCATAATCACCGGTGCGATCTGCTACGCCGCCGTAGTATTTCTTTAGGGCGGGGTAGAGCACTTTGCTCACTAACGATGACTTTCCGCTTCCACTCACACCGGTAATTACCGTCATTACATTCAGCGGGAACTTCACATCAATATTCTTGAGGTTATTCTCGCACGCACCATGTAGCTCAATATAGTTATGCCACGGCCGACGGAATTCGGGCACTTTATAGGCAAAATGCAAATCGGTAGGTTTCCCTTGATAGCATATCTCGCCTCCGTGTCTGCCTGCACCTGGACCAATCTCAATGATATAGTCCGCTGCTCGAATTATATCTTCGTCGTGCTCAACAACCACAATTGTGTTGCCTAAGTCGCGTAATTCTTGCAGTACATGTATCAGTCGTGCTGTATCGCGAGGATGCAGACCTATACTCGGTTCGTCCAAAACATATAAAGAGCCTACTAAACTACTTCCTAATGACTTGGCGAGATTGATACGTTGCCCCTCTCCACCAGATAAGGTGTTGCTTAACCGACTGAGGGTGAGGTAGTTTAGCCCAACATCTTCCATGAACTGCAGTCTTGAACGTATCTCTACCAACAGTTGTTTGGCGGCTTGAGTCTCTTGTGAAGATAATTGGATTTGGTTAAACCATACGCTCAATTGGCTCAAAGGCATGGCGCAGATTTCACTAATCGACTTTCCATTCACTTTCACATACTCAGCCTCAGGTCGCAGACGATTGCCTTCACATTCAGGGCATATCGCTTTGCCGCGAAAACGGGCAAGGATAACTTTATTCTGTATGCTGTTTTGTTTCCTCTCTAATTCTTGGAAGAACGTATTTAGACCTTTGAAATAGTCATTACCTGTCCACAGCAGTTTCTTTTGCTCCGGAGTCAAGGCATAGTATGGGGTATGAATAGGAAAGTCAAACTCGCTGGCCGTCATCACCAACTGCCTATTCCACTCACCCATTTTATCTCCGTGCCAGCACACAATAGCGCCATCATAAATACTTAGCGACTTGTCCGGCACAACTAAATCTGGGTCAATACCTATCGTCTGTCCCGTTCCGTTGCATGCTTGACATGCACCAACCGGGTTGTTAAAGTCAAACAAGTGCTCACTTGGTTCTTGGAATAGAATGCCGTCTGCTTCAAACCGTTCCGAGAAGAACAATTCTTTTTCCGTTTCGTTTGTCTGAATATGTAGCTTACATGTTCCGTGCCCTTCAAAGAATGCCGTTTGTACCGAGTCTGCAAAACGGTTAGCGGTCGCTTGTTCGCCATCGGTGATGACGCGGTCAACTAACAAGTACGTGTTATTGTCAAAATTAGTAATGCGGTCTTGTGTTGTTTCCGTGATACGCACCACATCGCCGTTGCACCATAAACGTGAGAAACCTTCTGCCATCCAAATACGCAGTTGTTCTTCCATCGTTCTTCCGCTCAGTGTTATCGGTGCCAATAGATAAACGCGACTGCCTTGGGGCTGCTCATTCATGGCTTCTACAACGTCGCGCACAGTGTGTTTGCGCACTTCCTCTCCACTAATAGGCGAGTACGTGTGACCTATGCGCGCGTACAAAAGTTTCAAATAGTCGTATATCTCCGTAATCGTACCTACCGTGGAGCGCGGATTACGGTTTGTCACTTTCTGCTGAATAGCAATAGCTGGAGGTATGCCTTCTATAAAGTCCACCTCCGGCTTTTGCATTCTGCCTAAGAACTGCCGCGCATATGCACTCAAACTCTCTACATAACGCCGCTGTCCCTCTGCATAGAGCGTATCAAACGCCAACGACGATTTGCCGCTGCCGCTCACACCCGTTATCACAACCAATTTATTCTGCGGGATATCTACAGATATATTCTTCAGGTTGTGCGTCCGAGCTCCTCTAATATGGATATAATTTTCGCTTATAGCGCTTTGTATTCAACAATTAATCGATCCACTAACTGACGCACTTCCGGATTACTCAAATCGCGTAACTCACGAGGAATCTTTGGAATGCGAATTTTCGTGCCTACAGGAATATCCGAAGGATGCGGAATAGTCTTCTTGTTGGCTTCGTAGATAAATACCCACATGTCCGTTTCGCCATAGTAGCGACGAGCTAATAGAGCCAAACGGCTACCTTCGTTCAGGCGAACAGTGGCTATTGTCTCCTTGAAATCGTACGGATAGGGCAGGTTACTCTTTACCTGCTGATTCGTCGTATTGGCATCAGACTCCGCCGATAAATTCTGGTCTTCTTGCGTGGAATTAGAATCAACTTGTTCCACTTGCTCGATTGTGGTCTTATTGTTGTGCAGACTATCTACCCATTGGATAAAGCGATTGCCCACAAACAAGAATGCACAAGCTAACAACAGCGCAAAAATAAGCACCGTGATACCTATAACAAGCCAAGTGCGACTTTTCTTTTCTTTCTTCACTTCCACTTTCGTCGTTACAAAAATAGGTGCAGGCTCAACTTTAGGCTCCTCCACCTTAGGCTCTTCTACCTTCGGTTCCTCAACTTTCGGTTCTACTACCACAGGTTCTACCTTTGGTTCTTCAACCACAGGCTCTTCCACTTTCGGCTCTTCTGTCACCGGTTCTATAGGAGTCGCTTTCGGACCTTGACCTAAGTCACCCAGTATATCTACGATTTCATCCGCTTGCGCACCGAGTTTCTTTAACGGAGTATTCTCATCCGCAATTGCTTGCGCTTTCGGATTACCCAGTAACTCCTTAATCGATGTCTCGGGAGCGAATACAAGCTTATCGTATCCGGGCAATGTGAACGATTCACCTGTTGCTACATTCACACTTTTTCGGGGCGCAATACTCTGCAACTTGAATGTTCCCAAATTTGCTATTCGGACTTGTCGGTCCTCGCGAAGAGCTTTTGTAATTGTCGGCACGAGGGCATTCATAAATGCCGCAACCTCCTTCTCGTCTGCGTTCATACGCTCTGCTATCGCTTTGCGTAGTTCAGTCCATGTAACTTTTTCCATAATCGTCTCCCTTTATTTGGTGCCATTTAATAACTCTTTGATACCTGCTGTCGGACGCAAAACAAGTTGTTGCTTGGCAGGTACTTCTGTGCGCTCACCTGTTCGAGGATGAACAACAATACGAGCACTCTTTTCTTTAATCTCTAATGCCCCAAGACCCTGTAATTGTACAGATTTTCCTTGAAGCAAGTTCTCTACCACTACATTTGTTGTGGCATTCAGCAGCTCCTCTGTACGACGCTTGGTCATACCCGTCTGGGCTGCGATTTCGGTGATTAGATCTTTAGTCAACATATTCTTCCATAGAGGTCAAATTCCTCTGCTTTAGTTATAATTACATGATAAAATTCTCCTATTTGTATATTGTCCTTTGTCCTTTGTACATCAATCAGCACTTCACAATCCACTTCCGGCGAATCAAACTCTGTCCTGCCAACCCATAATCCGTCTTCCTCTCTGTCAATCACCACCAGCAACTTCTGTCCCACTTTCTGCGCCATCAGTTCGGCGGAAATATCCTGTTGAATAGCCATTAACTCGCTCAAACGCCGTTGCTTCACTTCTTCTGGTATATCGTCCTTATAATGTCGATTGGCATAGGTGCCTTCTTCGTCCGAATACGCAAAAGCACCCATTCGGTCAAATCGCATCGCTTTCACCCAGTCCTTCAACTCTTCAAAATCTTCTTCTGTCTCGCCGGGGTGACCCACCATCAATGTCGTCCTCAAACAAATTCCCGGCACGCGTTCACGAATCTTATGTATCAGCGCATCTTGCTCCTCACGGTTGATATGACGACGCATCATGGATAACATGTGACTTGTGCAATGCTGCAGCGCAATATCTAAATACTTGCACACATTCTTATGCTTCGCCATTACATCCAAGAGCGCGTCTGGAAAATCGGTCGGGTAGGCGTAATGCAACCTAATCCAACGTATTCCCTCAATCCCTGCCAATCGTTCCACTAACTCCGGCAATTTATGTTCTTTATATAGGTCTAACCCATAACTGGACAGGTCTTGTGCAATAACGTTCAACTCTTTTACGCCTTGGTCACGCAGCCACTCTGCTTCACGAATCAACTCTTCCATCGGTCGCGACGTGTGCCGACCGGTTATCAGCGGTATCGCGCAGTAAGAGCACATCCGGTTACATCCTTCCGATATCTTCAAGTATGCATAGTGGCTTGGAGTCGTCAACGTCCTTTCTATCAATATCTCCCGAGACTCACTATGCTCCTTTGTACTGCCCAAACGATCTATAATCCCCATGTAATCAAACTTCCCATACCATCCATCCACTTCTGGAATCTCATCTGTCAACTCTTGCATATATCGCTGGCTCAAACACCCCATCACATACAACTCCTCCAGCCGATTTTTCTTCGCTTTCTTACGTTGCGCATTTGCCAGAATAGTGTGAATGCTCTCCTCTTTCGCGTCACCGATAAAACCACAGGTGTTAATCACTAATATAGGCGCTTGCGGTTGCTCAGGGTCAAAGTGGCACACGTAGCCTAACTCTTTCAGCATCCGCATTAGTCGCTCTGTATCAACCAAGTTCTTCGAGCAGCCAAGTGAGATAATATCAATATCCTTTAACTCCAATCAGATATTCATTATTCATTATTCACTATTAATTCCCCAAGTCACTATGGAACTTAATCCGTACTAACCGTACATGCAACTCGTCGTAGTCATCCTCACCCAACTCTTGCATCGCTAACTTGATATTATCATTCTCAGCATTGCGGAAATAGTCGTATATCTCTTCTTTTTCGTCTGGATCAACCACCTCGTCAATGAAATAGCCGATATTCAACTTCGTACCGCTATACACGATTGCCTCAATCTCTTCCAACATCTCTTCCATTGACATGCCGATACTCTCTGCCAAATCGTCCAACGCTACGCGACGGTCAATTGCCTGAATAATACTAATCTTACGTGCTGAGTTCTTTGCTACTGTACGAACGCGCAAGTCCTCCGGACGGATAATCTCGTTCTCATCCACATACTCCTTAATGACGCGCAAGAACTCGTCGCCATAACGTTTGGCTTTGCCCGCTCCTACACCCGGAATATTCTGCAACTCCTCAAACGTGATAGGATAAGATGTTGCCATCGCTTCCAGACTCGGGTCTTGGAAAATCACAAACGGAGGCACATCCATCTTCTTACTCAGTTTCTTGCGCACGTCTTTCAATATTGAGAACAGCACATCATCTGCTGCTGCACAACCGCCTGCACCGGCCTCCATGAGCGAGTCATCATCCTCGTCCTTAACCTCAATCGGCACTTCGAACTTAGTCGGATGTTTCAAGTATTTGCGACCTTCTGCCGTCAACTTCAAGTCGCCGTAAGACTCGATATCTTTGGACAGATAACCGCTCAGCATTGCTTGACGAATAATTGCGTGTAAGGTCGATTCTTCCTCGTCCTCTGCTGCACCGAAATTCTCCAACTCATTATGCTTATAACTCTGTACGGCTGCCGTGTGCGAACCTTTCAGTATATCTACAATATGCTCTGCCTTGAATTTCTCATTCAGTTGCTGAACAGTCTCTAAAATGATACCTAATAACTCTGCAGCATCTATCATTTTATACGTCTTGCGGCAGTTATCGCACATTCCGCAGTTGTCTTGCGTGTAGTCTTCGCCAAAATAGTGGAGCAATAGTTTACGGCGACAGATAGTCGATTCCGCATAACTCTGCGTTTCAAATAGCAACTGGTTACCAATCTCCACTTCTGCAACCGGCTTACCTTGCTGGAACTTACGCAGGCGCTCAATATCTTTCGGACTATAGAAACAGATACATTGTCCCTCGCCGCCGTCACGTCCCGCACGACCGGTCTCCTGATAGTAACCCTCTAACGATTTCGGAATATCATAGTGCACTACAAATCGTACATCCGGCTTGTCAATACCCATTCCAAAAGCTATCGTCGCTACAATAACCTGACATTTCTCCATCAGAAAATCATCCTGATTCTTTGTCCGCGTCGGAGCATCCATACCGGCGTGATAGGGTAGAGCATTGATATTGTTCACTTGCAACGTCTTCGCTAAGTCTTCTACTTCTTTGCGCGCAAGACAATATACAATTCCGGACTTACCGTCCATCTGACGAATGTACTTAATCAACTCCTTATCTACGTCATCTGTTTTTGGACGTACTTCGTAATACAAATTCGGACGGTTAAAACTCGACTTGAATATCGTCGCATCCAACATCTCTAAATTCTTCTGAATATCATGCTGCACCTTCGGAGTAGCTGTCGCGGTCAAAGCGATAATTGGCGCTTTACCGATACGCTCTACCATCGAACGAATCTGACGATACTCAGGACGGAAATCATGCCCCCATTCGGAAATACAATGTGCCTCATCAACTGCGTAGAACGATATCTTCACCCCCTGCAGAAAATCTATATTCTCGCTCTTCTGCAACGACTCTGGTGCCAAATACAACAATTTCGTCTTACCTGCCAATACATCCTCCTTCACTGCCGCTATATCAGGACGACTCAACGACGAATTGATGAAATGGGCTATACCATCCTCTTCCGAGAAGTTACGCATCGCATCAACTTGGTTCTTCATCAACGCAATCAACGGAGATATTACTATCGCAACGCCATCCATCAACAACGATGGCAATTGGTAACACAAACTCTTACCGCCTCCTGTCGGCATCAATACAAAAGTGTCCTTGCCGTCAATAACGTTGTTAATGATTGCTTCCTGATTCCCCTTAAACGAATCGAAACCAAAATGATGCTGCAAAGCAGCGATTAATTCTTCATGTCTTGTCATACTCTCATGGGCGAACCCTATTTTTAACACATTTTCCGAAATTTATTGCAAAGGTAGTGAAAAAATGTGTAATGGCAAATTTTTTTACAAAAAAAATGAAAAAAAATGCTTTTTCTCTTGTGTATATCATTTTTTTGTAGTAATTTTGCACCGTCAAACTTAAATTTAGTATCTATGGATAAAAGGGATTTGTCTCTTACACAATTATTTAACCTGAGTTTTGGCTTCTTTGGCGTACAAATTGCTTACGCATTACAATCTGCCAATATATCGCGAATTTTTGCTACTCTTGGCGCTGACCCACACCAACTTTCTTTCTTCTGGATTCTCCCTCCGCTGATGGGAATGATTGTGCAACCCATTATCGGTATCCTTTCTGATAAAACGTGGTTCGGTAAGTTCTTCGGTCGCCGCAAATTCTACCTCCTTATCGGTGCTCTCATCGCGGTAGCAGTGATGATTCTGCTTCCTAATGCGGGAGACTTCTCCTTTGAGCAGCGTGTGTGGCTTGGCCTTAACTCCGCCATGTGGTTCGGACTGATGTCCCTTATGTTCCTTGATACGTCTATTAATATCGCTATGCAGCCGTTCAAAATGATGGTTGGCGATATGGTTAATGAGAAACAGAAAGGTACAGCTTATGCTATCCAGTCTGCCCTTTGTAACGCTGGCTCAGTCGTAGGATATCTCTTCCCAATCTTCTTTACGTGGATTGGTATCGCGAATACCGCTCCAGAAGGCGTTGTGCCTGATTCGGTGAAGTGGTCATTCTACGTCGGCGCTGCTATCCTTATCCTCTGCTCACTCTATACCTTCCTTGTTGTCGAGGAAATGGATCCGCAAGAGTACGCAGAGTTTCACGGACTTAATAAGAAACAAGAGCAAACAGCCGAAGCCGAAGAAAACACAGGTCGTATCGTCCGCGCTTTCATCACTGTCGGACTCGTACAGTTCTTCTGCTGGGCTGCATTTATGTATATGTGGACGTACTCTAACGGCGGTATCGCTGGTAACTGCTTTGGTTGGGACGGCGTGAGTGCTGCCGACGAAGCGTTCCAGAAAGCTGGCAACTGGGTTGGAGTAGTGTTCTGCGTACAGGCAGTCGGCTCACTCCTTTGGGCTGCATTCTTGCCTAAATTGGAGCACTGGTTCGGCAATAAGGGCGCATACGCTATCTCACTCATCGTCGGAGCTGTCGGCTTTATATCGGTGATGTTTGTGCATAACCAGTACGTGCTGTGGCTGAGCTACCTGCTTCACGATTATCACCAACGCTATCTCGGGCAGCAAGCATATGGGTGCACTCCTGGGATTGTTCAACTGCACGATTTGTATTCCTCAGATTGTTGCAGCCCTTTGCGGAGGTCTGCTCCTTAAATACATATGCGCAGGCGCGCAGGTAGGAATGTTGGCTGTCGCTGGCGGTTTACTCCTGCTCGGAGCTCTCTGCGTAGCGTTTATTAAAGAAAAATAAGAATAAATATTCATTATTCATTAATAATTAATCATTAAAAAATCTATGATGAAACACAAACTTTTATCGCTCGTTTTGATGGCTGTTGCCGTACTCTTTGCTACTACGGCTCAGGCTCAAATCCGGGGTACAGTTGTTGAGGCATCTACCGGCGAACCGATTATCGGCGCAAGTATTATCCAAGTGGGTACTACTACCGGTGTTATTACCGACTTTGACGGTAACTTCGAACTCAACGTCCCCGAAGGTGCTGAACTCCAATTCAGCTACATGGGTTTCCAAACGCAGACGCTTCCTGCTAAAAATGGCATGAAAGTCGCCCTCAAAGAGGATGCATTCGAAATCCAGGAAGTCGTAGCTATCGGTTACGGCTCGCAGAAGAAAAAAGAAGTGACCGGTTCTGTTGCTTCTGTGAAGGCAGAGAACTTCAACGCCGGTGTCAAGTCCAATCCTGTCGGCTTGCTGCAAGGTAAAGTGGCTGGTTTGAACATCGCCCACACCTCTTCAGACCCGACCCAAGGCGGTTATTCTATCCAGATCCGTGGTACATCTACGCTGGGTAAAGGTACGGGTTCAACGCCTCTCTACATCGTGGACGGTGTGCCTGTTTCAAGTATCGACAACATCGCTCCGGACGAGATTGCTTCTATGGACGTCCTCAAAGACGGTTCCGCTGCTGCTATCTATGGTACTCGTGGTACCAATGGTGTAATCCTTATCACCACCAAACGCGCACAAAATGGCGAAGGTGGCGAGACTATTTATGTGTGTGGCAAAATGAATGTAGAGTATAACTCCTACGTTTCTGTTTCCGTTCCGCGTACCAACACCGGTTTCGCAACTCCGGAACAATTCCGCAACCTCGCTGAACTCTCTGGCGGCAAAATCAAACCTGTGCTCTACACGGGTGCTAATGGAGAAGAGTACAATACCGATTGGATGGCTGCTGCTATGAAAAAAGCTGCTGTTACCACCAACCACAATATCGCACTCTCTGGTGCTACTAAGAACTTCAACTATCGTACCTCTGTTAACTATAAGTACGCCGAAGGTCTTGCTAAAAACACCGACCGTAACGAAATCATCGCTAAGTTCGCTGCGGACCAAAAAGCGCTCCAAGGCTGGCTCCAGTTCCAATACGACTTCTCGTATATGCACTATAAGAACAACTACGACTGCGGTGACTTCAAACAAGCTGCTACACTGAACCCAACGTATCCTATTAAGGACGAATCAACCATGTCGGGCTATTTCATCCCGAGCGGTTCTGGACAATCCAACCCAATCGCAGGTACCGACCAGAAAGAGTCGTATCAGGATGGTAACTACTTCCGCGGCTCTATAAAGGCTACCTTGAACATCAAACCGGTTCCGGGATTGAAGATCAACGCCTTCGCAGCTCTCGAAGAGGGTGACAACCATAACTACTGGTACACTTCGCAAAAGTATGACACCGACCTTGAAAACGCTGGTAACGCAGGACGTAAGTCTTGGACGAACTTCAACCAGCTCTACGAAGGTACCATCGACTACGCGAACGGTTGGAACGGGCACAGCATCTCCGCTGTAGCTGGTTTCTCGTACCAACGCTTCTATGAGGACGGACAACAGATCGAGAACAACGGTTTCCCAACCGATAACTATAAATACTATTCCATGGCGGACGGTTTGACCGACAAAACCAAACTGAACGTTAACTCATGGCGTAACTCGAACGTGCTTGCTGCTGCTTTCGCACGTGTGAACTATAACTACGACGAGAGATACCTCCTCTCACTCTCTATCCGTGCTGAGGGTTCGAGCCGTTTCGGTGATGACCACAAGTGGGGATGGTTCCCGGCTGTCAGTGCCGGTTGGCGTATCTCCGGTGAGAACTTCATGTTGGACCAAGACTGGTGTAACGACCTCAAACTCCGTGCAGGTTTCGGTATCACAGGTAACAACCTCGGTTCTGACCTCCAGTCCAAACAGCTCCTTACTCCTGGTGGTACGTTCTGGTACAACGGCGCATGGGTAAAGACTTATGGTGTTAACCAAAACGCTAACCCCGACCTCCGTTGGGAGCGCAAATTTGAGTATAACGTAGGTATCGACTTCTCATTCCTCAAGAACCGTCTCTCTGGTAACATCGACCTCTACTATCGTGATACCAAAGACCTCCTCTGGGAATATGACGTTCCGACTCCTCCGTTCCCATACAACAAACTCCTTGCTAACTGCGGTGAAATCACTTCTAAGGGTATTGAAATCGCACTTACCGGTATTCCGGTACAACGCAATAACTGGGAGTGGGCTACTACTGTTACAATGGCGTTCAACGACAACAAGATTAAGAAACTCTCCGGTCAAGTTACACTCGAAGGTAAAACATACGACCTCAACTACTCCGAAATGCTTTGCGGTGGTGTAGGTGAGAACGGTATCCAAGGTGTTAACACGCAAAAGATTGTCGAGGGTCAGTCTGTTGGTACGTTCTACGGATACAAAGTAGAATCTATCACCGACAAGAACAAACTCATCTATGAGAAGGATGAAAACGGTAAGAACAAACTCCAAGTCATTGGTAATGCGCAACCGCTCATGACCTTCGGTTGGAACAACGTCATCAAGTGGAAAGACCTTGACATCACTCTCTTCTTCCGTGGTGTTGTTGGCAACGATGTCCTCAACGTAAAACGCTGGGCGTATGGTCCACAAAAGTCACAAGGTCTCAACGTCTTCATGAAGGACGTACAAGGCTTGGCTAACTACACTGCTGTTTATCGTCAAGGTGTATTCTCTGACTACTATCTCGAGGATGGTTCTTACCTCAAACTCGATAACATAACCGTAGGTTATACCTTCCGCTTCCCGGAATCCAAATACGTTCAATCACTGCGTCTCCACGCTACTGCTGAAAACGTATTCACCATTACTAAATACTCCGGTATCGATCCTGAGGTGGATACCTCTTCCATCTGGAGCCCGGGTATCGACGCTGCTGGATTCTATCCTTCCGTTTGCAACGTAATGTTTGGATTGAGTCTTAACCTCTTATAATGTTAACCGTATAAATTGAATAGAATATGAAAAAGTTATTTATTATCTCCCTCACCGCGGTAGCTCTCCTTGCTACTTCTTGTAAGGACATGCTCGAGGAAGAGGTGTACGGAAAACCTACTGCTGAAGAGATGCTCTCCAATCCGGATAACGTCGCTATGGTTGTAGGACAAGCTTATTCCGAAGTAAAATGGTTGCATGACCACTGGGGATATTGGGGTATCAATACCCTCTCTTCTGACGAGTGCGTCAACCCTGTGCGTAATCCGGGTCAAGACTGGAACGACGATGGATACTGGAAAGGCTTCAATGACCACTCTTGGACTGCTAACGACCTCTCTTTCGAGTTCGTTTGGCAATACTCTAACCAAGGTGCTGTTCTCTGTAACAAAATCTTAAGCCAACTCGCTCCTATCGAAAAATCAATGGATGAGAAGATCTATAAACAGTTTACTGCAGAGGCTAAAGTGCTCCGCGCTTATTACTACTATACCTTGTTCGACGCTTTCGGACGTATCCCGTATCTTGAGGACTATACCTCTGCGGCTGTTCCACAATCCGAGACTTGGGAAGTATGGAATAAACTCGTTACTTCACTCGAAGCCGAAGCTCCTAATCTGCCCGTTATTACTGCTGAGAATCGTGCACAAAACTACGGACGCTGCTCACAAGGTATGGCTTATACCTTACTCGCTCGCCTCTATCTCAATGCACCATCCTTTGGCGTAACGCCTGAGAACTGCGGTATCAGCGATATTAAAACTGTCAACGACTTCTACAACAAAGCTATCCAAGCCTGCCAGAAAGTTATCGACTCCAAGTCCTATCAGATTGAGTCCGACTTCTTCGCTAACTTCAAAATCAATAACGAGAACTCCCTCGAGAATATCTTCGTTATCGTGGAGGATGGTAATGCTTCATTCGACTATCGTGACGCTGCTGGTAAAATGGCGAACAAACTCCGTATCACCATGCTGACTCTCAACTACATGCACCAAAAGTGCTGGGGACTTAAAGAGAAACCATGGAACGGATTCTGCGCGCCCGAAGACTTCCTTGATCGCTATGAGTATGGTAAAGACCTCCGCGGTCCTTGCGATAGCTTGAAGGGTACACACGGCTGCGACGGTTGGGGATGGTTCCTCGGTCCGGTTTATGCTGACGATACCTCGATGGATACTCTCGTTATGGATGATAAAGGTAAACTCAAAGCCGTTATCCGTAAGAAAGTGTCTTCACTTGACGACGCTACACACGTTGATGGTGCACGTCTACTCAAGTACGAAGTGGCTAAGAACGGTGTAAACAAATATTGCGACAACGACTTCGTTCTTATGCGTTATGCCGACGTTCTCTACATGCAGTACGAAGCTGCTAAACGTGCTGGCAACGAAGCTAAATGTGCTGAACTACTCGCTGACCCGCAATTCCAACTCATCCGTACTCGTGTCAACATGCCTGCGTATAGCTCGCTTGACCTCGACGAACTTCTCGACGAACGTGGACGTGAGTTCGCTTGGGAAATGGTACGCCGCCGTGACCTCATCCGATTCAATAAGTATGCTAAAGGCTCTTGGGACTTCAAACCAGCTGCTGCAGATAACCACACCGACTGGTTCCCAATCCCACGTAAGATGATTGAAACCTCAGGCGGACTCTGGAAACAGAACCCTGGGTATGATACCGATAACTAAAATATATAAGTGAATATAAGTCCGCTTATATATCATAATTAACTTTATAATTTAACTAATTAACTAATTAAAAATTTTTTTAGTATGAAGAAATTATTTATGGCCTTCTTGGCTGTTGCAACAATCGCTATGGTTGGTTGCAAAAAAGATGAACCTGTGAAACCGACTCCAACTCCTACTCCTGGTGGTGGTGGCGATGATCCTGAAATTGAGATTCCTGAAATCGCAGCTCCGGGTGCAGGTAAAACCACAATCGCTATTTACGCTGAAGTTTGCCCGAAAGGTGCTTACATCGTAGGTAACTTTACAGATGTTGAGCCACAACACAACTACGACATCAACTATGACGGTTACACATTCGAGGCCGTTCCTGATGCTGAGAACTGGTATGCTGCAACTATTGTGTACGCTCCTGACCGTGCTGTTAAAGCTATCGCTCGTCCTTCTACAGACGCAGTGCCTCTCGCATGGTCTTACCAATGGGGACCGAACTTCGACGAGGCTGCTGCTACTCCGCTCGTACCGGATGAGGCTCACAACAATACCTTCATCCTGAAAGGTGATGGCGATTTCGAATTCGAGAACAGCGGTGAGGTTAAACTTATCGGTATGGCTGAAAATGCAGTCGTTTACGTACAAGTTAAGAACTGGATGACATCTCCGATTGTAGAAAAGAACCCTCTTGCAACTGCTTGGTATAAAACCGCATGGCAAGGTGAGTCTGATTGGACTTGGCGTGAGATGACTGCTAAAGGCAATGGCGTATTTGAAGCTACTGGTATTTATAACGGTAATGGCGTTGACATTAACGCTAAGGGTGAAGATATGGGTAAACGTTGGTATGCAACCGACGATGCTCTCTTCGAAATTTACGAAGGCGCTAAAGCTGGCGACGAAGTTAAACTCACCTTCACTTCTGAATATGGTGTAGTTGGTAAACTCAAACTCGAGTTGGTTTCTGCCGGCGCTGACATCCCTGCTGGTCATGGTAAATTCATCATTACTATTACTAATCGTACCTATACTGCTGGTGACGTTTGCATCTTTACCGGTAACTTTGAAACAGAATCGTGGGGTGATTCTAAACGTGAAATGACCTATGATGCAGGTACTAATACTTGGAGCTGGGAAGGCGACTATCCCAAGAACTTCGAGTTCAAGGTTATCTACAACGGCAAATGGGCTAACGATCCTAACGGCAAGATGACAGATCCTGCTACGTACGAGTACGAATTCTCTATCCAAGACTAATTTCGTATCATTGTAATAACTTTTTATTACATACCAAAAAGAAGCGCTCCGGCGCTTCTTTTTTTTTGTCCCTCCACCTTCCAACCTCCAACCTCCAACTTCTAACTTCCAACTTCTAACTTCCAACTTCCAACCTCCACCTTCCTTCCCCCATCAATTCGAGAAATTATTAGGTGATTATTATGTGATTATTATGATATTACTATGTTAGAAGCCTAATCCTATCGGGATCCTAATATGTTTTCTGCATTTTTTCTGCGTTACTATATATATTCCTTAATATAATTTTGCGCCTACGCATAGTGCGCGCATACACGTTTACGCCTATACATGCGCCCCCGCACACACCTGCGCGCACGAATAATACCCCATTTTGCAACTTCCAAGTAGCAAAATTACTAAAAAACACAAAAAAATGCATTTTTTCTTCTAAATATTTTGGCAGTTCAAAAAAAAGCAGTACTTTTGCAGCCGGTTTCGCTCAAAAATGATTCGGAACCAAAAATCAAGCGATCTTTTAGAGATTTAATCAGTGATGATGTAGTACAAGAATTGGGAAATAAAATGTTCCCGTCAAAAGGTACGATATCTAATAAATCGATTATTCTGAGCTAAGTTATAATTTTTTTTACAACGAAGAGTTTGATCCTGGCTCAGGATGAACGCTAGCGACA
>ONMT01000078.1 GCA_900319025.1 uncultured Bacteroidales bacterium
TACGATGATTACGGCAATTTAACTGCCGTAGACGCCCAAAATAATTATAGTTTTAATTGGTATTTTAGCACTCCACAAGGAATAGAAAGCGTGACGGACAGAACACAAGTGATGCCGATTCGCAAAGTGCTGCGTAACGGTCAGTTGCTGATTTATCGCGGCGAGGACGTTTTCACAGTGAACGGAGCATTGGCGGAGTAATTAGCTAACAAGAAGTATGATAACAATAGAACAACTGAAAGATATTCAAACGCGTGCGGATAAATTAAAGCAGTATTTAGCCATTGACGAGAAGCGTATTCAACTGGAAGAAGAAGAGTTGCATACACAAGCTCCGGGGTTTTGGGATGACGCGAAAGCTGCGGAAGCTCAAATGCGCAAGGTGAAAGGCATCAAGCGTTGGATAGAGGGCTATGAAGGCGTGCGTTCGGCAACGGAAGAGCTGCAACTTGCTTTCGATTACCACAAAGAGGATTTAGTGACCGAAGAAGAAGTGGATGCCGCTTATGCTAAGGCGTTGAAGGAAGTGGAAGACCTCGAGATGAAGAATATGCTCTCTCACGAGGAAGACCAAATGCCGGCTGTGCTAAAGATTGTCTCCGGCGCAGGCGGAACGGAAGCACAAGACTGGGCAGAACAGTTGATGCGCATGTATCAGCGGTATTGCGAGAAGCACGACTACAAAGTGACGATAGAGAACCTGCAAGAAGGCGACGAAGCGGGAATAAAGACCGTGACGTTCAATATCGAAGGCGATATGGCTTATGGGTATCTGAAGAGCGAAAACGGCGTCCATCGTCTTGTGCGCGTCAGCCCTTACAATGCACAAGGTAAGCGCATGACAAGTTTTGCGAGCGTGTTTGTGGTACCACTTATTGACGATTCCATCGAGATAGAAGTTAATCCGGCAAACTTGAGTTGGGACACGTTCCGCAGCTCCGGCGCAGGAGGACAGAACGTGAACAAAGTGGAATCGGGCGTTCGTTTGCACTATAAGTTTATCAACCCGCTAACCAATCAGCCGGACGAGATAGTGATTGAGAACACAGAGACTCGTGACCAGCCAAAGAACCGCGAGAATGCGTTGCGGCACTTGAGAAGTCAACTCTACGAGTTGGAGCTTGAAAAACGCCGTCAAGCAGCTGCCAAAGTGGAAGCAGGCAAGAAGAAGATTGAATGGGGCTCGCAGATTCGCAGTTATGTGTTCGACGACCGTCGCGTCAAAGACCATCGTACGAACTACCAGACGTCCAATGTGAATGCCGTAATGGATGGCGATATAGATGAGTTCATTAAGGCATATTTGATGCAGTTCCCGGATTAAAGAAACCAGATTAGTTAATAATTAAAGTACACAATATAATGGAATTAAGTGAACAAGAACAAGTAAGAAGACAAAGTTTACAAACCATGCGTGAGATGGGCATCAATCCCTACCCCGCAGATGAATACGTAGTAACCGGTTACTCAACCGACATAAAAGCTCAATTTGTTGACCGCGCCGAAGGCGATCCTGAACCCGCAGCCGCATGGTTCACGGGAAAGGAAGTGCGTATTGCCGGCCGTTTGATGTCCAAACGTATTATGGGCAAGGCTTCGTTTATTGAGGTTCAGGACTCAAAAGGCCGTATTCAAGTGTATGTATCGCGCGACGATATACAAGCACCTGTCGCTGAAGGCGAACAACCGACTACTATCGAGCAAAACATGTATAACGTAGTATTCAAGAAACTGCTTGATATTGGCGACTTTATCGGCATCGAGGGCTTTGTTTTCCGCACACAGATGGGCGAGATTTCCGTGCATGCAAAGAAGTTAACGGTATTGGCTAAGAGCCTTCGTCCGCTGCCTATCGTTAAGTACAAAGACGGAGTGGCATACGACGGCTTTAATGACCCGGAACAGCGCTATCGTCAACGATATGTGGATCTTGTGGTTAATGACGGCGTGAAAGATACGTTCCTCAAACGCGCAACCATCTTACGCACTATGCGCCAAGTGTTCGACGAAGCAGGTTATACAGAGGTTGAGACCCCTATCCTACAACAGATAGCCGGTGGCGCTTCGGCAAGACCATTCATTACACATCATAACACGCTCGACGTAGATATGTATTTGCGTATCGCGACGGAGTTATACCTCAAACGTCTGATTGTAGGAGGCTTTGAAGGTGTGTATGAGATTGGTCGTAACTTCCGCAACGAGGGAATGGATCGCAGCCATAACCCCGAATTCACTTGCATGGAGCTGTACGTACAATATAAGGACTACAACTGGATGATGACTTTCACCGAACAGTTGCTGGAGCGTATAGCCATCGCTGTGAACGGCACGACGAAAGTACAGATCGGCGAAAATATCGTGGACTTCAAAGCACCTTATCGCCGCTTGCCTATTCTGGAGGCTATTCAAGAAAAAACAGGCTACGACTTAAGCACGATGTCAGAAGACGAGATTCGCGCTATTGCAAAGAAAATAGGCGTAGAAGATACCGATAAGATGGGTAAAGGCAAACTGATTGACGAAATCTTCGGCGAGACATGTGAAGGCACATTCATTCAACCGACTTTCATTACCGATTATCCGGTTGAGATGTCTCCGCTGACAAAGATGCACCGCTCTAAACCCGGTCTGACAGAACGCTTTGAGTTAATGGTTAATGGCAAGGAGCTGGCGAATGCATATTCCGAGCTGAATGACCCGATTGACCAATATAATCGTTTTGTAGAGCAAATGAAGTTAGCCGATAAAGGTGACGACGAAGCGATGGTTATAGACCATGACTTTATGCGTGCATTGGAGTACGGCATGCCTCCTACATCCGGTATCGGCATAGGTATCGACCGTTTGACGATGTTCATGACCGGCCAACCAACAATACAAGAAGTACTACTGTTTCCGACCATGAAGCCGGAAGTTAATCAATAACAATTATGGATAAACGAGTTGCTATTTTAGGTGGCGGCAGTTGGGCAACCGCGCTGGCAAAGATTGTGATGCTCAATCAAGAGCATATCAATTGGTACATGCGCAAACAGCTCACAATCAACGAGTTCCAAGCAACAGGAAAGAACCCGGGCTACCTAACAAATGCTAAGTTTGACGTGTCCCGTATAACGTTTTCGGCGAACATTAATACGGTCATCAAGTCGTCGGATATTCTAATATTGGCTATTCCGTCGCCGTATGTATTGCAATCGCTCAAGAAGATTCGTACCAAGCTTACTGGCAAAACCATTATCTCCGCTGTGAAGGGAATGATTCCGACAGAGAATGTGCTGATAACCGACTATCTGCATGAACATTTTGACGTGCCGATGAACAAATTAGCCATTATTGCCGGTCCTTGTCACGCCGAGGAGATAGCTTTAGAGCGCCTATCCTACCTCACAATCGGCTGCAGCGATGCGGCTTATGCCAAGGAGTTAGGAATGCTCTTTGATACAGACTTTGTGCGCACCACACCTTCAACAGATGTCAATGGTTTGGAGTATTCGTCCGTAATGAAGAATATCTACGCTATTGCAGCGGGATTATGCCACAGTCTGCGCTATGGCGATAACTTCCAAGCTGTGCTCATATCCAATGCTATACAGGAGATTCAGCGTTTTGCTGATGCCTTAGGCAAAGATGAACAGCGCGATATCAATGCAAGCGGTTATTTGGGCGACGTTCTTGTTACCTGCTACTCTAAGTTTAGCCGTAACCGCCAATTCGGACAGATGATAGGCATGGGCTATTCCGTTAAGGCTGCACAGATGGAGATGGAAATGGTAGCAGAAGGATATTACGGCACGCAGGCTATTCACGCACTGAACGAGAAAGTGCACGTCAATCTGCCAATCGTTGATGCTATCTATGATATATTGTTCAATCATCACTCGCCAACGATTGTAGTGAAAGAACTAACGCAAAAACTGCAATAAATATAAAACGCATAAATAATGAAAGACATTCAATTTTCGTATGCAAAAGCGACCACTGATGCCGCAGTTGCATCTTACAAAGCTCAAGTAGCTCAAGCTCAATCCGACCTCGTAAATGGGACCGGATTAGGTAATGATTTCCTCGGCTGGCTCACTTTACCGAGTGATATCCGCTGCCAATTAGACGATATTCAAGCAACCGCAAACCTCCTACGCGAGAAATGCGACATTATTGTTTGTATCGGTATTGGCGGTAGTTATTTGGGCGCAAAAGCAGTAAATGAGGCACTTTTATCATCCTTTGCACAACTCGAAGGCGGAAAACAAATCGTTTACGCCGGACAGAATATCGGCGAGGATTATCTCTACGAGTTACAGAATTTGCTCAAAGGTAAACGCTTCGGTATCATCTCAATTTCTAAATCCGGAACGACTACTGAGCCGGCTTTAGCTTTCCGTCTGCTCAAGACCCAATTGGAGCAACAAGCAGGCAAAGCTGCAGCAAAAGAACTGATTGTTTGCATCACAGACGCTAAACGCGGAGCACTACGCACACTCGCTACACAAGAGGGCTATAAGACATTCGTTATCGAAGATAATGTAGGCGGACGCTTCTCCGTATTATCACCTGTAGGTCTGCTGCCTATCGCATGCGCAGGATTTGACATCTACAAACTCATAGACGGCGCAGAGAGAATGATGGAAGTATGCGGAATCAACACTCCGTTTGAGCAAAACCCGGCAGCTCTTTATGCTGCAGCTCGTAATGTACTCTATCAGAAAGAAGGCAAGAAAATAGAACTGCTCGTTAATTTCCACCCGAAATTGCACTATGTTTCTGAGTGGTGGAAACAATTGTACGGAGAGTCGGAAGGTAAAGAGCACAAAGGTATCTTCCCTGCTTCCGTAGATTTCACAACAGATTTACACTCTATGGGTCAATATATTCAAGATGGTGAGCGCCATTTGATGGAAACAGTTATTTCTGTGGCTAAACCCAATCACGAAGTAATCTTCCCACACGATGAACAGAATCTTGATGGTCTGAACTTCCTTGCCGGTAAACGTGTTGACGAAGTCAATAAGATGGCAGAACTTGGTACTCAGATAGCACACGTAGATGGCGGTGTACCAAATATGAAGATTGAACTTCCGGAACTGAATGAGTATTACCTTGGTGAGTTAATCTACTTCTTTGAGCGTGGTTGCGGTATCAGCGGTTACCTGCTTGGCATCAATCCGTTTAACCAACCGGGCGTAGAAGCATATAAGAAGAACATGTTTGCCTTGCTCGACAAACCAGGTTACGAAGCCGAATCAAAAGCCATTAAAGCAAGACTCTAATTTTAAATTAAAGCAATACTCTAATTTTGAATTAAAGCAAGACTCTAATTTTGAATTAAAGCAATACTTTAATTGCTCCGTCCGATAGGACAAAATAATACGACAGCGTTCGATTGAGCGCTGTCGTATTGTTATAAAAAAGCGTCGCACCACTCTCTCGTGAAAACTCCTGAAGACAGGATTTAAGGTCTACCGAATCTTTGTAATCCGATCTCATCGCTACGCTTACGCGGTCACGGCGTAGAGTTTCGGCACGCCATTGAAGGGGCATTTACCTTTTTAATTGATATTTGTTGAGTTTTCCGGTTTCTTGGGTACGACGCTGTAAGTCCTACTGTGTATGGAAATTTAGAGTAAGTACAAAATTATGTGTAGTAGCATTTATGTCGTAAGGTATAGCAAATTCGTGAGGATACGTTACACTACTTTGCCAACGATAGCGGTATGCGGCATGAACAGCAAAGTTCTTTCCCCTATATCCAAATCCGGCAGTTGCATAGTG
>ONMT01000117.1 GCA_900319025.1 uncultured Bacteroidales bacterium
TATAGGCTATATTGCCGTCCTACCCTCTATCCCTCCCTATGTGAGGGGAGGACAAACGCCCCACCTTCCCCCCCTCCCCGCACGTTTCTCACCTCTGAGTGATGAAGATGAGGAACAGATGAGGCTAAAATAAATAGAGTAAGGTGGTTTATTTGTTGCCTTTTACCCTGTTGTGAACCTTGCATAACATCTGGCAGTTTTCGATGCTCGTTGCTCCACCATTACTCCATGCTGCGACATGGTCGGCATCCATTTCAGACTGCCGCCAAATTTTTGTGCGGTTGGCATTGTTCCCCCATGGCGCATAGAGGGCAGTTACTTATGCCCCTCTTCGTAGCTTCCATAGTTTGTTGCCGATATACGATTCGTTTAGTTGCTTCGTCGAATATGCGGATGTCTAATAGTTTCTTGTTAGCGCATCCGCCAAGGATATATTCGAAAATGCCTTTGCGGTTCTTTACGAAAGGATCGCCGTAAAGTTGGTTTACCATCTGCGACACTTCAGTGGTATTGTATGGTTGGTTGTGGTAGCTTTCGTAGAGCCGTCCCCAGTCCAGCCCCCGCATCTCTGATTCGACATCGGTGAATACCGACTCTATCCAGTTGATAACACTATTGAAGTACTGTTTCAGTTCTTCGATATTGGTGTCGTGGCGGTGTAAGCTCATATATTCTTTTACATTGTTGCGGCTCACCCATTGCAAGGCGCGTTCCAAATAATCCTGGCGGTTAACGGCACCTGAAATGAAGTGACTCCACTTCTGTATGTTGGCGTTCTGCGAATTGCTGAACTCTTTTTTTGCCAAAGTAATGAATTCTCCGCTATATACAGCATTGAGAAGCTCCTGAGAGTTTAGAGGCACGCCTGCTATATTGACAGTCTCAAACCATTTGCGTATTTCGTCCTCCGTACCCTCACACTCATATACAAGTAGCTCGGTGTTGAGTATTTGTGTTTGCAGCTCATTAGAAAGCGAGGAGAAGTATTGTGGAATATCGTTGTCATCAATGATGCTAAGCTTGCCAGTGACAAAGCGGCCAAGCGAGGTAATGCGTTGCTGCCCGTCAAGTACTTCCATCCGGTCGCCGTCGGTCTTGTTGAAATAGAGGATGCCAAGCGGATAACGGTGCAAGGTGGACAGAACGACAGCCACATCTTTCTTTCCGTCGGCATAAATGTAGTTACGTTGGTACTCAGGCTGAATGGTCAATCGCCCGGAAAGACCATATAGTCCTTTACCCTCAAGTTCGTTGTAGATAAAACCATCACAGATTTCTCCAACGGTGTAGGTTCTTAAAGTTGTTTTCATAGTTATGGTTTTTTGCGGATTAGTATTCGTGCATACATTGATTTGGGAACACCGTTTATTATTATTACTCCACGAGCATTTAAGTCATTTGCATTAGCATATTGTTTGGTGGAATACTTTTTTAGTTTATACGGGTCGTTGTTCCTTTGAGTTACTCCTAAAATATCAAACTGTTCTGGGCAATACTTGTCAAGGAAAGATATAGGTACAGCCATAACCCCCTCGTAATTGCTCGGTATGGCATCTGTATATGGAACTTCGATAGCGTCATAGTTGTCATAGCGGTCATAAGCTGTTCGTCCTTTTATTTCCTTATGCTTGCTGTACTTAAGATTCTCTTCCATAGTCATTAGCTGTAATGGTTGATGGCGGCGACCATGTTCAAGGTTTGTAATCCAAATACTCGTTGAACGTCCAAGAACTTTTCCGTCAACAACTTTGTATTTGCTTCCTTTTTTCCCATTCTGAACAAAGTTTGATACTAATGATTTGGGAATTTCAAACAACAGATCCTCGCTCATAGGTGTTCTTCCTACCCACAGCTTATTATGTTTAATTAGTGGAAAGACCTCTTTGTAAGTGATACAGTTCTTGTTGGCAATAAGAATAAACTTTTTGTCAGCTTCTACTGTCCATGCAAGAAACTCTCGAAATAGAGAGAACGGTGGATTGGTTACGATGATATCGGCCTCGTCGCGCAGGTGTGTCACTTCGTCGCTTCTGAAATCGCCGTCTTCATTCAGGTACTGCCATTCCAAATCGTTGATGTTAATGCGTCCGTCGCCTGATTTGTCGTGTTCAAGCACAAATATTTTACCGTGGCTTTGTGTCTTTGCAGAGTCGTATTGCGGCGCTTCGGTTTCAAAAAGAGTAAGCTGTATAGGGCCTTTAT
>ONMT01000007.1 GCA_900319025.1 uncultured Bacteroidales bacterium
ATAAATCCGCTTCAATTTTCATCGCCGCGTATTTCTTCCAATGTAGGGTCTGTTCAAGGTCCGATGTATCAATATGTGTTTTTATAGACTCGATAGTTATTCTTGAATGTTTGTCCGAAATATTCCGCATCATCTTTTGGTGCATACGCCGTTTTTGTGAGATAACTATAATAGAAATCAATGAGATTATAATCACCACAAGAATAAACCACCCTCTCCATTCCCACTTTCGATCTAAGTCTTGCTCTAATAATTGTACTGATTGTGAATACCTACCATGTTGTAACCCCCATTCATTTTGAGCATCTGCCCGTGCAGATGTTATAGATAGAATTCTATCACTCGTCAATGTGGTATCCTCATGAGATATAGTATAATATGCAGATATCAGGTATGCAGCGTCTGCCGTTGACGATGCCAACAAATTGGCGTAATGAAGAGCCGAATCTTGTTGTCCGAGGCATTCATAAGCCTGTGCCTTCATTAAGTATTTCAAAATATCATTATATCCATACATTTCTAACGTGTCTAACTCCAATATGACTTTCTCATATTGTTGATTTCTTAGATACATTATAGCCATCGTCTCTTTTGTCTTTCTAATGACATCAGCAGAATTGCAATGCAGTATCGAATCTAAAAGAACTATAGTTGCTATTGTATCTCTTTGTTCCGCCAACTCGACTGCCATGTTGTTTAGCCCATAATAATATAATAAGGTGTCGGCGTTTTTGAGGAACAAATCAGCGGAACGTTGATACATATCATATGCCAACTGGTACTCGCCTGCCAAATGACTGATGGAACCCATATTACTATATATCCGTCCGAGAATATGGTAATCCTTTGTGCGCGAATGGGTGCCGTTGATAAACACCTGCATCGCAGCAACTGGATCCTCGTTATTGCGCAGCAAACGACCATAGTGATAGCACGCATGCACATAATCCGTCGGATAGAGATACTGCCATTTCTCTAACGTATTATACGCCTCCGCTATAGCTACACTATCCGTATAGCCTTGCCCTTCTGCACGAAGACTGTCGGCAACAGTAATCACTTCTCGCGCCTCTTCGACCGCACGAGACTTACATCCGCTCAGCAGCACTGCCGCCAACGTCAGAACCAATATGCTATACTTCCAATTGATAATAGTAGTTATGCCGTTTTGTTTCCGCTGCAAAGGTACAACAAATTTCCGACATATACAAAAAAAAGTGATAGTTTTAATAAAATTATCCCTTTTCCTCCTCCTCTGCCTGTTCTCTTGCTCGTTTTACCAGCTTGTCTCTTTTTTCTTGCTCCATCCTAAAAAAAAATAGACAAGCTATTGTGTCCAATCTTTTGTCTATACCAGCTTGTCTCTTTTTTCTTGCTGCTTTCACACAAAAAAAGACAAGTAACTACACAACAAAGGGTTATATAAAAAGTCAAGCCTACACACAACTTACTTATAATCAAACACTTCTCCCGCACCAGCTTGTCTCTTTTTTCTTGCTGACAACTTACTTATAATCAAACACTTCTCCCGCACCAGCTTGTCTCTTTTTTCTTGCTGCATTCACACAAAAAAAGACAAGCTATTGTGTCCAATCATTTGTCTATACCAGCTTGTCTATCTCGGTCTATATTTCCAACAAAAAATAGACAAGCGAGTGAACGTACCAGCTTGTCTATTCTTGCATCTTCACCTCTCTCCGCTTAGCTTGTTCCCTTTCGCTTCTTATAGCTTGTATAAATTTCTTACCAATATTTTTATACAAGTCACGCCGTAACCATCTAATACTAAATCACATACGATATAGCTTGTATAAATTTCTATTTACATTTTTATACAAGTCTCCATGTAACTCCCAATTGAATTGACCCCCAAATGTTTTTTGTCTAACATTTAGGGTTCACTTCAAAAGGGATCCTTCGAATGGTGGTTCGCGTCCTGCGGGACGTACGCAAAGGGAGCACAAAAATGAAGACTAAGAAAAAAATGTAGTACCTTCGGACGCCGCCTTGACTCTGTCAATTCCCCCGAATGTACGTTCGCGCTAACGTGCGAACCGACAAATTTTATATCTTATTGCGTATAAATACGTGTATTTAACGAAATTCGATAAAAAAATTTGTCTATTCCATTTTTTTGTAGTATATTTGCGGGCTGAAACGATATATGATGCAATATGGGAATCCTTTCTGGTAAAAAAGGACTTATTTTTGGCGCGCTCGATGAGCGTTCGTTGGCATGGCATGTGGCATTGGCTTGTGCGTCTGCCGGAGCCGAGGTGGTGTTGACGAATACCTCCTCCGCTATCGCCTTAGGGACAATAGACAGCTTGGCCAAGGAGCATGGTATGCTCTTAGTGCCATGTGATGCGACGAAGCTGGACGACTTGCGCGCATTATTTACGCGCGCCCAGGAGCATGTGGGCGGGAAATTAGACTTTGTGTTGCATGGCGTAGCGCAGAGCATGAACCTGCGTAGGCATAAGGGCTATGAGGAAGCGAACTATAATTATTTTCAGCAGACGTTAGATGTGTCGGCTTTGTCGTTGCATAAGATACTGCGGACAGCGTTGGAGTTAGATGCGATATCGGAGTATGGAAGTGTGGTGGCGTTGTCGTATTTGGGTTCGGAGCGGTATTGTGATGGCTACAACGACATGGGCGATGCGAAAGCGTTATTGGAGAGTATAGCTCGTCAGTTTGGCGCTATTTATGGTGCGCATAATAAGACACGAGTGAACATCGTCAGTCAGTCCCCGACGCCGACGAAAGCCGGTGGCAGTTGGGGCGGATTGGATTATTGGTATCGTTATACCGACCAGTTGTCGCCCTTGGGAAACGCGAGTGCGGACGACTGCGCGCAGTTGTGCGTGGCGCTGTTCAGTGACCTGATGCGGAGCGTGACGATGCAGACGATATACTCCGACGGCGGGTTTGGAAGAACGGTGCTGGCGCGAGGAGCCAGGTTGTAGATTTGGCGGCTGCGCCGCATAGATGATAGATGATAGATGATAGATGAACCTTTTACGGCTGGCGCCTTATTTTAGATTGTACGGCTAAAGCCTATTTGAGATTGTGAAATGGATATTGAACAAGTACGGAAAATAGTGTTCGGTGACGGACAGTTGGTCTGGGACACGGCGACGAAAGAACGGGTAATGACGAGTTATCGGTTCCTGGAGTCCTTTGCGCACGATAAAGTCATTTACGGTATAAACACGGGTTTTGGCCCGATGGCTCAATGGCGTGTAGATGATGCGCATTTGCGTGAGTTGCAGTATAATATTATTCGTTCTCACGCTACGGGATTAGGCGAGCCATTGGGTGACGCTTACGTGCGCGCGGCTATGCTCGCCCGCGTTAGTTCAATCGCGCAAGGAAAGAGCGGCGTTCATCCGGAGCTATTGGAGCTACTGACCGAGTTTATCAATCGGGGCATCTATCCGTATATTCCGAAGCACGGCAGTGTAGGAGCGAGTGGGGACTTGGTGCAGTTGGCGCATATCGCGTTGTGCCTGATAGGTGAGGGCAGAGTGCATTATAGAGTCAAGAGCGATGTACAAGGGGACAATGTACAAGGTACAAATGTCGAAAGGGAGTGGCGGCCGACGAAGGAAGTGTTAGAAGAGTGCGGATTGAAGCCGCTGTCTATTCATATCCGCGAGGGACTGAGTTGCACGAATGGAACGAGTGTGATGACAGGAATAAGTGCCATCAACCAGTTGGATTGCGAGAACCTGCTGCATTGGGCAACGTTAGCTGCCGTGTGGATGAACGAGATAGCAGGAAGCTATGACGACCTGATGGCAGCACCGCTCAATGAGGCACGCCGTCAGAATGGTCAAATCGTTATTGCAGCGAAGATGCGCGAACTGAGTAGAGGCAGCCAACGATTGCTCAAACGCGAAAACACACTGTATGTACAAGGGGACAAGGTACAAAGTACTAAGGTTTTCAAGGACAAGGTGCAGCCGTATTACTCGTTGCGTTGTGCTCCGCAGATATTAGGTCCGATATACGACACGTTGGCATATAGCCGTCAAGTCATAGACAACGAGCTAAATGCGGCGAGCGATAATCCTATCGTCGATCCGGAGACGCAGAATGTGTATCACGGAGGTAATTTCCACGGCGACTATATATCTCTTGAGGCGGATAAGATGAAGATAGCGATGGTGCGTTTGGCGATGGTGAGTGAGCGGCAGTTGAATTACTTATGCCACGACCGCATTAACGGCATCTTACCTCCGTTCCTCAACTTAGGAACATTGGGTCTGAACTATGGTATTCAAGCGTGCCAGTTCACGGCGACGAGTACGACTGCGGAGTGTCAGACGTTAGCGATGCCGAACTACGTGCACTCGATACCGAACAATAACGATAATCAGGATATCGTGTCGATGGGCACCAATAGCGCGGAGTTATGCGCTCAGGTAATCAATAACTGCTACGAAGTGCTGGCTGTGCTATACCTTGCGTTAGCGCAAGCGGTTGATTGTCTGGGCATAGCCGATGAGCTTGCACCCGCTACTAAAGCGCAATACGAGGCGATTAGGAAGCTGACTCCAACGATAGTGGAGGATACACCATTCTATGAGGACTTGGAGAGGATAAAGGGACGGCTGCGCCGGATGGGAGATTTTAGATTGGGCGGCTACGCCTTATTGTAGATTGTAGATTTTAGATTGTAGATGAATAAGAATTATGCTTTGGTGACTGGCGCGAGTCGAGGTATTGGTCGCGCAATAGCTATCCGCCTGGCAAAGGACGGATACACTGTGCTCATTAACTATAACACCCACCTTGCCGCAGCGCAAGAGACATTGAGCGCGATAGAGGCAGAGGGTGGCCATGCTGAGTTATTACCATTTGACGTCACGGACGGCAAGGCTATAGAAACCGCGTTGAGTCAGTGGGACGAGGCGCATCCGAATGAACATATCAGCGTGCTGGTTAATAACGCGGGTATCCGTAAGGACGGATTGATGGTGTTCATGACGGAGAGCGATTGGCATAGTGTGCTTCATACCACGACCGAGGGATTCTATTACATCACGCACCATGTGCTGGGCGGTATGCTCCGTGCACGCTATGGTCGTATAGTGAATGTAGCGTCTATTTCGGGTGTGATAGGAATGCCGGGTCAGGCGAACTACTCAGCAGCAAAGGCTGCACTGATAGGAGCAACGAAAGCGCTAAGCAAAGAGATCGCATCGCGTAAGGTGACGGTGAATGCTGTAGCACCGGGATTTATTGCTACCGATATGACAGCCGACCTCGATGAGGACGCGCTTAAGAAGACGATACCAGCCGGTCGGTTCGGTCAGCCGGAGGAAGTGGCAGCATTAGTCAGTTTCCTGTGCTCCGACGAAGCAGCGTATATTACAGGACAAGTGATCAATATAGCCGGAGGAATGGGATGAGAAGAGTTGTAGTAACAGGAATAGGTATTTGGTCGTGTATAGGTCATGACACCGCCGAAGTAGTCGCATCTCTCCGTGCAGGGAAGAGCGGTATCGGTTATGACCCATCGCGCAAGGACTATGGCTTTCGTAGTCCGTTGACAGGCATAGTAGATAATCCTGACCTCAAGGCGCTGTTGCATCGCCGTCTGCGCATTGGCATGTCTCAAGAGGCGCAGTATGCGTATATGGCGGCTCGGGAAGCGTTTCAGCAAGCGCAGGTGGATGAACAGTATATGCTGAATAATGAAGTGGGCGTGCTCTTCGGAAACGATAGTACGGCTTTGCCTACTGTAGAAATGCACGAGTTGATGCTCGCCAAACACGATACGGAGTTGCTCGGCAGCGGACTTATCTTCCAGTCGATGAACTCAACGGTGAACATGAACCTATCGACTATCTTCCACTTACGCGGTATTAACTTCTCCGTGAGTGCAGCGTGTGCGAGTGGTAGTCACGCTATTGGATTAGGAGCAATGTTTATTCGTCAGGGCCTTCAGGACATGGTACTTGTCGGTGGCGCGCAAGAGGTGAACCCGTACGCGATGGCGGCTTTTGATGCGTTAGGCACCTTCTCCAAGCGTGTGGATGACCCGACGAAAGCGAGCCGTCCGTTTGATGTGGATAGGGATGGATTGGTGCCGAGTGGCGGTGCTGCAGCATTAGTTCTTGAGGACTATGACCACGCCGTAGCGCGCGGTGCAACGATATTGGCAGAAGTGTGCGGATACGGCTTCTCGAGTAACGGTGGCGGTATCTCTCAGCCGAGTAGTGAAGGCTCGTATATCGCGATGACGCGAGCGCTCAATGATGCACAACTCACCGCGGACGATATCGACTATGTCAACGCCCACGCCACGTCCACGCCGCAAGGTGATGCCGAGGAAGCAGTAGCGCTGACCCGTTTATTTGGCGGTAAGCGTACTTACGTAAGCAGCACGAAATCGATGACCGGTCATGAGTGCTGGATGGCAGGTGCCTCCGAAGCGGTGTATTCTATTCTGATGATGCAGCATGGTTTTATTGCGCCAACGATTAACCTGGAGCATATCGACCCGGCGGCAGCGACACTTAATCTGGCTACGCGTACTATCGACACTGCAGTGCAGACCGTGCTGAGCAATAGTTTTGGTTTTGGCGGAACGAATAGTGCGTTGGTGCTAAGACGAATAGATGATTTGTAATTTGTGACATGTGACAGATATGAAGAAAAACGAGATTATTGAAAAGGTAAACCATCTTCTTGTCGAGGAGTTTGAGATAGAGCCGGAGTTATTGGTTCCGGAGGCATTGCTCAAACAGGACTTAGAGATCGACTCTCTCGACTTTGTGGATATCGTGGTGCTTATTGACCGCGAGTTCGGTTTTAAGCCTACCGCAGAAGAGTTGAAGAAAGTAAAGACATTAGCCGCGTTCTACGACTATATAGAGCAGCATATCTAATGGCAGCAGGTTGGGACGGACGGACGCGTGGGACTCACTGGATGCAGCGTGCTTTAGTGGGTATCATACGAGCGGTAGGTGTACGGCCGATATATTGGGTGATGCACTTGTGGCTCGTGTGGTATTGTTTAGTACGCGGTTCGGAGCGTCGCAGTTCGTATCAGTTTCATCGTATTCGTGGTCGCAATCGGGTGCAAGCTATAGTGGATGTGTATCGCAGTTTTTACCACTTTGGAAAAGCCATTGTTGATCGCTTTGCTGTGTATTCGGGGCATACGTTCGATGTAGAGGTGGAGAATTGGAATCTCTATCTGGACAAAGTGAAAGGCAAAGATAGTGTAGTGTTGCTCTTTTCGCATTTAGGCAACTCTGAGATGGCGGCTTACACGATGAACACGGCGGCGAAGAAGATGAATATCTTGCTTTTTGGCGGTGAGTCTGCGGTCGTTTTGGCTAATCGCGCCAAGGTGCTGAATGAGAATAAGGCGGGAATGATTATCGTTAATCCGGGCGAGATGGATCATATCTACGCCGTTAACGAAGCGCTCCTCCGTGGAGAAGTGTTGGCTATAGCCGGTGACCGCAACATGGGCTCGAAGACGATTAGTTGCCGATTTATGGGCAAAGAGGCGCCGCTGCCTGCCGGAGTGTTTCAACTATGCGTAACAAGCAAATGCCCCATCTTGCTCACGTTCGTGATAAAAGAGGGAGTCAATGCCTACCATATCTACACGGAGGAACTGCATCCTAATGCTGCATTGTCGCGTATGGAGCGCGCACAAGACTTAGCGCAGCAGTTCGCCGGACGATTAGAACAAATGGCATACCAATACCCTTACGAGTGGTTTAACTTCTATAATTTCTGGAAATGACGGAGCAGGATGCAAAAGTATGGATACCTCAGCACGAGCCTTTCGTGTTTGTGGACAAGGTAGCGGAGGTGAATGCCGAAAGCGCTGTGACGCGTTATATGGTGAAGGCTGAGTGCCCGTTGGTGAGTGACGGCGTATTGTCTCTTGCCGGTCTAATGGAAAACGCAGCGCAGACGTGTGCCGTTAGAGCAGGGTGGATGCAGAAGCAGCAAGGTCAAGCCGTGAAGAAAGGCTATATCGGCGCTGTGAAGAAGATGGAGGTTATGCGCTTCCCGCAAGTGGGCGAGAGCCTGCTCACGGAGGCGAAGAAGATAGAGGAAGTGATGAATATCTCCCTAATAGAATGCACAACTCGTGTGGGGGAGGAGGTGGTTGCCACCTCAACACTTAAACTGGCAACGATAGACGAATGATTTATTGCTTGGCACATCATATTATTTCTCCGCTTGGCGATGGTTCGCAGGCAAATATGGAAGCGGTACTGTCCGGTCGCTCAGGTTTACGTTACTATACCGACCGCTTTGCATCAGTAGAGCCGTTCTGTGCGTCGCTCTTTGAGACGCCGCAGGAGTTTGTGCCGCTGTGTATTCATAGTGCTGAACAAGCCGTTGAAGCTGCTCATATCGTGCCGTCCAATAAGGATGTGGTCTTTATTCTCTCTACCACAAAGGGTGACCATTTGGACTTACTTACTCCGGCAAAAGCTATTGCAACGCACTTTGGTAATCCGAATACGCCGATTGTGGTGAGCACCGCTTGCACTTCTGGCGTTTGTGCGCAGATAACGGCTTTGCGTTTACTTGAGGCTCAGCAGTATAACTATGCCGTAGTCATTGGCTGCGATATACTGACTCGGTTTATTGTAAGTGGCTTCCAAGCTTTTCACGCGCTCTCGGACGAGCCATGCAAACCCTTTAGCCCAGAGCGCAAGGGACTGAACTTAGGCGAAGCAGCTGCAACGATGGTGTATGGTATTCAACGTCCGTCTATGCCGAATGCCATTTGGCGATTGGAAGCCGGTAGTATCCACAATGACGCCAATCATATCTCAGCGCCCAGTCGTACTGCAGAGGGAGCTTATCGCTGCTTAAACGATGTGCTGCAGGGAGTGAATACGGAGGAGATATTGTTGGGTGTGCATGGAACGGGTACGCTTTATAATGACTCGATGGAGCAAGTGGCGATTGAGCGGGCAGGACTGCAGCATGTGCCTGTTTCGGCGCTGAAACCGCACTTTGGACACACATTAGGCGCTGCGGGTGTGTTGGAGACAATAATGCTCATGATACTTGCTGAACAAAGTACAATAATAAAGATGCTCTCCGGTTTTGGGGGCGTCAATGCCGCGATACGATTACGATGCGAATAACTCATAACATAGTGATTAGCCCGAACTCGGTGGAGCTGGACGGCAAGGCGATAGCGTGCAACAACACTGCCGATCAGTTGTTGGTAGAACTATATCGACAATACGTAAATGACTACCCTAAGTTCTTTAAGATGGATACGCTGAGTCGGTTGGGCTTTATTGCGTCGGAGTTACTGCTGCAAGCCGAAGGAAACGAACGCTTTGTACCTACCGAGGACAGAGCCGTTATTCTGGCTAACCGTTCAGCAAGTATAAAGAACGATACCGATTACCTAAAGACTATCGCCGAAGATAATTATTATCCAAGTCCGGCACTATTCGTTTATACGTTGCCGAATATCGTTACCGGCGAGATAGCTATTCGCAATAACTATTGGGGCGAGACGGCTTTCTACGTGCTTGATAAGGAACAAGACTTAGACCCTATCGTTCAAGCGACATTAGAAAATAGCGCACTCAACTCTGCGATTGCGGGATGGTGTGAGTGCCAAGACAAAGACAACTTTTACGCAAAACTACAAATTATATGGAACAATTGATTGAACAGCTCAAACAACAGATTATCGAGGCTCTGAACTTCGAGGACATGACCCCTGCCGATATCGATGCGGATGCCCCTTTGTTCGGTGAGGGATTAGGTCTGGACTCGATAGATGCCTTAGAGTTAATCATGTTGTTAGACCGCGAGTACGGAATCAAACTGGCAGACCCGAAGGCGGGTAAAGAAGTGTTCCGTTCCGTTCGCGCCATGGCTGAATATATCCAAACGAACCGCACGAAGTGAGAATAGCTATCACCGGAATAGGAGCAGTGAGTGCAATCGGGATGAACTGCACGCAGACGTTGGACGCTTTGTTGAATGAGCGTTCAGGGCTGGGTGTGATGCATCAACTACGTAGCGCACACGCTGAGCTTGTGGTTGGTGAGGTGCCTTGCAGTGATGAGCAGTTACGCGAACAGCTGCATTTAGGCGCAGAGCCGATGCCGAGAACATCACTATTAGGTATCGCTGCGGCGCGGGAAGCATTGGAGATGGCTAAACTGCAACCATCTAATTCGATGGCATTCATCTCCGGCACTACGGTCGGAGGAATGGACTTGACAGAGCAGCACTGGAGCGATTACGCCGAGGGGAAAGCAGCGGAATATATTCGTCTGCACGAGGCGGGCGAATCAACTATGGCTATCGCGCGACACTTAACTAATGACCAAATGGTAAATATCTTCACTCCTTCTACGGCTTGTTCGTCGGCGCTTAATGCAATCATTTTAGGTGCGAACCTAATCCGTACAGGACAGGTTAAGCAAGCGTTGGTTGGTGGTAGCGAGAGCCTAAGCCGGTTCCATTTGAACGGCTTTAACACACTCATGATTCTCGATGCACAACCTTGCCGTCCGTTTGACGCGGACCGCCACGGACTCAATTTGGGCGAAGGGGCAGGGTATATCGTGCTGGAGAACGAAGAGGATGCGATACGTCGTGGTGCTACGATTTTGGGATATATAGCCGGTTATGCCAACACGTGCGACGCTTTCCACCAGACCGCCTCGTCCGAGAACGGCGAAGGAGCGTACTTGGCGATGACCAAGGCGTTAGAGATGGCTCACTTACAGCCTACGGATATTGATTATGTGAATGCACACGGCACTGCTACGCCGAATAATGACCTTAGCGAATCAGCTGCTCTAAAGCGTGTCTTTGGCGACACGATGCCATTGGTAAGTAGTACCAAGGCCTTTACCGGTCACACTACATCGGCGAGCGGAGGGTTAGAGACTGTCATTTGTCTCATCGCTATGCAGCATCGTTTTGTGCCTGCGAACTTAAATTGGAGTCATTCGGCAGACGGACTGATTGTGCCTACCACTCGCACAACGCACCATACCCTACACCATGTGCTGTGTAATGCTTTTGGTTTTGGTGGTAATGAGTCGTCCCTGATTCTGTCGGACGCGCCGGTGGAGTTATCAGAGGCTGAGTTTCGTCATGCGCAAGTGGTTGTATCGACCGAACAGAACGACGATGCTGACTTGGCTCAATATGTCTCCCCTGCAGAAGCAAGACGTATGACTCCGCAGATGCGTAGAATAGTGGCTGCGGCTAAACGCGCACTGGAGGATGCACAAATCGAGTTACCCGATGCTATCGTTTGCGCGACGCAATGGGGTTGCATGCTGCAGTCGATGCGTTTCCTACAAGAGATGATTGAGAGAGATGAACAGCAGCTCAAACCCACACCATTCATTCAATCCACCCACAACACGATTGCTTCGCTTATCGCCATCCTGACGGGTAATCATGGCTATAACTCTACGTACTCGCAAGGCAAACAGTCGCTTCGTTGTGCGTTGAGCGATGTGGAGACGCAGATGAGTTTGGGACTAATTAACAACGCACTCGTGCTGGAGTTCGACGAACAAGTGGAAGCATGGGACAACGTGCTGCAACTGATACATGACCACACTGACAATATCGCCAAAGCGTATGTCTTAACTGCCAAATAGTATGTTAACTCTTATCCTATCCGTTATATTAAACCTCACGGCTGATTTTACGCAGACCAAGCACGTTGCGATGATGCGTGAACCGCAGGTGTCCCAAGGTAAGATGGTGTATCGTGCACCGGACTATCTGAAATGGGAATATACGTCTCCCAACGCCGTCGTATGGGAAATGAACGGACAAGAGTCTAACGTTAGCCCGCAGATACAGAATCTGCTGCGAATGATTATGGCTTCTATATCCGGAGCCGAAGAGTCGGACGACAAGCTACGGAGAGAAAGCAAGAAACTCTTCCGCTCGGTGAATGTCATCATGGACGAGCAAAGGAAAGTTGCCCAACGAGTGGAACTGATAGATAAAAATGGAGACACAACGATAATTGAGTTTAGTAATGTCGTTACGAGATAGTTTATATAGAGTCGAAAGTCAAAAGTCAAAAGTCGAAAGCGGAATGTTAATCCGTTTTGATGCTTTGCATCCTATCTTTTCCGGCCATTTTCCCGGTGAGCCTATTGTGCCGGGAGCGTGTTTGGTACAGATAGCAGAGGAGTTGCTTTCCGAACAACTGCATAAGCCTATTCGTTGGACGGCAGTGCGTAACTTGAAGTTCCGACAAGTGGTCACTCCTAATATGCCTATTGTCTTCCATCTAACGATGCGCGAAGACAACACGTGCTCTGTTTTAATTACTCACTTAGACACACCTCATGCGCAATTCACAGCAACATATTTGTGCCCTGATACCGACCTTTAATAATGGCGGAACAATCCTCGATGTGGTACGTCGTGTACATTCGTTTGTGCGCGATGTGATTATTGTGGACGATGGCAGTACGGACGACACGCCACAGCTACTCGCTACACTTGATTTTGAGGTGACTGTTGTGACGCATACTCGCAACAAAGGTAAGGGCGCAGCGTTGAAGTCCGGATTTAAGAAAGCAATCGAGTTAGGCTTTGACTATGCCTTGACTATTGATGCGGACGGACAACATTATCCCGAAGATATACCGCTCCTGCTCAAGGCGTTGGATGTGCATCCGAATAATCTGATTGTGGGTGTTAGGCAGTTCACCGACGCGAATATGTCCAGCAAAAGCAAGTTCGCCAATAAGTTCTCTAACTTCTGGTTCCGCTTGCAAACAACGATTAACTTGCCAGACACGCAGTCTGGTTTTCGGATTTACCCGCTACGCCGTTTATATGGCTTGAGTTTGCTTACCAATCGCTATGAAGCCGAATTGGAACTACTGGTTTTCTCCGCGTGGCATAATTTACAACTTATACCTGTTCCCGTTCGTGTCTATTATCCGCCGCAAGAGCAACGTGTCAGTCACTTCAAGCCGGCGAAAGACTTTACACGAATCAGCATACTAAACTGTTTCCTATGCCTTGGAGCATTGCTCTTTGGCTATATCAATATGTATTGGCGAACGGTGTTCTGCTTTGCCATTTTTGGCGTGCTGATGCTGTTCTTTGTTACGCCTTACACGTTGCTATTCTTCCTCATTCGCGGTGACAACCCGAAGAGTAGGGCGCGCTTCCATAAGCAAATGCAGCGTCTTGCCACATTCTACTGCAAAGGACAGCCCGGATTCCGCTACACCATAGATAATCCGCATAATATTCACCTTGGAGACAAACCATCCGTGGTCATCTGTAACCACCAGTCGCATATGGATATCATCCTCTTGCTGTCCCTATCGCCTAAACTGGTTGTTATGGTGAAGGACTATCTGTGGTATAATCCTATCTTCCACTTTATTGTTCGCAAACTGAACTTCTTCCCTATCTCGTTAGACGAAGATACCCAGCAGCAGATTATCAAGCGGGTGACAGAGGAGGGATATTCGTTATTGCTCTATCCAGAGGGCACAAGAACATCAACCGGTGAGATTGGACGTTTCCATCGTGGAGCGGCGTACTATGCTGAGAAGTACCAACTGCCGATACAGCCTATTATTATGGAAGGTATAGTGGATTACCTCAGCCGCAATCAGTTTGCGCTCAAGCCCAATAAAGTCAGGGTGGAGATTTTGCCGCCAATAGCCGCAGATGATCCCTCTTTCGGTAGAGACTTTAAGCGTCGTACGAAGTCCTTGGAGTTACATTATTCGGCTTTGCTTCATTCGAATCGTCTGAAAGTGGCGGTTATCGGGGCCGGAGTAGGGGGCTTATTCACCGGCGCACTCTTGGCGCAGAAGGGCTATGAGGTAACTGTCCTGGAGCAACTGCCTGTTTACGGTGGCGGACTCTATTCGTACGAACGCGATGGTGAGACTTGGTACACAGGAATGCATATATTGACCGGAGTCGAGCCTGAAGGTGCCGTGACGCAACTCTTAGCGCAATTGGGTATCAAGGCAGATGTGGTGCCTACTACCTTAGACCATAATCCGTCGGACTTAATCGGTGAAGCCGAGTGGTTGGAGAGCCATAAAACAGTATATCGCTTTGTGGGTGGAAGCCAGAAACTTGCAGACCAGTTAGCGCTATTTATCACGCGCCACGGTGGACGTGTACTCTTGTCTCAGCAGGTGACCGCTATCCAAATGGATGGAGCAAAGTTTAAGGTTACTAATAAAGAGTCGCTTGTCACGTCCTACGATGCGGTCGTATCCGATTTGCACCCGAAACAACTGCTTGCTATCTCGCAGATACCTTTCTATCGCCCGGCTACGATTAAGCGCATTCTAACGACTCCGGAAACATCCGGCTCGTTCAAGACCTATATCACCTTGAAGCCTAATACGCTTCCTTACGATGAGGTGACGCATTATCTGCCTGAAAATAAGCTGCTGGTTTTCACGCCCTGCAGCGAGGTAGGACAAACTTTTGCGCGTACGATTGAAACGGTGATGCCGTTGGATTATAACGACCTCAAACCTGAGTGGAAAGAGAATCGCCAAGTGCACTATGCCGACTACGAATGTTATAAGAAACAGAAGGAGCAGGAAGTGATAGACCTCATTCAGGCAATCTATCCTGACATCCGCAACTGTATGTCAGCCGTCTTCTCTTCCACCTCCCTCACCTACCGCGACGACTATCTCTCGCCCGAGGGGGCTATGTTTGGTATGACCCAATCCGTCGGCTCGGTGCGTACACGAGTTAAAGGACTCTACCTCACCGGACAGAATATCTTCCTACACGGTCTATGCGGTGTAGCTATGACTTCACAACTTACAGCACAAGCCCTATGCGAAGACTTCGACTAATCATATTCCTTACGCTCTGTGCCGCCACGCTTTCTGCTGCCGAACAACTTCTCACGCCCTATTTGGCAGATAGCGCATCTAACACACGCACAGCCGTTATTGTCTGCCCGGGTGGAAGTTACTCGTGGCTGGACATGAAAGAGGAAGGAGTAGGTGTAGCTAAGTGGTTGCAGTCGCAAGGAATCAATGCGTTTGTGCTCAAATATCATGTCGCGAATGTGTCGGCATATATTATTGGTTATCGCGTGCTCGGTATTGGTAATAAGTACCCCAAGATGCTCAACGATGTCGAACTTGCGCTACAACAAGTCTATCATCAAGCCGACTCGCTGCATATAGACACCGCGCGAATAGGAGTTATGGGGTTCTCGGCAGGAGGACATCTGACGATGATGTCCTACACCCACAACCAAACCGCCTATAAACCGCATTTCCTGTGTCCTATCTATCCCGTAGTGACGATGGCGGACGAGCGATATGCGCATAAACGTTCCCGCAGAGGTGCTTTAGGCGTGTGGGGACAGTGGAACAAACCGTTGCGTGACTCGCTCTCCATCGAGCAGCATATACCACACGACTGCCCGCCGGTCTTTTTAGTCAATTGTGTGGACGACCCCGTCGTTAAGTACCAAAACGCTGAATTATTGGATTCGGCTCTTACTGTAAATAACGTCTCCCATAAGTACATCCAATACCAAACCGGCGGTCATGGTTTTGGCGCATCTACAATCAAAGGCACAGACGAGTGCCGTCAATGGAAAAATGAATTTATACAATGGATATCGAATTTGAATCAATAGAGCGTATTCGCGAGTTTCAAGAAGACCAACTGCGTCAACAAATAGCCTATTTAGCCGAGCACTCGCCATTCTATCGGCGCATGTTCGCCACTCACCACATCGCCCCCGATTCTATCCGCACGATGGAAGACTTACATCGCTTGCCATTCACCGAGAAAGTGGACTTGCAGCGGAATAATGACGACTTCCTCTGCGTTCCTCGTGAGCAGATTATTGATTATATCACCACTTCCGGCACCTTGGGCGACCCTGTTGTCTTTGGCTGTACGGAAAAAGACCTCCAGCGTTTGGCTTACAACGAGAATAAGTCCTTCGCGTGCGCGGGATTACATAAAGGAGATATCCTTCAACTCATGACCACTATCGATAAACGCTTCATGGCGGGATTGGCATACTGGTTAGGAATACGCCAGATGGGGGCAAGTATTATTCGCGTCGGAAATGGTATTCCAGAACTGCAGTGGGACACTATCCAGCGTTTGCACCCAACGGCCATTATGTGTGTCCCGTCGTTTATTCTGCGTCTCATCGAATATGCCGAGCAGCATAATATAGACTATCACCACTCCTCTATTCGCAAGATTATCGGTATCGGAGAGGGATTACGCGACCAGAATTTCCAACTCAATCTGCTTGGGCAACGTATTCACGATAAGTGGCCGGAAGTGGAACTCTACGCTACGTATTCGTCCACCGAGATGTCAGCTACTTTCTCCGAATGTGAGCACGCTTGCGGAGGTCATGTGCATCCCGAGCTCATTATTGTGGAGATTATCGGTGACGATGATCAACCCGTTCCTGATGGAAAAGCGGGCGAGGTAGTTGTGACGACGCTTGGAGTGGAGGGCATGCCGTTACTGCGCTTCCGAACAGGCGATATTGCCGCTAAAGTGGTAGAGCCATGTGCCTGTGGCAGAAACAGTTACCGCCTTACGCCGCTTGTCGGACGGAAGCATAATATGATTAAACTCAAGGGAACAACCATCTATCCGCCTGCTATCAACGACGTATTGGATAACACACCGTTTGTTGGCAACTACGTGGTGGTTGTCAGACCGTCCGACGCGGGAACGGACCAAGTGATTGTGCGTATCAGTATTCGCGACAACGCTATCCAGTCAGACGAAGCGATTAAACAGCTCAAAGACCACTTCCGTAGCCGATTGCGCGTAGCTCCTGATATAGAGATTCTGCCTGCGGACGTGATTCAGCATATCAATTTCCCTGCGCAGAGTCGCAAACCTGTTAAGTTCATTGATGAAAGAGTGGCTCCTACGAATATATGATTTCTTCGCAGCCCATCGCCGTGTGTTGTGGATTGGTGTAAGTGTTGTGCTCATCGTGCTCATTGGGCTTGCTGTGTCCTTGCGATACGATGAGGATATCATGGACTTTCTCCCTGTCACGGACGAAGAGCGCGCGTCGCTTGAGGCATTTCAGAACCAACAGTCGGCATCGCAAATAGTCCTTATCGTCGAGGGCGATGATGAAGACATGCGCTCCGATGCGCTGTATGAGATTGAAGAGCAACTTTCCGCTTCCGGCTTTCGACTTTCGACTTCGGACTCTCAGCTCTCCTCTCTCTACGCCATGATGCCGTTGTATATACCGGACTCTATATACGAGAGAATGGATTCGCTTTTCACGCGTGAGGCTATTCATGCGGCACTTGAGCGGGATAAGACTTTTCTCTCTACGCCCGGAGCCGGAGCGTTTGCTACGGTCATTCAGCACGACCCACTGGGATTGATCAATCTTTCGACTTTGAACTTTCGACTTTCAACCGAAAAGCGTATATACGCTTTTCTTGATAGCCCTTACGGTGCCACGGAGACGAAGCATAATGCCGCACTGATAGACTCACTCAACGCCCAAATAGCAACTGTTCAATCGCAATATCCCGATTTGGACATCCGTCTAATTGGTGCGCCTGTTATAGCGGTGGGAAACGCGCGCCGCATCAAGACGGACACTCTCCTTTGTCTTGCTCTTTCGCTCGTTCTAATCATTGCACTCTTGGCGTACGCTTTTCCTCGTCGCCGTGATATTTTCCTTATTATGTTGGCTGTCAGTTTCGGTTGGCTGACAGGTATGGCGGCGCTCCGGCTCGTCACTCCGATGGTGAGTGCAGTCGTTATCGGTATCGGTAGTGTGCTGATAGGTATAGCCGTCAACTACCCGCTGCATCTGCTTGTTCATCAGCGCTATACTACGTCGGTGCGCCAAACACTAAGCGAAGTCCTCTCTCCTCTGATAGTCGGTAATATCACCACGGTGGGTGCTTTCCTCGCCTTAGTTCCTTTGCAGGCTACAGCGTTGCGGCATTTAGGCATTTTCGCTGCCTCTATGCTCATCGGAACCATCCTTTTCTGCATCTTCGTCCTTCCGCATCTCATGTCCGCGGTATATTATTCTGCTATGCCGAAGGCAAAAGGTTCATCTATCATTTATCATCTATCATCTATTAGCGTAAGCAATCTATCACCTATTATTTTAGTCTTGACACTCCTTGCCGCTATCTATCTTTTTACACCATACACCCTACACCATACCCCATACACCGGCAAATTCGACTCTAACTTGAGCCACATCAACTACATGACCGACCAGCAGCGAGCGGATATGGCATCGTTTGACTTGCCTAAAGGCAATGCGTCTCGTTGGAATGACTACTGGAGCACGCACAGCGCCGATAGCGTTATCGCGCGCATACAAACCGAAGCGGAAGCCGTTGGTTTCACACCAGACGCTTTTGCGCCGTTCTACGATATGCTCCGTCAGGAAAACCTTTCATCCATTCAACCATTCAACCTTTCATCTTTAACACAGCGCCTAAGTGATGACTTCGATTATATCGGTCTTGTCTGCTCGCTCATTGTGTTTATTTTCCTTATCTTCTGTTTCCGCAGTTTCTGGCTCGCCGTGATTGCTTTTGTGCCAATGGCACTCAGTTGGATTTGGATATTTGCCATCATGCAACTGTTTGGCATTCAGTTTAATATTGTTAATATCATTCTCGCTACTTTTATTTTCGGACAAGGCGACGATTACACCATATTCATTGTGGAGGGTTTAGCTTATGAGCACCGCACAGGCAAGTCTATTTTGCCGCAATACCGCCAATCTATTATTCTCTCCGCAGCGATCATGCTCATCGGCATAGGCATTCTTGTCTTTGCTCAACATCCTGCCATGCACTCATTAGGTACTATCACCCTTATCGGCATGACGGTAACGCTCATCATGGCAACCACCATTCCACCTCTCCTCTTCCGTATCTACACCTCCATTACCTCTAAACGTCCGTAGGACATAGACGTTGCGCAGCAACCTGCTTCTTCGTTAGTAGGAATGATGTAGGCGGTTTGAGTGGCGATTAAGTCATGGTGCAATTGGGTTAGTAACGTAATAATTTCCTAATAATATCCTAATAATCACATAATAATATCCTAATACGACTGGGAAGGGAAAGAGGCCGATGGCCTAATTTTAGATTTTATATTTTAGATTTTAGATTTGAGAGTCGCGCAGAAATGTGCGGCTCTTTTTGCTTTCGACTTTCGACTAAGAAAAAAGTGCAGTTTGTGGTGAAACTGCACTTTTTTAGGTCTAAGCGGAGAACTTATTAGAAGTTCATGGCAACACCAACACCATTACTACCGGCAGTAATACCGAAAGTGATAGGAGTGGTATAAGCTTGCTGTTTGGAAGCGCAGGTCTCGTTATACACGCTGTGTGAGTTATACTTTTTGATACCACCGACAATCAAGCAAGGAATAGACGCGGTTGTCAAAATAGAACCGGAAGACAGGAGGACTGCACCAGGAATCCACATCTCCTCAGCTCTTTCTTGAATACCGATAGAGTAAAATACTGCACCCGGAATCATAACTCCCATACCAACACCGAAGAGTGCCCAACCTTGTTTCCACAAGCGGTTACCTTGACTATAGCTCTCCCAAGCTACTTGGCAGTTTTGTTTGATGAATTCAAGATATTGTTCTTCGGTCATGCGTTGGTCGCCCATATAATAGGAGTCATCCGCTTTGGTGATTGGAAGACCATTAAAAGCCGGTTTGTTGTAGCCTGCATTGTTGTAGGTTTGTTGAGCAGGTTGCGGAGCAGGTTGGTCAAACACCTTAACGGTACCGTTGTTGTAAATAATGGTGTTGATTTCAGCAGCGGTGAGTACAAACGTAGGACCTTCGAGATTGTTGGCCTCTTTGTACTTAATTTCTGAACTGGAAACTTCTAAAATTTTTGCCTCAATACGACGAGCGTCGCGGGTGACGATAATGTCAGCGGCAAAGAGGTTGAATGCTGTGAGCAGAGCAACCATCAAAGTCAAAATTTTCTTCATAATGGTTAATATTAATTGGTTAATTAAATTGTGCTTTTGTAATCCGGCTGCAAAGATAATACAATTTTAATGATTAGGCAAATTTTTTTGCATAATTTTTGTAAATATAGTTAATTTGATACTAAAATCGAGCAAATTACTTATCATGCTTATGCTCAAACATGGCTTCGTCCACGTTGATGATGTAGTCCGCCATCTTCTCCAACTCAATGATGATATCCATGTAGTTCACGCCGGTTGTGTAGTCGTATTCCTTATCGGTAATATGCTGCATGTTCTGTGCTTTGAGTTCGTTACGGAAGTTGTTAATCTCGTTCTCCATGTTTGACATCTCGTGGAATTCATCTTGCGAGATATGGGTCCGCTCTAAAGCATCCACCATCTTTGTTTCCGCTCCGGCAACGAGATATAGCATCATCTCCACGTTCTTGTCCTGGTACTCTGTGAAAACGATGTGATTATCGTACTTATGCCGAATAATGCGTGCGAGGTTATAGTTGGCATCACCTACGGACTCCAATTCGCTGACGATACGAAGCATCTTATGCACTTCGCGCTTCGATTGGTCGGACAAACGACCATCCGCTACCTGATTGAGGTACTGCGCAATCTCGTACTCCATTCGGTCGCAGATACCTTCATATTTCTCCACGCGCGAGAAGATCTTCGTGAACTCGGTTATATCTTTCTCACGATATAAATCATGTATCATGCCAATCATGCGCTGCGTACGAACGGCAAAGACATGTGTCTCTTTCCACGCTTGCAGAATCGATAACTCGGACGTAGACATAAGACCTCCTGAGATAAAATGCAGTTGGCTGTCCGTCTCTTTCTGCTCCGGCTGTGACGGAATGATCCACATCACTACGCGCTCCAGAATCTTAATGAACCAAATCAAGATTAAGGTGTTCGTCACGTTGAACGCCGTGTGGAACGTAGCCAATACTGCGTTGAGTTTATCGGGCGATACGTCGCTCGGAACACCCGGTTCAAAGTCCACATTCCAAATGCGGCAAATCATGCCTACGAACGGGCGGAAAAGGCACAGCACCCAAACCACACCGAAGAGGTTGAAGACCAAGTGTGCCATTGCTGCACGCCGTGCCTGAACAGAGGCGGAAAGGGCAACCACATTAGACGTGATAGTGGTACCGATATTCTCACCCATGACAAGCGAAATACCCATATCAATAGGGAGCACGTGCGCGGAACACAGCGTCATCGTTATCGCCATAATAGCAGCGGACGACTGCACGGCGAACGTCAAAATACCGCCCACAAGCAGGTAGAGGAAATAACTACCATATCCCCAACTGGAAGTGGCGATGAAGAAATTACGCACCGGTTCCATCTGATCCAGGTGCATCTCGGTGGCGTTAATCTTGAGTGTGGTTAAACCCAATAGCATCAGCGATAAGCCGATAAGGAAATCGCCCATGTTGGCATTCTTCTTCGTGAATATAAGCGCCACGGCAAGCACAATGACCGTATAAACCAATATGCGTAAGTCGAACGAACCACCGCCAAGCACCATAATCCATGCGGTGAATGTGGTTCCGATATTCGCACCCATGATGACCGAAATGGCTTGACTCAGACTCAGTATTCCCGCCGAAACGAAACTGACAGTCATCACGGTAGTTGCCGTAGAAGACTGCACGGCTGCCGTAATACCTGCGCCGGTGATAACGCCCATAAAGCGATTGGTTGTCATCGTGCCGAGCACATTACTGAGCTTGCTACCTGCCATCTTCTGCAGACCTTCACTCATTACTTTCATTCCGTACATCAACATGGCGACGGAACCCAAAAGCGTGATAATTTGTAAAGCTAATTCCATACTTTTTCTTATTTGACAGAAAAACCGCCGCAAAGGTACAATAAATAATTCATATACGCAAGAGAAAAATGACCAAAATGCTGCAATTATGCGGCTATATGTTATAAAACATATCAAAAATTTTGGTATGTCGAAAAAAAGCAGTATCTTTGCGGGCTGAATAATTAATTTAAACGTATTATACCATGGAACAAAAGAAACTTCGCAGAAGCGAAAATCGAATGTTAGGCGGCGTGATCGCCGGACTTGCTGAGTACTTTGACGTAGACGTGACGATGCTGCGCGTGTGCTATGTACTTCTATCTCTTTTTACCGCAGCCTTCCCGGGCTTGCTGGTGTACATCATTTTACTGCTCATTATGCCTAACAGTCAAGAACAATAATTTTACAATTTTTATCATGAGAAAATTACTTTTATTAGCCGTTTCGCTGTTACTTACAGTCACGACAATCTATGCGGAGCGTGTGTCACAAGAGGATGCTGCGCTTGTTGCTAACAATTTTATGCGCTATGGCGCTACTCAATCCAGTGTTAGAAAAGCAACCGGAGCTAAGATGGTTCTCAAAAAAGCAGCTTCGGCTACAACGCAGAACCAATACTATGTGTATGAAAACGCCAATGGAGAAGGCTGGGTAATGGTAGCAGCAGACGATGCTGTTGCACCTATTCTCGCTTACTCTAAAACTGGTACTTTCCGTACGGACAATCAGCCTAAGAACCTGACTAAATGGCTCGGACACTATGATAAGTTCATTAAGAAAGTGACCGACGATGGACTCGTTGCGAGCGAGGAAACACAAGCGCAATGGAAACAACTGCGCAAAGATTTACCGGATGATCCAGCAGGAACAATCATTGTTGGACCATTAGTAAAAACGACTTGGGATCAAGATGCTCCGTTCTATAACCTATGTCCGGGAACGGGTACTAATAAAGCATATACTGGTTGCGTTGCTACTGCAATGGCGCAGGTAATGAACTACTGGCAATGGCCTATTAAAGGTACCGGTAGCCGCACCTATCAGCCTACGGACCCCAATAGCGATACGGGCGCTAAGTCAAAACGCTATGGACAACAGTCCGCTAACTTCGGTAATACGACCTACGATTGGGCGAACATGAAGAATAGCTACTCCGACTCTTACACCGAAGCACAAGGAAATGCTGTTGCAACGCTTATGTACCACTGCGGTGTGGCTACAGATATGATGTATGGCAACGACGCAGATGGAGGTTCGGGTACCTATACCGTCAACTACAACGACTGGGACTGGTCGGACAGCGAAGGAGAATGTGCACAAAATGCACTCTATATGTTCTTCGGCTATCAGAAACCGGTTGGATACATGCGCGATGGATATTCTTCTGATTACCAAAAATGGACGGATGCTGACTGGACTGCTATGATTAAAGGCGAATTGGATAAAAAGCACCCCATCATGTATGCCGGAGCAGGTGACGGAGGGGGACATAGCTTCATCTGCGACGGATACGACAGCAAGGATTATTTCCACTTTAACTGGGGTTGGTCAGGAAGCAATGACGGATGGTACAAGCTCTCTAACCTCGTTCCCGGTTCCGGTGGTGCAGGTGGAGGAAGTTATTCCTTCTCCGAAGATCAGGATGTGGTTATCAATATCGTTCCTAATAAACCGGACCTTCCGGATAGAAACGTTACATGGATGGCAAAGGGTTCTGAATTTACTACAACCATTGCTTCTGCCGGCGTAATCAGTTTGCCTACATCCTCTCCAGCCGCTTGCGACAACGGCAAAGTGTTTGTTGGTTGGACCGCAAATGGAAGCTATGAAAGTGCAACAACAGCGCCAACCTATGTTAAGGATGGCGACATCATTGAAACCGACGCCACCTATTACGCAGTATTTGCAACCAAGACAGAAGGTGGTGGAACGTCTATTGAAAAAGCTTCTTCTATTGCTGTGGGAGATAAGGTAATTCTTGTATATGAAACCGATTCAAAAGAGCTAAGCGGTATATCCTCTACCTCTACTAAATATGGACTTGGTCAGGATTATACAGATACTCCTACCGGTGTTTTCCCGCTTGATGTTGTTCAAGGTAAGACAACCGGCACCTTCGCCCTAATGAATGGTAGCAATTACCTCAGTTGGACAAGTGGTAATAGTTTGGCAACGATAGGATCGCTTACGGATAATTCATCTTGGAACATTTCCTTCTCAAGCGGTGATGCGGTTATTATCAATAGCTATGACGACACACGTTCTATTCGTTGGAATAGTTCAAGTCCTCGTTTTGCTTGCTATACAAGCGGACAAAAGGCTGTGCAACTATATAAAATGGGTAGCGGCGCTTCCTATTCCAACTACTCTACTACTTGCGGTGAAGCACCACAAACGTGCCAACTCGTTGGTATCACGTTAAATACCCAAAACGTGAAGACTTCGTTCTTCAAAGGGGATGCGTTTACCTCTGATGGTCTCATTGTTACAGCTGCTTACAGCAACTGCGCAAACAAAGTCGTAACACCTACCAACGTCTCATCTCCGGATATGTCAACTGTCGGAACAAAGACCGTTACCGTGACTTACACCGAGAATGCTGTCACCAAGACAAAAGACTACTCCATCACTGTAGCGGAGAAACCTGTTGTCGTTACTTATACCGTTAAATGGCATTCTTGCGATGGCGTTAAAGAGGTTGTCTATAACAAAGGCGACGCACTCGTCTTCCCAACAAAACCGACTCCAAATGCCGGCAAAACATTCTACGGCTGGATAACGGACGAACACTACACCGGCGCTACTGCTCCGACAACCATCTCTGCAGGGACTCCGGTTAATGATAATGCTGATTACTATGCTGTATATGAATAAGCACAATTGATTTAAGCAATGTTTAACTAATTAAAAAATGAAGATTATGAAGAAATCAATTATCGTGCTCCTCGCAGCACTTGTAACAATAAACACATGGGCAGTTGATGTTGCATACTACAACAGCCTCGACGGCAAAAGCGCTTCTTCTTTACGCGAAGCTGTAACAACTTTAACATATTCCAAACATACTACAGCAATGGGGTATAACTGGACGTTCGATAATATCGATGTTGTTAATGGCGTGGTGTTAGATATGTATTCAACATGTGATTGGACAGTTGGAAGCGATCAATGTGGCACTTATTCTGGCATATGCGATTGTTATAACCGCGAACACACAGTTCCGCAATCATTGTTTAAAGAAAAATCGCCTCAAGTGGGCGACCGTCATCACTTGTTTCTGACGGATGGAAAAGTGAATGGTGTGCGTTCTAATTATGCATTTGGAGAAACTAATAGTACTACTGGTTTTAGTGGAATAAGCAATTCTTCAAAGGCATTAGGAAAGTTTGGATCGGCGAGTTACGCTTATTCCTCTGGAACTGTTTATGAACCTGATGACGAATATAAGGGGGATATTGCGCGTGCCGTTCTATATATGGTAGTTCGTTATGCAACTGAGGACGTGTGCCGTGTAGGTTCTACAAGTAATTCCTACCCAGTGACAACTTGGGGAACTAATCCTATGTTTAGCGGTAGTCTAAGCACTAACTATGGTCTCTCCAATGCCGCCGTTCAGACGTTCCTCAAATGGCATCGTGCTGATCCTGTTTCAAAGAAAGAAATTGACCGTAATAATGGCGTTGAAGCTAAACAAGGTAACCGTAATCCGTTTGTTGATTATCCTTGTCTGGTGGAGTATCTATGGGGCAATCATGCGGGAGAATCATTCGCTTTAGCAAATATGCTTCCTTCTTTCGCCCCCGGTTGGGACGAAAGCGACGGTTGCTCAGGCTCTGCTCCTATCTGCACCAAACTCGCTACTCCGAACGTAACTGTTATCGCAGGAGACAGACAAGTATCGCTCTCTTGGACAGCTATCAATGGAGCCGCTTCCTATAGCGTAACGATTAGTGAAGGCAAAGGATTTACAACCGAATGTCTCGACGAACCGATTATCGGCAAAGTCACCACTTCCGGCGGTATCTGCACTTGCGTCATCTCCGGACTGGTTAACGACTTGACGTACACTACATCCGTCAAAGCAATCGCTTCCGACTCTTCTTGCGACAGCGATATCGACCAAGACCAAGTAACTCCGTCAGCCGAAGGACCACAAACCGCTATTGAACAAGCTCCAACACAGCAGAACGTTCAATCCGATGAGACTGCTCGCAAAATTATGTACCACGGCATGATTTACATCTTGCGTGGAGAACATATCTACGACGTAACCGGACGCTTAGTCAAATAAAAACCATAAACAATGAGAAAACAATTCGTATTGGTTCTAATACTCTTCATCGGAGGCACTTGTTTCGCGCAAGTGTCCTTCGATGAGTATCGCAAACAACAACGTGCTGAGTATAAACAGTACAAGTCCGAACAACAAAAAGCTTTCGACGAGTTCCGTAAGAAAGTCAACGACGAGTATGCGGACTTCATGAAGCATGCGTGGGAGAAAATGGAACCGCAACCCGCTGTCGAACCCGTCAAGGAGAAAGTCATTCCGCCTGTTGTGTACAAAGAGCCCGAACCGGAGCAACAATCACAACAGCAGACCAAACCGCAGCAGGACCAGCAAACCAAACCGCAGCCTGAACAACAGCAGGAGTCGAAAGCCTTGTCCGATAATGTGAAAAAACAACTGGACAATAAGTTAGAGGCTAAACAGGTGCAAGAAACGCCTAAAAAAGTGGACCCGCTGGAAAAAATCGAGTCCAAGACTGCCCCAATCGAGTCTAAACCTATTGCGGTACAACCGGTCGTAATTGTTTTACCCAAACCCACTCCGGCACCTGAACCGATTGTGCCTGCTGTCGAACCTTCCGAAGACCCCGCTTCCACAACTACCGTGAAGTATTATGGCACCGTGGTCAAAATCAAGTTCCCCGAACCGGATAAGTTCAAACTCAAAAGCTTGAGCGAGGATGCCCTTTCGGACGCATGGAAAGAACTATCCGGCGATGCCTATAACGTCACACTCAAAGACGCTTTGGATACGCGCAAGAAACTCCAACTGTGCGACTGGGCGTATGTGGACTTGCTCCAACAAGTGACGGAGAAACAGTACGGCAAATCCAATGAGGCGGTCTTCATGCAAGACTATCTGCTCACGCAATCCGGTTACCGAGTACGTCTCGGCGCTTCGGAGAAAGACCTCTATTTGCTCATCGCAAGCCAATACGACCTCTTTAACCGCTCGTACTTTACCATCGACGGCATCAAGTTCTATGCTGTTGCAGGCAAAGTGAAGGGACTGAAAGTGTGCAAAGCTCCGTTCGAGAACGAGAAGACCCTGTCTATGCAGATTGCGCAGCCGCAAAAGCTGACGAACGTAGCAACCGACGAACGCACACTCGTCTCCAAACGTGGCGTAACGGCTAAGAGCAAAGTGAATAAGAACGATATCAACTTCTTTGACACCTATCCCGAAGCATGTATCGGCGGAGACGGAACAACCAAATGGGCTGTTTATGCCAATACACCCCTCTCACCGGAAATCAAGCAATCGCTCTATCCGCAACTCAAAGAGACTACCGATAAACTCGGAGAGAAAGATGCTGTGGGGGCGTTGCTAAACTGGGTGCAGACAGCTTTCAAATACGAGTACGATGACAAAGTGTGGGGACGTGACCGCGTCTTCTTCGCCGAAGAGACACTTTATTATCCATCTTGCGACTGTGAAGATCGCTCGATTCTCTTCTCGCGACTCGTACGTGATATCTTAGGTCTGGACGTGGTGCTCCTTTATTATCCGGGACACTTGGCTACGGCCGTGCACTTCAATAAACCCGTCAAAGGCGACTACTTGACCTATAAAGGCAAAGACTATGTCGTTTGTGACCCGACCTATATTAATGCAGGTGTAGGACGCACTATGCCGGGTATGGATAACCAAAAAGCCAAAGTCATAGCCCTTCACTAATATGAAAAAAGCCTTTTGGATCATATTCGGAATCTTGGTTCTCGTCGCTGCCGGAGCAGCGGGGTATTATTACTATGACCCGACCGTTCTCGACAAAGCCAAACACTTCCTCGGTTTTACGGAGCCTGTCAAAGAACCCGTTTCTCCTCCTGTTATCGAAGTCGTACCTAAGCAGCCTCAACAACCACAACCCGTTGTAGTCGCTAAAAAGGATACGCTCCAACCGCAGGAAATGACCAAACAGGACATAATGACCAACGAACTCGTTTATTTCGCCGGAGAGGAAGACCAAGACTATCTCTCCGACGAGGATGAGATGTTGCTCGGAAAGTGGCAAAATACCATCAACGAACAGTGGTATCGCGTCTATACCGACGAGGAAGCCGAAGATGGATATTACTGGGGCTACGAATGGGACGAAAACGAAGATGTTACAGAGGAAGACCTGAATAAATACGGAAACGGATGGTTCATGTGGAAAAAACGTGGCTCCAAAGTGCTCGAACTCGCTACGGCAGACAACAAAGGACAATTGATTCCTCGCCCTTATACCATCACAAAACTCTTCTACACTGAGTTGGCGTACAAAGAAGTGAACTCCGGTAAGAAACTCAACTTCCTAAAAGTGACAGATTAAGGCAGATGAAAGAATTTAAAATGATTGCCAAGACCTTCAAAGGCTTGGAAGAGGTATTAGCTGGTGAATTAGTCGAATTAGGTGCAAATAACGTCCAACTGGAACGACGCGCCGTGTCTTTTACCGGCGACAAACGCTTGCTCTATCGTGCTAACTTATGCTTGCGAACCGCCTCGCGCGTACTCGTTCCTATAACTACGTTCAAAGCAGGCGATGCCGATGCCGTCTATGAGCAAGTTAAACAGATTGACTGGGCGCAGTATATGACCCTGCAAACCGGCTTCCAAATCGATGCAACAGTCTATTCGGACACCTTTCGCCACTCACGCTACGTCACCTATCGCGTGAAGGATGCTATCGTGGACTGGTGGAACGAGAAAGAGGGCAAGCGCCCAAACGTCAAACTCTCCAACCCCGACCTCAGTCTCAATGTCCATATCGCCAATGAAACAGTCACTCTTTCGCTCGATAGCTCCGGCGAAAGCCTGCACAAACGTGGTTACCGCGTCGCAAATACCGAAGCGCCTATCAACGAGGCACTTGCAGCAGGAATGCTCCTTATGGCGGGATGGAAAGGCGAAACGGACTTCTACGACCTCATGTGTGGTTCTGGAACATTGCTTATCGAAGCCGCACTTATCGCGCAGAATATAGCGCCCGGTATCTTCCGCAAAGGATTTGCATTCGAGAAATGGGCAGACTTTGATAAAGAACTCTTCGAAGATATCTACAATGACGACTCCGCCGAGAGACCATTTACACACCATATCTATGGCTCCGATGCCTCTTTCTATGCCGTACAACAGGCGCTGAAAAATGTCAAATCTGCCGGACAACAACGAACTATCGAAGTGCGCCAAATCCGACTACAGGAGATTAAGCGGGACAATCAAACTCCCGCACTCATTATGGTCAATCCGCCTTATGGAGAACGGCTTGCCAAAGACAAAGATGTAATGCGACTCTATGCCGATATGGGAACCGCATTTAAACATCAGTTCACAGGCTCTACCGCTTGGGTCATCTCATCCAACGAAGACGCACTCAAATGTATCGGCCTCAAACCATCCAAACGCATCAAACTCCTAAATGGTGAGTTGGAGTGCTGGTTTAATCAATACGAACTCTTTGCCGGCGAACGTAAGACTTTCGTCGCCAATAGAACGCCTAAAAAAGCAAATCATGGAAGAACTCCGCATAAGCGAATATGATTACCCCTTAACAGACGAGCGAATAGCTAAATACCCGCTCCCGCAGCGCGATCACTCCAAACTGCTCGTCTATCGCGATGGACAAATAGCCGAAGACCGATTCTATAATGTGGGCGATTATATTGCCCCAAATTCGCTTTTGGTATATAATAACACACGAGTTATACCTGCTCGGCTTGTCTTCCACAAAGATTCAGGAGCACGAATTGAAGTGTTCTGTCTCGAGCCGCTCGCGCCAAGAGATTATCAGTTGGCACTTTCTTCGACAAACGGTTGCACGTGGAAGTGCATGATTGGCAACCTCAAAAAGTGGAAGTCCGGCGCCCTAACCAATGGCGAACTACATGCCGAGAGACTTTCAACTTCCGGCAATACCCACGAAGTGCATTTCACTTGGGACAATCCCAATCTCTCTTTTGCGCAACTATTGGAGGCGCAAGGCGAACTGCCCATTCCGCCATATCTCAACCGCAAAACCGAGGAAAGTGACAAAACAACCTACCAAACGGTCTATAGTCGCATTAAAGGCTCTGTCGCTGCCCCTACTGCCGGTTTGCACTTCACGCAAAAGGTCCTCGAAGACTTGCGTCAACGCGGCATTCAAACAACCGAACTTACACTCCACGTAGGAGCCGGCACGTTCCAACCCGTCAAAACGGAAGATGCCAATAAACACACAATGCACACAGAGATTATCTCTGTGCCCCGACAAACAATTGAGGATATCAAAAACAACCTCGGACACATCGTTGCTGTCGGAACAACTTCTATGCGCACACTTGAGTCGCTCTATTACATCGGTTTGCGCATTGATAAAGAATTGGCTGCTTTCCCTTGCGAAGACTGCCGCCCCGAAGATTATCCTTGGAAGGATTGGGAAGTCGATTTGCATATCAACCAATTTGAGCCCTACGAAAACGACTCTTATCTCCATACCGATTGGGCTTTGGCGCGCATTCTCCACTATCTCGACGTAACTGGTCAAGATACACTTCATGCCGAAACGCAAATCATGATTAAACCCGGATACCAATTCCACGTAGTCAACCAACTCATCACCAACTTCCACCAACCTAAATCCACACTCTTACTCCTCGTAAGTGCTTTCGTTGGCGATGATTGGAAACAGATTTACAACTACGCTCTATCCCACGATTTCCGCTTCCTCTCCTATGGAGACAGCAGCATCCTAACCCTAAACCCTAACCCCTAAACTCTAAACGCTAAACACTAAACGATGCTCGACACTCACGCACATATCGACGACCCGCAATACCAAGATAACTTGGAATCGTTTATTGCGCAGCAGCAAGCCGAAGGCGTAGAAGCCATTCTCGTTCCCGGAGTGGACGTAACGACTATTCAACCCGTCTTGGATGTCTGCCAACGCTTTCCGAACTACCTCTTCCCGGCGATTGGTCTGCATCCCGAAAATGTCCAGGCTGACTACAAAGACCAACTCGAAAATATTCATTATTCATTAACCAATAATCATTATATCGCCATCGGCGAAATCGGTCTCGATTACCATTTTGACACCACCTACAAAACCGAGCAACAGGACGCTTTTCGCACGCAACTCAATTGGGCTATCGAACGCGACTTACCCGTCATGATTCACTCTCGTGATGCCACCGAGGACTGCCTGAATATCATCCGCCAGTTCCCTGGTCTAAGAGGCGTAATGCACTGTTATAGTGGCAGTAACGAGACCGCCAAACAAATTATCCAACTCGGTCTCTATCTCGGAATCGGTGGCGTCATCACCTTCAAAAACTGCAAACTACGCGATAACCTGACTGATATCCCGCTTGAGCGACTCGTTCTCGAAACAGATGCTCCGTATATGGCGCCTGTGCCTTTCCGAGGACAACGAAACGAAAGCCGCTGGATGAGATATGTAGCAGATGTCCTCGCGCAAGTCTATCAAACGAACTTTGAGCACATTGATGCCGTCACTACTGCCAACGCAAAGGCTCTTTTCCGACTAAAATAATAAAAAATACATAAAATGTAGCATTTTATTTGTACATTCGCAAAAAATGTTGTATCTTTGCGGCGAAATTCATATTTATTATAAACATATCTTAAATATTTGGCTTATGAAAAAATCTTTATCTCTACTTGCACTCATTTTAGCAGTATCTACTACCATCTTTGCCAAAGAATATCCTTTGTATGTCGCAGGCATTCAAGTAACAGATGACAATCGCGAGAACATCTTACCCGGTGTAAAAATGGATGACCCGAAAATGGGTAATGTGCTTCATCTTCATCTTAACAATGCCACGGTTTCTACGACAAAAGACAATGCGGATGGTATCTATTTCTCTCATGACGACGATTATAGCGCCCTCGTCATCTCTCTCAATGGTGTCAATCATATCACAACAACCGGTCGCGATGCTTCGGCTATTTGTATCGCTGGAGACTACGCTCGCTTGGAAATCTGTCCGGAGGCTGATTCCTATTTGGATTCACTCTATATAGACACCCATCTGCATGCGATTATGCTGAACGGAAAAAAGAGCCAGCTTATGTTTGGTAATTTGGACAACTTGTCTTGGACGCTCTTTGCTAAATGTGGAACCGAACCGCTGTACTCCAACGAAAACGATGCAGAAATTATTCTGTATAATACCACGCTTGATCTGCTAACCGATAATTCGAATCCTATTGTTCGTAACTTCAAATCTTTCGACTGGACAAAATCACCAATGCCCATTGTAACGCTGGTTGAATATGTGTTTGAAGACGGCCAACTCAAATCTTCTGGTAAGGAAGTTACAGGAGCATTAGTGATGATTGCGCCGTTGCCGATTGCTATCAATAATGAATGGATGTATCCGGGCGAAATAAATGATTTCCGACCCGAAGGAATAAATAAAAAAGCTCAAATCTCTTACAATGTTGCTCAGAGAATCCTTACATTCGAAAATGTCCAAATGGAAGGAACGTTGCAAACATATATTCCCGATTTAAAACTATATCTCAAAGGAGACAATGTCTTCAGCAAAAACGTGGACTTCGATAATGATATCTTTTACTTCAGAGGAAGCAATGCTAAAATCTGCGGTGATGCCAATGCTACACTCGAAATCGATGGAGGTAATGCCGTCAATGGAATTGGAGTTAACCGAGGACTCGAAATCAATGATATCGATAAACTAACTATCAAAAATGCGAATATGAATGCATTCTGGGGACTTAAATGGAACGCCGATGAAGGATTTGTTAACAACCTTGTTATCAATAGCCCTATTGAAGTCGCTTCCACCAAAACAGTCTTCTACGGATTTAACAATACCACTTGGGCAAATTACCTTATTCCCAAACCTGCAGATGTAACCTATAACACTTCTTCAAAGAAACTTGTTAATGCTTCTGGTCAAGATGTTACTAATTTCGAACTAAAGACCATGGCTGGCATAGAATCTGTTTCTACCCGCAATAGCCAGGCTGCTAAATACATCCTCAACGGACAGGTACTTATCCAATCTCAAAACGGACGTACCTTCAACCTCCTCGGAACACAAGTAAAATAAACAACAGAACTATTGCATACCCGATTTTTTCCAGTTAGTATCCCGGTGAAATGCGGAAACATTCCAAAAAATCCTATGCAATAATTCCGATTGATAACTACTTTATAAAAGGTGCGGTTTTCTCGTAAAGCTGCACTTTTTAAAACAGCAAATGAAGAATATACGTAATTTTTGCATCATTGCACACATCGACCACGGAAAATCTACGCTCGCGGACAGAATGTTAGAGCTCACCCAAACCGTGGACGTCAAGCAAATGGAGAACCAAGTGCTCGATGACATGGACCTGGAGAAAGAGCGCGGAATAACAATCAAGTCCCACGCTATCCAGATGCAGCACAAGGGCTATACGCTCAACCTCATCGACACTCCGGGGCACGTGGACTTCTCATACGAAGTCAGCCGCTCTATCGCTGCCTGCGAAGGAGCACTCCTCGTCGTCGATGCTTCACAAGGTGTGCAGGCACAAACAATCTCCAATCTCTATATGGCGCTTGACCATGACCTCGAAATAATACCTGTCATGAATAAGTGCGACATGGATTCTGCCATGCCCGAAATGGTCGAAGACGAAATTATCGACTTACTCGGCTGCAAACGTGAAGAGATTCTCCGTTGTTCTGCCAAAACAGGTGACGGAGTGCCCGAAATCCTTGATGCAATAATTGAACGTATTCCTGCGCCGCAAGGCGATCCAGAGGCGCCGCTGCAATGTCTCGTCTTTGACTCCGTTTTCAATCCTTTCCGCGGAATTATCGCCTACTACAAAGTCGTAAACGGAACCATGCACTCCGGCGATAGAGTCCGTTTCTTCAATACGGGCAAAGAGTATAACGCCGATGAGATAGGAGTTCTCAAACTCGATATGCAGCCTACAAAAGCTATCTCCGCCGGAAATGTAGGCTATATCATCTCCGGTATCAAAACCTCTTCCGAAGTCAAAGTGGGCGATACGATTACTCACGTTGCACGTCCCTGCGAAAAAGCCATTGCCGGATTCCAAGAAGCCAAACCGATGGTCTTTGCCGGCGTTTATCCTATCGAAGCCGAAGACTTCGAAGACCTCAGAGCTTCACTCGAGAAACTCCAACTCAACGACTCATCGCTTTCCTTTACTCCCGAGTCGTCTGTTGCGCTTGGCTTTGGTTTCCGCTGCGGCTTCCTCGGACTTCTCCACATGGAGATTGTGCAGGAGCGCTTAGACCGCGAGTTTGACATGAACGTCATCACAACCGTTCCGAACGTGAGTTATAACGTCTATCTCAAGGACGGCTCCAAAGTAGAAGTGCATAACCCGGCTGGAATGCCCGACTTAACGGTTATCGACCGCATTGAGGAACCATTTATTCGCGCCTCGATTATCACCACTTCCGCTTTCATTGGACCGATTATGACGCTCTGTCTCGATAAACGCGGAGAACTTGTCAAGCAAGAGTATATATCCGGTGACCGAATGGAACTGCTCTTCGACATGCCGCTTGGAGAAATAGTCATTGACTTCTATGACAAACTCAAGTCTATCTCCAAAGGCTATGCGTCTTTTGATTGGCATCAGAACGGCTTCCGTCCGTCCAATCTTGTCAAATTAGATATATTGCTTAACGGCGAACAAGTGGATGCGCTCTCAACGCTTACCCATCGCGATAATGCCGTTGATTTCGGACGACGCATGTGCGAAAAACTCAAAGAGTTACTGCCGCGCCAACAGTTCGATATCGCTATTCAAGCCGCTATTGGAGCGAAAATTATTGCCCGCGAAACAGTTAAACAGGTGCGCAAAGATGTCCTCGCTAAGTGTTACGGAGGTGACGTGAGTCGTAAGCGCAAACTGCTCGAGAAACAAAAGAAAGGTAAAAAGCGCATGAAGCAAATCGGTAACGTCGAAGTGCCGCAAAAAGCTTTCCTTGCCGTCCTAAAATTAGATTAAAATATTCATTATTCATTATTCATTAATCATTGTGAAAAACGTAGTTATTCGATTCTGTGGGGACTCCGGTGACGGAATGCAGCTGACAGGAAACATGTTTTCCTCCCTCTCTGCTATTTTAGGAAATGAGATTTCCACTCTTCCTGACTTCCCTGCCGAAATCCGTGCCCCGCAAGGTACACTCGGAGGAGTTAGTGGTTTCCAAGTTAATTTAGGTCAAGGCGTTTATACTCCCGGTGATAAAGCGGATGTGATAGTGGCGATGAACGCTGCGGCGCTCAAAGTATGTGCTCAAAACAATCTGTTCCACGAGCACGCTATCATCATCGTGGATACCGATACGTTCACCAAACCGGAATTGGAGAAGGCGCTATATACAACCGACAACCCGTTTACTGAACTCAATCTTCCTGAATCTGTTCAGATTGTGCCGGTTGCACTCACTTCCCTCACCAAAGAAGCACTCAAAGACAGCGGACTCGACAATAAGTCTATCCTCAAGTCCCGCAATATGTTTGCATTGGGCATCGTTTGCTGGCTCTTCGACAGACCGATTGATAAAGCAATCCATTTCCTCGAAGAGAAGTTCGCTAAGAAGCCGCAACTCATTCCTAATAACGTCAAAGTGCTGACGGATGGCTATAACTACGGACAGAACTTAGCGCTCTCTATCCATCAGATTCGATTGGAGAAAAACTCCGATGCCCAAATGCCTGCCGGACAATACACGTCTATTGCCGGTAACAAAGCAACCGCGTGGGGATTGATTGCTGCTGCGCATAAATGCGGAAAGAAACTCTTCCTCGGTTCATATCCTATCACTCCCGCAACCGATATCATGCACGAACTCGCAGCTCGCAAGGATATGGGCGTGATGGTTGTGCAAGCCGAAGATGAGATTGCCGGCGTCTGCACAGCTATCGGCGCTGCTTTTGCCGGTGACTTAGCTTGTACTTCTACGTCAGGACCCGGACTAAGTCTTAAGTCCGAAGGTATCGGTCTCGCTGTTATGGCGGAGTTACCACTTGTCGTTATTGACGTACAACGTGGTGGACCTTCAACCGGATTGCCAACCAAAACCGAACAAACCGACTTGCTGCAAGCACTATACGGTCGTAATGGTGAATGTCCGCTGGTCGTAATGGCGGCTTCCACTTCCGCTAACTGCTTCCGCTTTGCCTACGAAGCCTGCAAAATAGCCTTGGAGAATATGACTCCGGTCATTCTGCTTACCGATACTTATCTGGCAAACGGAACAGGATTATGGCGTATCCCTAAATTGGCAGAGTTGCCTGAAATCAAACCGCAAGCCGTTCCTGCCGAACTAAAAGGACATTATAATCCCGCTCTGCGCGATGAAAATGCAATCCGCTATTGGGCATTCCCCGGAATGGAAGGATTTGAGCATCGCAATATCGGTCTGGAGCGTGATGCACAAAAAGGTACTATCTCCACCTCTCCTACGAACCATGAGAACATGGTCAAAGCGCGTCAGGCGAAAGTGGACCAAGTCGTACGCTTCATTCCGGACGTGCAGATTCAAGGCAATGCCGATTCCGATACCGCACTGGTCGGGTGGGGAAGCACTGAAGGCCACTTACATGCTGCTGCGAACGAACTGAACTGTGCACTCGTGCACTTCAACTATATCAATCCGCTGCCGGCTAATACTGCCGACGTACTCAAGCGCTTCAAACGCATCATCGTCTGCGAACTCAACTCCGGTCAATTTGCTACCTATCTCCGCTCCAAACTGCCCGACATCCGCTTTGAGCAATATAACGAAGTAATGGGACAACCCTTCGCCGTTGAACGAATTGTAGAATTTGTAAAATCCCCTAAACTCTAAACGCTAAACGCTAAACTCTAAACGCTAAACACTAAACGATTATGGAATCAAGTGAATTTAAATCTGATCAATATGTTCGTTTTTGTCCGGGTTGCGGTGACCACGCTATCTTAGCGGCACTCACCAAAGCAATGGCGCAAATAGGTATTCCTACCCACCAGATTGCTGTTATCTCCGGTATCGGTTGTTCGTCTCGTATGCCGCACTACCTCAGCGCGTACGGATTCAATACTATTCATGGTCGCGGTGGCGCGGTGGCTACCGGAGTGAAGACTTCCCATCCCGAACTCACCGTTTGGCAGATGTCAGGAGACGGTGACTGCATGGCTATCGGCGGTAACCACTTTATTCATGAGATACGTCGTAACGTGGACCTCAACGTCTGCGTCTTCAATAACCGCATCTATGGTCTGACCAAAGGTCAGTACTCGCCGACTTCTCCTAAGGGCTTTATCAGCAAGTCCTCTCCTTTCGGCACGGTCGAGCGTCCGTTTATCCCCGGCGAACTCGTCCTCGGCGCACGTGGCACATTCTTTGCTCGCACGCTGGACGTGGATATGCCTACCGCCGTCGATTGTATGGTGAAGGCGCAGCAGCACAAAGGCGCATCGATTATTGAGTGCCTCGTTAACTGCGTCATCTTTAATAACGGCACGCACGCCTGGATTGCCGACCGAGAGACACGCGCAGACCACTCTATCGTTTTGCGCCACGGCGAGAAGATGATTTTCGGCAAAGACAACGACAAAGGCCTTGCGTTGGATGGTTTTAATATCATCATTGTTCCTTCTAATGATCCTCGCGTACTCGTTCACGATGCGCATTGCCAAGACGATATTCTGCATCATAAGCTCGTGCAGATGGGACCGGAGAACGGGCTGCCTGTTGCACTCGGCGTTATTCGCGATGTGGAAGAGGAGACATACGACGAAGCCGTTAACCGCCAGATTGCAGAGGTTCGTGCTGCCTCCAAAGCGCAGACCTTCGACCAATTAACCGCCACCCTCGAACAATGGGAAGTAAAATAATGAATAATAAATAGTTAATAATGATTATTTAGTCATGATAAATTTCATTACTGAAGATATTAATTATTCATTATTCATTAATCATTCACGCGAGGAACGCGTGCGGATTGAGCGTTGGATTCGTGCCGTGGCTGCCGGATATGGCTTTGCCGTTGGGGATATCACGTATATCTTCTGCTCGGACGAGCGCATCTTGGAGGTCAATCGCCAGTTCCTGCAGCATGATTACTATACCGATATTATCACTTTCGACTACTCGACGCCATCCCGTATCTCAGGAGACATCTATATCTCCCTGGATACGGTTGCGTCCAATGCGCAGGAATTAGGAATAGCGTTTGAGGATGAACTGCTCCGCATTCTTATTCACGGCGTGCTCCATCTCACCGGCCAAGGCGACAAAACGCCTGAAACCAAAGCTGTAATGACTGCCAAAGAAGATGCAGCGCTCGCTATTTTACCTCTTTACCGGTAACATCGTACGTCTTATCGTTGTGTAAGAGGTAGAGATGACCGGCTTTCAGTATCTTTCTGCTGTTTGCTGTATCGTTTTCCGACATATTGCTATCGGTTTGACCGATAGCAGTCGTTGCACCTTCGGACTCTGTGTTATGATTACCGGACTCGAAAGCAAATCCTACGTACGGCATATCCGTCGGCGTATCGCCGGAACGGTCGCAGTCTGACCAAGTACCATAGACATCCATATCTTTATCCAATGTCCATATCTTCTGGTTGGAGTCCGTAAAAACCAACTTGATATGATAGACATACGCATTAGGATATTGGGATTTGCCTACTTTGGTAATTGTCATTTCTGCCACCTTGATAGACGCTTCGCCCCAACCTTGCTCGGATTTGTTAGGGAAGATAAAATAGGAGTGCTTGGAACCGGCTTGGCAGTTAAGGAAGAATTTCTTATTGGCAGTATAGTCCGATTTATAGGTTCCCGCTAAGGAATACTGGGTCGGAGCAAGGATTTCCAAGTTAACTTGTGGCACTGCCTCCTCGCTCTCTTCTTGAGCAAGGAAGAGTTGAGTAAAGAAATACTGGTCAACCTGATTATTCTGCGTAGGGAATTTGCTGTCGCATGCAAAGAGGTCTGCCTGTGCATAATTGAGGTCCAGCTTGTTCTTTGCCTCCTCTTGTTCAACATCTCCAAGGACATAGAAACAGATATTCTTCTTCTGTGTGTCGTTCCACTTCTTGGTACTATCATAGAAGAAACGGAAGCGGTTACCGTTGGTGTTATAAAGGAAACGGCAGGTATTGGTATTGGTTTCCAGAATGACATAAGAGCCATTTACGGAGAGGGTGCAGGCACGACCGGAGGTTCCAAAGTCGATGTCGTTACTTTTTGCCGCGCAGCCTATAAAGCCTTCCGAGGTCTTGAGGTAGTATGTATTTGACTTCTCTTCGGATATAGCGACTTCATAAGCCGTCAAGTCTTCGCTTGTTATCTTACCGTTAGCGATAGTAGCCTGAACGTAGTTCCCCGGTTCGTCGGCTACGTTCCATACGTACGCTTTGGTATCCGATACCTCATAGACGATGATACACTTGAGCTGATCCCAGCCGTTTGTAGGTTTGCCCTCTAATTTGGTATACGTTGCAGCTGATAAAGAAAATGTTGCACACAGGGCAAAAGTTAAATAAATAAACTTTCTCATGGTAATAATCTATATTTGTTTCTCATTTTATCGTTTTTACAGCGTTTCTATCATCTGCGTTAAGATTATAGTTTATACTTATACCTCCAATTAAAGTCGACTCTTTATCATATCGAACGTGAAGTATGTCCCCAACTACTATCTTGTAGAGTTTTGGAATAGGCTGCAAAGATACGCTTTTTTTACGACATATGCAAATTTTTCAGAGAAAAAAACTATATTTGTCTTGCATAATCAAAATTAATGTTGTACCTTTGCAGCGGAATGGGTTGTTCCTTTTTTGGAAGCGAAAGGGAACAAGCCATGCTGAAAGTAAACGTCAAAGCCATACATAAGGCCATGAAGATTTTTATACAAGTAGATAAGAGGAACAAAAAATATGTTCCGGAGATAATGTCTGCTCTGCAGAAAGCGGGACATCAGTTGATTCTAAGTAATGATTGTGCGGATGTGCAAAAGGGATTACAGTCGTGTCATGTGAGTTTATATCTTGCACCTGCTGGAATGAAGGATGACAAAGAAAGCATTGATCGTCCATTTGTACGCACGGAAGTTGATTTGCGTGTACGTAAGATGGTTCAGGTGATAGGCGAATCTGCGTTACCTCGTCGTCAAATTTTGGCTGCATTGGGATTGAAGCAGCAGAGCAGAAGGAATTTTATTTACAATTATCTCAAGCCTTCTGTGGCGCAGGGTTATGTAACGATGTCTTATCCGGGGGTTCCAAACAAGCCCGAGCAAACATATAAACTGACTGGAAAAGGGCTTGATCTATATGACAAACTATTAAGCAATTAACCGGTAGAGCTTGTTCCTTTTTGGACGTGGAAGGGAACAAGCTATGAATAAAACACAGGTTGTTCCTTTTTGGACACGAAAAGGAACAAGCTAAGCGGAGAGAGGTGATGGTATAGTGCAGGATTTTAATAAATCTTGCACTTTTTTTTGCTCATATCAAAAAAAAACAGTAATTTTGCAGGCCAAACGCGTGCAGAACACTAGTAGAGAACAAACAACAGAATAGTAAAAATA
>ONMT01000088.1 GCA_900319025.1 uncultured Bacteroidales bacterium
ATGTTCATTCATTGTGTACTGTCAGGTTATTGATACACCAAGCAAAGCCACGTGCGAGGCGGAGATGCGGTGTGACGAAATGACCGCCTTTTTCCCACACAAGCGTACAATGGTCGGAACCTATTGCACGCTGCAGATGGTCATACTCCCAGCGGATATTTGGGCTCACTTGCGCGATGGCTTTGTTCTTCGTGATTTCCTCGCGGTCACCAAGACTGAGATAGATATAGTGAGCATACACTTTATGCGCATCAGAGAAGCCTTTCCAAGCAACAATCCATAGCGATGGAGAAGCGGCTGCTACAGCATCAAAGCACTCCGCCTTACAAACCGCCCAACGCGCAAACAAACCAGCCAAGGAATATCCTCCCAGCACAACCGGTAACTTGCCATAACGCTCAAATATGTACGGCATCAGTTGCTCTGTGATAAAGTCCAATGTCTCAAAAGCATAGTCGCCAACCGATTGTCGCGGAGAGATATTCGGGTCATGCCACGGCGTAAGTTCCTCTTCCCAGTCGCTTATCGCAAAGCCCGCAAAAACAAACGGCACATGCACCGCTTCTCTGATCGCCATTATCTCCGCATCCAGCGTAGCATTCTCATGCTCACCCACCGCCTGAATGAGCAACACCTGCGGTTGCTCGTCGCATTCGTATAGCAGGCACTTACGACCGTTGATGGTTAGTTCGCTCATAGATTATCTTAATAGTTTGCTTATTTGTTTGTCGGAGGCGTGCGGAATGATGGCGTGCAAGTGGTCGTTCATCAGCCGGTACGATTCCTCCGGCGGGCAATCAATGGCGCAAGCCTCCTTGCCGTATAAGCGTTCGGGAGTGGTAAGTAAAGACCATCCCCATCCGTATTCGCGATTATGCTTGTCACGCGGATAGACGAAATCCTCCGTCACTACACGCGTAGCCATCTGAAGACGCGTCACATATCCGTCGAACTTACTCCGCATCTTCGCACCGGAGAAGCCGCACGCCGCGCGCAAGTCCCGATTAATGATACTACCCTGTTCGCATAGCGTCTGGTAAATGATACCTTCTATACTTCCGTCTTCCGGCATTGGATAGAGACTACGCCGCCAATTGCAGAAATGCGGCCACCACGTGCGGCTGATGAAGCCTGCCTTGCCGTTGAAGAACTTGCCATAGACGCAATCGCTCTCGTTGATGATGATACCTTTCCATTTCCATAACGGCCAATCCCATCCACCTTCCGGAAAGACGACGTAACGACATACCTCATCCGCCATCTCTTCCGCCGAATAGCCAGATATGCCGCTTGCTAAAAGCGGCAGGAATCCGAGCTGCTGGATGAGTTCCATCATCTGCTCGCAACTATGTATCTCGTAGTGTGGCATTGTTAATCCGGTTGTTGACCATCATGGGCTTGCCATGCACAGGCGGTTATCTTCATGTCTGAGAAAAGAGCTGTGAAGGACGAGTCCTCCGGCGAACAGGCATAGATACCAAAACAAATCTCTTCGGCTCCTGCGTGCATGTGGCAGATACGCATCTGATTGAAATGCACACCATCGGTGGAGCACTCGATACAGTAATCGTTCTCCCTCCGCGAGAAGCGATACCACATAGTCTTCACGTCCGCAGGAATAGCGGTTGTCGCCCAGTCCGAGTAGCCGCCATTAGTGACCACTGAGCCGAGGTGTTGGAACTGCTCGTTTTCGTACTCTACAGACGCTTTGAGCCAGTTCTCGCTATCCAAATACATCACAATGCCGCACTGATCAAACCGATGATGACTCTGCGAAAAATCGGTCTTGACAACAAACGAGAAGAAACGCTCGTTCGTCTTCATCTGCAGGACAGGCGCATTGTCATTACGGAAATGGTAATACGTCCGTTGCCAGAGATCCGTGTGCGGTTTGGTGGTGACGGCAATCACACCTCCTTTTGCCTCTACCTTCTCCGGTTTCCGCGTCCACGCCATTTGATTATATATCTGTTCAAAAGTCATATTCATACTCTATAACATTACGCAAATGCGCCCTGCCTCTTTAGTAAAGATGGAAGGATAACGGCAAATACAAGCATAGACCTGCGCGCTCGTCACGGGCTTGCCGTCCTTACGTACATGCCAGGCATTGCGGTTGATAGCGGCGGCTATCTGGTCAGTCGTCTTTCCATGACCATCTGACATGATGGCGTACGTTATGGCTTCCTCAAGCTTCATCAGTCAATCATCTATTACCCTAAATCTGCAAAGATTATCCAGTCCGGCGAATGATAGGTCAACACACCAATTACCACTATGCTACACAATATGAGCACTATCCATAGCCGCCAGTTATTCTGCACGAACGGAGATGTCCGCCAGCGTTTGGCAAGGTGGATGGCGCCAATCATACAGGCGATATAAATGACGATGTCCAGCATCATCAATTCATGCCGCACAAACACCCAATAAGAAAAGAATGCCAGGACAATAAGCGGCATCACAGCCAGTCCTCCAAGGACGGGAGCGCCTATTTCACGAATATCGCGACGACTAATTGTGAGATACAGACTCAACAACAGCATCGGATAAAAGACCATCTTCATGTGTGCCATCACACTCTCCGTCACGGGGAAGATATAGCCCATAAAATGGTTGAAGAATGGTACGTGATGCACAAAATGCATGCTTGTTCCGAAAGCTATTAGCAGTATGGCTGCTATGATTGTTTCTTTGCGTGTCATAATTGTAGTTTGTCTATTTTAAAACGTCACTTGGTTAGCAGTCAGCATTCTTTATGATGGCACATGGCATTGGGCGTTTCCGGCTCGAGTGTAGCGTGTGTGATGCCGTGTTCTGCAAGTTCGTTTTTGATATGTTCCGACACCTGCGTCCAATGCGTCAGGTCGTTCATAACGATGTGCGCGGTGAGCGCCGTTTCGGTCGTACTGATTGCCCAGATATGGATATGGTGTGCTTCTTGTACTTGCTCGTCTTCGGTCAAAAGGCGTTCTATCTCTTTGCGGTCGATACCTTCGGGGATACCATCTACGGCAAGCCGTAGGCTATCTGCTAACAGTTCCCAAGTAGAGACGAGGATGACCGCCGCGATGACAAGTGATACAATCGGGTCCACGATGTTCCAGCCCGTGTAATAGATGACAATACCGCTTATCACTACGCCTACCGAGACGAGCGTGTCTGCCAGCATGTGCAGGAAAGCGCCGCGGACGTTCAAGTCACTTTTCTGACCGTGCATCAGCAGCATAGCGGTTAAACCGTTGATGAGTATTCCTACTCCCGCTGTCCATGAGACGGCAATGCCGTTCACTTGTGCCGGTTCGCTGAACTTATGGATACTTTCAATAACGATTGCCCCAACCGCTACTAACAAGATAACGGCATTGAGCAACGAGATGAGTACCGTGGACTTGCGGTAGCCGTAAGTGAAATGGTCGCTGCTGTGCACTTTTGCCAAACGGAAAGCGACCAATACCAATAGCAGGCTGAATACATCGCTCAGATTATGCCCGGCATCACTGAGTAGCGAGAGGCTGTCCTGCCAAAAACCGACACCTGCTTCGATGAGCACGAAGAGGACATTCAGTACGATAGAGAAGATAAAAATACCGTTCAACGATTGCGCTTGGGCGGTATGATGATGGTGATGTTCGTGTGCCATAATTGTTGTGTTTCAAATTTGAGTGCAAAAGTACTGCTTTTTTACGATATTTGCAATCCCTAAAAGTAGGTATTTCATTTATTTTCTCATAAAATCATACCCCACACATGGTTTGATATAGTCCGGGAATGAAAGAGGTTGCCACTATCTGTGCTGCTGTCGCCAAATCAATCAGCGCATGTCCAACCATGATAGGTAGTGGATTACGCTTGCGGTAATAATACCAGCAGAGGATGAGCGTCAACGGCAGAAACGACAAGAAACGATACACGATGTATCTGCCGTCTAACAACGTCGGGATAAAGCAATGCTGCAAGGTTGTACTCCTTAATGGTGTGCCCCTCAATGGTGGGTGTGGTAGTAACTATCATAGTCGTTAAAATTCAAATCGTTCCAACTTCATCTGTCCGCAAGCCTCTATCTCGGCTACGTATTTCTTGAACTCCGGCGTAGCGGAGTGAAGGTCGAGCGAAGCTTGATCCTTCCAAGTTTCGCAAATCATAAACACGTCCGAGCGGGTCGCGCTCTTAAATACATCATAAGCGATGCACCCGGCATGATTGCGGGACTTCTCTGTTAGAGCTACTGCAGCACGCAGAGCGTCCTTGTACTGGTCACCATCGGTGGCCTGAAAAAAGCAATT
>ONMT01000030.1 GCA_900319025.1 uncultured Bacteroidales bacterium
CGCGTTTAGAAGCGCTTCAACTTCTTTGAGGACACGCTGTGCACCACCGGCACCGGCAGTAGGGTTGTAGTATATGGAAAGCGGAGTAGTCACTATGATTAGAGATATTTGCCGGTAATCGATGCGGGATTATTCTTCAAATCGTCTATGGTGCCTTGAGCGACGATGTTGCCTCCTTCTTTGCCGCCTTCTATACCCAGGTCAATCAGATAGTCGCACGCTTTAATCACATCTAAGTTGTGCTCGATGATAATGACGGTATTGCCTTTGTCCACTAATCGCCGGAGCACATTGAGCAGGATATGGATGTCCTCAAAATGCAGACCGGTTGTCGGTTCGTCTAATATATATAATGTCTTGCCGGTTGAGGGGCGTGACAGCTCCGTTGCTAACTTTATGCGCTGGCTCTCGCCGCCCGAAAGGGTAGTGGATGACTGACCGAGTTTGATATAACCGAGTCCGACGTCTTGAATAGTCTTAATCTTCTTGAGGATATAGGGTTGCGACTCGAAGAACTCTACCGCTTGGTTGACCGTCATATCGAGCACATCGCTAATCGTTTTGCCTTTGAACTTGACTTCCAAAGTCTCTTTGTTATAGCGTTTACCTCCGCATACTTCGCATGGCACATAGACATCGGGCAGGAAGTGCATCTGAATGGTCTTATAGCCATTACCTGCGCAGTTCTCGCATCGTCCGCCTTTCGTATTAAAAGAGAAGCGTCCGGCTTTCCACGCACGAATCTTAGACTCCGGCAGTTGGGCAAAGAGCTCACGGATATCGTTGAAGACATTTGTATAAGTGGCTGGATTAGAACGCGGAGTGCGTCCAATAGGGCTTTGGTCCACAGCTATCACTTTGTCGATATACTCTATGCCTTCCATGCGGTCGTAAGCCAAAGGCTTCGTCAGACTGCGGTAGAAATGTTGAGAGAGAATAGGATAAAGCGTCTGATTGATAAGCGTCGATTTGCCGCTACCACTAACTCCCGTCACTCCAATCATTTTGCCTAACGGGAACGCTACGTCTATATTCTTAAGGTTATTTCCTCGGCAGCCAAAGAGCTGAAGCTGATGTTCTGATAGCTCGGTATTGCGGTACTCGGGTATTTTCTTTTCGCCTCTCAGCCACTTTGCCGTAAGGCAATCGCTTTGCAGCATCTGCTCCGGCGTACCTTGAAACATGATTTTTCCGCCTAAGCGTCCGGCTTTAGGACCGATATCGACGATATAATCGGCTTCGCGCATGATTTGTTCGTCGTGCTCCACCACAATCACCGAGTTGCCCATATCCCGCAGTTCTTTGAGGGAACGGATGAGTCGCTGGTTATCGCGTTGGTGCAGACCTATACTCGGTTCGTCTAAGATATAGAGCACATTGACCAATCGGCTACCTATTTGCGTAGCCAGACGAATACGCTGACTTTCTCCGCCGGATAAACTCTCAGACGAGCGACTCAGACTCAGATACGTCAGACCCACACTCTGCATAAATCGCAGTCGGGCACATATCTCTTTGAGAATAGGTTCTGCCACTGCGCGCACTTTCTCACTACTTTCCTCTTTCCACTTTCCACTTTCGAGAAACTCCAATAGTTCGTCTATGTCCATATCGCTCAGTTCGGCAATCGTCTTGCCGGCAAAGCGATAACTAAGTGCCTCTTTATTCAGTCGCTTACCACCGCAGTCGGGGCAAACAGACCACTCGCTATTCGTTGATTCTTCCTCCAACTCTTCCTGCACGGGATAATCCACTAATCGCGCAAACCAGTTGTCCTCGTCGCGAATAATCTCATCCACTTCGGCAGCCTGTTTCTCTGCCTTACGAGTAAGCACTTTACCTAAGCCGTGACAGGTAGGACACCAACCGCTTGGGGAGTTGAATGAGAAAGAGTGGGGAGCCGGTTCGGGATAACTAAGCCCTGTTACCGGACACATCAGATTGCGGGACAAGAATCGCACGGCATCCTGCTGACCATCGGATGCTGCCTGCTCCATAATCATCATCAATCCGTTGCCTTGCGTCATCGCCTTATCCACCGACTGCCTGAGACGGCGCGTGTCTTCCTCACCTTCCTGCGTGACGCGAAGTTTATCTACGACCAGTTCGATGTTGTGGTTGGAGTACCGATCCACTTTCATGCCGAACACCAGGTCTTTGATTGCGCCATCTACGCGCACTTGCAGAAAGCCTTTCTTACGAACGGTATCAAATAGCTCTTTATAGTGACCTTTGCGGTTGTTAACCAAGGGGGCAAGAAGATAAATCTTCTTTCCTGCGTACTCCTTAGCTATCATTTCGACTATCTGCTCGTCCGTATAATGCACCATTTTTTCTCCGGAGAGATAGGAATACGCTTCCCCGGCGCGTGCAAAGAGCAGACGTAAATAGTCGTATATTTCGGTAATCGTACCTACTGTTGAACGTGGATTCTTTTGTGTGGTCTTTTGGTCAATGGAAATAACAGGACTAAGTCCGGTAATCTTATCCACATCGGGCCGCTCCATTGTGCCTATGTACCCGCGGGCGTAAGAAGAAAAGGTGTCGATATAACGGCGTTGTCCTTCTGCAAAAATAGTGTCAAACGCAAGCGACGACTTACCGCTACCACTTAATCCTGTAATAACGGTCAGCTTATCGCGCGGTATCGTGACATCCACGTTTTTGAGGTTGTTAACACGTGCACCAATTACTTCTATTTGCTTGTCGGAGTCCATTTTTTACTATTCAGCCCGCAAAGGTACTACTTTTTTTTGATATGTGCAAGTTTTTTTGTACCTTTGCCTAAAAAATGGTATGACTTATGGGTATATACGTGTCTCCAGCGACAAGCAGACGGTGGAGAATCAGCGATTTGAGATTAATAAGTTTTGTGCAGCTCATGGTATGAAAATCGATGATTGGATAGAAGAAACGATTTCAGGAACGAAAACCTACCAAAGCCGCAAGTTAGGCGAGTTGTTAAACAACACGCAAAAAGGCGACACTATCATCTGCTCCGAATTAAGTCGTCTTGGTCGTAACCTGTTCATGATTATGGAGATTCTGAATATCTGTATGGTTCGCTCCTGTCGGCTCTGGACAATAAAAGACGGCTATCATTTAGGCGATGACATAAACGCTAAGGTGTTGGCATTTGCGTTTGGGCTTTCCGCCGAAATAGAGCGCAATCTGATTAGTCAACGCACTAAAGAAGCCTTGGCGCGCAAAAGAGCTGAAGGAGTGCATATAGGACGACCTGTTGGTAGGCATACAAGAATTGAGCGACTTAGATTGAATAAGTACCACGAGCAAATAGTAGAACTCGTTGATAGCGGCAAATCACTAAGTTTTATCTCGCGAATACTCAATATCAATCGTAATTCACTCCGTCGCTATGTGGCGAGAATTGGGCTTAAATGAAAAAAAATAAAAAATATTTCACAATATATTGTGCATGTCAAAAAAAAGTTGTACCTTTGCACGGATTTTTGAAAATCGCACCTAAAATCATAAAAAACATATATTAAATGGCAAAAGTTTATCAAGCTAATGAGATTAAGAACATTGCCCTTATGGGTGGCAGTGGTTCTGGTAAGACTACCTTAATGGAGTCAATGCTCTTTGAGAGCGGAGTGATTAAACGTCGTGGTACGATTGAAGCTCAATCGACCGTTTGCGACTACTTCCCGGTAGAGAAAGAATATGGCTATTCCGTATTCTCGACAGTTTGTAATATTGAGTTTGGCGGCAAGAAGCTGAACATTATCGACTGCGCTGGTAGTGATGACTTCAGCGGCGGTACGGTTACAGCGTTACACGTTGTGGATACAGCAGCTATTGTTTTGACAGCAAACGGCGGCGTTGAGGTTGGTACGCAAAACAACTTCCGTCTCGCGGAGAACGCTAAGAAACCCGTGGCTTTCATTGTAAATAAATGCGACCATGAGAATGCTAACTTCGAGCGCACGTTCGAGGCTTTGAAGGAGAACTTTGGTAACAAGGTTTGCTTGGTGCAATATCCTGTTAACGCTGGTGGCGGATTCAATTCTGTAATTGACGTGCTGAAAGGCAAAATGCTTGTTTGGAAAGCCGAAGGTGGCGCTCCTGAGTTCAAAGATATTCCGGCTGAGGAAGCTGGCAAGGTAGAAGAGCTGCTCGGCGCTTTGCACGAGATGGCTGCTGAAGCTGACGAGACCTTGATGGAAAAATTCTTTGAAGAAGGTACACTGAGCGAGGAAGAGACTATTCGTGGCTTGAAAGTTGTATTTGCTGAAGCAGGTGTTTATCCTGTTCTCTGCGCTTGCGGTGCAAAAGATATGGGTTGCCGTCGTCTCATGGAGTTCCTTGGCGAGATGGCTCCAAGCGTAGCAGAAGCTCCGAAACCTGTTACAAGAGAAGGTAAGGAAGTTGCTCCTGATGCAAAAGCTCCGACGTCTTTGTTTATCTTCAAAACGAGTGTTGAGCCACATATCGGTGAGGTGAATTACTTCAAAGTAATGCAAGGTACTGTTCACGGCGCTGACGACCTGCAGAATATGGATCGTGGTAGCAAAGAGCGTATTTCTCAGCTCTATTCAGTTGCAGGTTCTATCCGTGTCCCGGTTGACGAAGTAGCTGCCGGCGACATCGCTGCTACAGTAAAACTCAAAGATACACGCACAGGCAACACCTTGAATGCTAAGGACTGCGACAACCAATATCCGGCAATCCAGTATCCGGAGCCTAAGTATCGCCGCGCTATCCGTCCGCAAAACGAGGCAGATGCCGAGAAACTGAGCGCACTACTTACCCGTATGCACGAGGAAGACCCAACGTGGATTATTGAGCAATCGAAAGAACTCAAACAGACCATCGTTAGCGGTCAAGGTGAGTTCCACCTCCGTACACTCAAATGGCGCTTGGAGAATAATGATAAGATGATGGTTGAATACGACGAGCCGAAGATCCCGTATCGTGAGACTATCACCAAGGCTGCTCGCGCAGACTATCGCCATAAGAAACAGTCCGGTGGTTCAGGTCAGTTCGGTGAAGTACACCTTATTGTTGAACCATATGAGGAAGGCGTTCCAGTTAAGGAAGTTTATAAATTCGGTAACCAAGAATATCGTATCTCCGTAAAGGATACTCAAGAGATTCCATTGGAGTGGGGTGGTAAACTCGTACTGATTAACTCTATTGTAGGTGGTGCTATCGATGCACGCTTTATCCCTGCTATCTTAAAGGGTATCATGGACCGTATCGAACAAGGTCCTCTGACCGGTTCTTACGCTCGCGACGTACGCGTTATCATTTACGATGGTAAGATGCACCCGGTTGATAGTAACGAAATCTCCTTCCGTTTGGCAGGTCGTAACGCGTTCGCAGAAGCATTCCGTAATGCAAACCCGAAGGTGCTGGAGCCTATCTACGAAGTAGAGGTGCTCGTTCCTGGCGAGATGATGGGTGACGTGATGTCTGATATCAACGGTCGCCGTGGTATGGTGCTCGGTATGGAAGCAGAGAAGAACTTCCAACGCCTCAAAGCACTCGTTCCACTTAAGGAGATGTCCTCTTATAGCACCACTCTGTCCAGCTTGACCGGTGGTCGTGCTACCTTCACCATGAAGTTCAAAGACTACGAACTCGTTCCTGGTGACGTACAAGAGAAACTTATCAAAGAGTACGCTGCACAACAAGCAGAAGAAGACTAATGTATATTGCTATTGCCGGCAATATTGGAGCAGGAAAGACTACGCTAACAAAAATGTTGGCCAAGTACTACGGTTGGGAGCCACGCTTCGAGAGCGTGAGCTTCAACCCGTACTTGGAGGATTATTACTCCGACATCAAACGCTGGTCTTTCTGCCTTGAGACGTACTTCTTAAAGGAGCGTTTTAAGGACTTGCTGGCAGTATTGCAGTCACAGCACACCATCGTTCAGGATAGAAGTATCTTTGAAGGTGTTTATGTGTTTGTGACGAATAACTACGAACGCGGAGATTTGAGTCAGCGCGATTATGAGACATATATGGAACTCTTCGGACACATGAAGCGCCTAATGCGCTTGCCCGACTTGATGATTTACCTGCGTAAATCCGTTCCAACACTCATCGCGCAGATTCAAAAACGCGGACGAGAGTACGAGCAAACGATGCAGATTGATTATCTCAAGGATTTGAACGAACGCTACGAGGACTTTATCTTTAATAAGTATGAAGGACGCGTTTTGGTCATCGATTCTGACGAAATGGACTTTGAGAATAACCCTGCTGACTTCCGCACAATTATCAATAAGATAGATGCGGAGCTGTTCGGACTCTTCTCGCAAGAGAATTGGCGGTCTGTGACCGAGACGGAAAAATAAACATTGTTAAATATCTTAAACCCTCCCCAGAACTAGGAGGGGTTCTCACCCTCGGAATGTAAGACGTCGTTTTGCAGACCGAAGAGCGAGAACACGGCGGAGCGCCTAACAAGGATTTTCCATAGTCGCGCAAGCCGTAGTTCGCGCAAATGCATATAGCTATTGCCGGAAATATAGGTTGCGGAAAGACTACGCTGACGAATATGTTAGCAAAGCATTATGGTTGGACTCCGCGTTTTGAGAGTGTGGACTTTAATCCGTATCTTGCTGATTTCTACGAGGATATGGCGCGGTGGTCGTTTAACTTGCAGATATACTTCCTTAACAAGCGTTTTAAGGACGTAGTGGATATCTCTAAGTCGGACGAGTACATTATTCAAGACCGTACGATATATGAAGACGCGCGCATCTTTGCTCCTAACTTACATGAGCAAGGTTTTATGTCCGACCGTGATTTCGACAATTACTGCGACTTGTTTGACTTGATGATGTCGCTCGTTAAAATGCCTGACCTCATGATTTACGTCCGCTGCTCTATTCCTACGCTCGTCGCGCAGATACAGAAACGTGGTCGTTCCTACGAGGCTTCAATGCGTATCGATTACCTTCAAGGCTTGAACGATAAGTACGAGAAATGGATTGGCGAATATAAGGGCAAGTTGCTTATTATCGATGGAGATAAGATTAAGTTCGGAGACAATCCCGAGGACTTCCGCTGGGTAACTGACCGTATTGACGCAGAGTTATTTGGTCTCTTCCCATTTGAGTCGTCCGAAGGAGTGGGTAAAGAAATCAACTAAACCATTATGGTTATTCAACGCTTTTTGGATTATATAGCCATTGAGCGGAAATATTCAAACCGCACAGTGGAAGCTTATAGGGACGACCTATATGCCTTCTGCAAGTATTTGAATGTGGAGCCCGAAACCTATGATCCAAAGATTGTTGACGAGGCAGACATAAAAGGCTGGCTGATTGAGTTATTGGACGAGAATAAGTCACCTCGAAGTGTCAAACGCTACTTGAGTAGTCTGCGGTCTTTTTACAAGTTTATGTTGCGTGTGGGAGCTTGCGATAAGGACATTACTCGTAAGATTATCTCGCCAAAAGAAGATAAGCCTCTGCCTGTCTTCTTTAAGGACTCTGAGATGCAGGCAGCTATCGCCTACGAGGAACAAGCCGATGACTTCGAGTCTATTCGTAACTGCCTCATTATCGAGATGCTCTACCAAACAGGAATGCGACAAGCTGAGATGCTCGGTCTCACCGATAGCGATATCGACCTCCAGCAACATCAGATTCGTATCTTTGGTAAGCGGAAGAAAGAGCGAATCGTACCGATTGGAGATAAGCTCGTGAGCCAAATTGAGAACTACATGGCGGCTCGGCAGCCTCTCGGCAATGTCTCGAACTTCTTTGTTCATGTTAAGCGCAATGGAGAAGTGGCTTCGATGGACAAAGGCACCTTATATAAAATCGTGCGCACGCGCATGCGAGAGGTGTCAACGCTGAAGAAAGTGAGTCCGCATGTATTGAGACATACTTTTGCCACTACGATGCTTAATAACGGCGCAGATATTCGAACAATACAAACTTTAATGGGACACGCTTCGCTTGCTGCTACACAAGTATATACGCATACCACTTTTGAACAAATTAAACAAGCATACAAACAAGCGCATCCAAGAGCAAAAAAAAATAACAATATATAATAACCTTTTTAATACCTCTAATCTGGCTGAGAGGGCATTCCTTTCGGGGAATGCAACCTTCTCCTTTTAGGGCTCCCGCAAATTTTTAATTTGTGGGAAGAGGAGGAAGCACGGCAATTATACGAGTTACGCAGTAACGAAGTCATTGCAAGTCGCTTCCGACGAAGGATAGCCAGCGCGACATGAAACTGACAGTTAAAGCCATTAACTTCGAAATGGCAGAGCGCCTTGAGAAGTACATTGAGAAGAAAACAAAGCGTTATGAGAAGATTCTGAATAACGCAGGTGCTGAAATGGAAATTCGTATGTCCGTTATCAAACCTGAAACGAACTTGAACAAAGAAACGAAAGTTCGCGTTATGGGCAACGGACCTGAGATGTTTGCCGAGAAAGTGTGTGACACCTTTGAAGAAGGTATCGACCTCTGCCTCGAAATCATCGACCGTCAAGTGGAGAAACTGAAAGATAGATAATTATTATTCTATATTCTATCTGTTATGAAAAAGAAATTTATTTGCCCTATATGCGGCTTCGTATATGAGGGAGAAGTGCCACCTGAACGTTGCCCACAGTGCAAACAAGTTGTTGAGTGGAAAGAACAATAACTTCTATTAAAAAAGTGCAGTTTTATCATAAACTGCACTTTTTATTTGCACATATGCAAAAAAAACACTACCTTTGCAGCGCAAAATTATGTGACTTATGAAAGAGACAAGAACAATCAATCTTACCGGTGTAGTTTTTAACATTGATAATGATGCTTTTCAGGCATTGAATGATTATCTTCATGATATCGAACTACGCTTAACGCGCGAAGAACGCGACTCGACGATGGTGAGAATAGAAACGCGTGTGTGCGACTTCTTTCAGTCGGAACTCTTTGCGCGTCATATTCAAGTCGTTGATATCCAAATGGTTAATTCCGTTATGGAGCATATAGGTGCGCCGTCTGAATTTGGTACTAATAAACGTCCGCGTATCAAACGGGGCGTTGGTTCTGAGCGAGGTGGATGTGCGCGCGTGTTAGGAATAACACTACTCGTGTTGCTGTTCTTCAGCGTGCTGCCGATTATATTACCTCTCCTGTTCACTTTATTCGTTGCGTTATTCGGCGTCTTTGGCATAGGAGTACCGATGTTGTTTGATACGGGTGGGTGGCAGATAGGATTGGCGATAATGGCTTTCGTCGCTGCTATTGTTATTCCTATTGGAGTAATCGTCTACCTTATAGCTACTTATGTCCGTACACATACGACTCCTAAAGCGCGTTTTTGGATTATAGCCGTCATCTGCTGGCTAATCAGTCTCGGCTGTTTAGGCGTGCTGTCTTTTAAAGCGGTTGAACAATTCGGTGGACTGCAGGAGCTCAAAGAGTATTTTGAAGACCCTGATTTAGCGATGACCGGTGCAGGTTTGACGACAGAACTGCCTTTCTTCAATGCCATAAACATAGATGGTGCGATGAATGTGGATATTATCCAAGGCGAGCAACCGTCTATTGCTATCAATGACTCTATGTTGGTCGTTTATGAGCTGAAGGACAGCGTTTTAGCTATATCAGGAACACAGATTAACGCTCCTCGTCACGCAACAGTTACCGTTACAGATCTGTCGGCGCTGAATATCTCAGGCGCAAGCAGCGTGGATGTGCAAGGGCATTTTAACGAGATGCACTACACCTTGAGCGGTGCCTCTAAATTGGATGCGGAGCAAGCACAAGTAGCTGTTGTGCATATCAACTGTTTGGGAGCATCTAAAGCTTCTATTTATGCTACCGACGAGTTATGGGCGCAAGCGTCCGGAGCCAGTAAGATTACTTACAAAGGGCATCCTGCTATCAAGCGCAATCTAACTGTTGGAGCAAGTAAAATTAGTCACGACTAAGATGTTAGTATCTGAGATAAATCGCATATTAGCAGGTGTTTGCACGGTGGATAATCGTGCGGATAAGGATGTGGATATTCGCTATCTACTTACGGACTCTCGTCAGTTAGGTGCTCATCCTGAGCAGACACTCTTCTTTGCTATCAAAACGGCTAAAAATGATGGTGCCAACTATATCGATGAGTTATATGCCAAAGGCGTGCGCGTTTTTGTTCGCGAGAATGCCGTAGAAGCCTTGCAAGCATTAGCAACTTATGTCCGCTCACAGTTCCAAGGTGTTGTGATTGGTATAACCGGCTCCAACGGCAAAACGGTAGTGAAAGAGTGGCTGTATCAGTTGCTTAAAGATGACTATTCTATTATCCGTTCGCCTAAATCCTTTAACTCGCAAATAGGTGTGCCGCTGTCCGTGTGGCAGATTGAGTCGCAAAAGCAAGTCAATCCGTCTAAACCGCAGCTTTGCATCTTCGAGGCTGGAATTTCCAAACCCGGCGAAATGGAGCGTTTGGAGCCGATGATACGACCTAATATAGGCGTCATTACATATATTGGCCATGAGCACGACGAGAACTTCGCATCATTGGAGCAGAAGCGCCAAGAGAAAATGAAACTATTCAGTTGCTGCCCCGTTATCATCGAAGACCCATCGCATCAGAACGTACGTACTTGTGCGGCTGTGATGCGTGCGCTTGGATATGACGAAGAGACAATCTCCAGTCGTATCTTACACCAAACCCACGAGACCGTGCTTAAAGTCAATCTCTCTGCTTTGATAGATAATGTGCGCTATTTCCGTAGTTTGCTGAAACCCGAAACCAAGCTCACTTGTATGGTGAAAGCTTTTGCTTATGGCGCAGGAAGTGTAGAAGTTTCTAAAGCGTTGCAGGCAAGCGGATTAGTCGATTACCTCGCTGTGGCGGTGGCGGACGAAGGAGTAGAGTTGCGCCGTGCCGGAATCACCTTGCCCATTATCATCATGGACCCCGAAGTGGCTGCGATGGATCTCATTTTAGAGAATAACTTGGAGCCGAATGTCTATTCGCACCAGTCGCTGAAGACGGTGATAGCAGCTGCGGAAGCGAAAGGTCTGGAGAATGTGCCTATTCACGTGAAGATTGATTCCGGAATGCACCGATTAGGCTTCTATAAAGAGGATATGCCGTGGCTTATTGAGCGTTTAGGTTCGACGAAAGCAGTCCGTGTGGCATCTGTCTTCTCGCACTTAGCAGGAAGCGACGAACCGCAATTCGATGCGTTTACCTTAGACCAGATTCACTATTTTGACAGTTGCGCCGAAGAACTGAAAGCAGGCCTTCAGTATCCGATTATAAAGCATATTTGTAACTCGGCAGGAATAGAACGTTTCAGCCAATATCAGTTCGATATGTGCCGTTTGGGTATCGGCTTATATGGTTTCTCGTTCGCGGGTGCTAAATTGCGTAATGTGTGCACCTTGGAGACCACTATCCTTTCTGTTAAGACCGTTAAGGCAGGTGAGACTATCGGCTACGGCCGGCATACTACGCTTAAAGAAGATCGCGTAATTGCGGTTATTCCTATCGGTTATGCCGATGGTTTTGACCGTCGCTTCTCCAATTATGGCGGCGAGGTTTGGGTGCGTGGCAAACGCTGTCCTGTCGTTGGTAATGTCTGCATGGACCAAGCGATGATTGATGTCACCGGAGCGGACGCACGACCAGGTGATATTGCTGAAGTGTTTGGAGAACACATGCCGTTGGAGGAATTAGCGAACAAGTTAGGCACCATCACGTACGAGATACTGACATCCGTTTCCCGCCGCGTACAGCGCGTTTATTCGTATGAGTAATCAGGCGTCCATCATATTGCAACAACTCACTATCGGTTATGGCGCTAAGGTCGTGCAGCACGACTTGACGCTGACGCTCAATACGGGCGAGATGGTGTGTATGCTTGGTCGTAACGGTTGCGGTAAATCTACGTTATTACGCACTCTGGCAGGACTCCAACCTGCTTTAGGAGGACAATATAAGATTGACGATGTGGCAGTGGTGCTAACCGACCGATTGAACTTAGAGAACACCTCTGTTCGTGACGTTGTGGCGATGGGGCGTTATCCTTATACATCGTTTTTAGGAACACTCACTCCGGAAGATGAACGCATTGTGGATGAGTCTATGCGCGAAGTGTTTGGCGATAGTATGTCCTCGCTCAACGCACGACTCTTTAACTCCCTTTCGGATGGAGAGAAGCAGCGCGTGTTGATTGCTAAAGCTTTGGCGCAAAAGACTTCTGTCATCTTATTAGATGAACCGACAGCGCATCTGGACTTGCCTAATCGCATCATGGTGCTACGGCTACTCAGACGGTTAGCGCATGAGCAAGGAAAAACTATTCTCATCTCCACTCATGAGTTGGAACTCGCGCTTAACTTGAGTGACCGCATTCTCCTGCTGTCGGACGAAGGAGCGGTGTTAGATAGCGCAAAAGCCTTACGCCAATCGGACGCGTTTGAAAAGGCTTTTGGTATGAATATTTTTGATATGAGCACTATAGAATGATGACTTTTGACCAAATAGAAACGAGCCTTAAGGCGGGCAAGTATGCACCCGTGTACCTCTTATGCGGGGACGAACCGTATTATATAGACCGTATCTCGGACTATATAGAGAATAATGTCTTGGACGAGGCATCGAAAGCGTTTGACATGACGGTTGTCTATGGCCGCGACCTGCAAGGATTAGATATTGCCCCCGCGGTCTCTGCGGCGCGTGGATTTGCGATGATGGGTGGACTCAAAATCGTTATCGTTAAGGAAGCTCAAGCCGTGAAAAAATGGGAAGCGCTATCGTTTTATTTGGATAATCCACAACCGTCAACGCTGTTAGTTATCTGCTATAAGTACGGCACACCGGACAAACGTCTATCGTGGTGGAAGAAAGCCGAGAAGGTCGGAGCGGTGATGGTGAGCGAGAAACTCAGCGACTACAAAGTCGAAGAGTGGATTCGGTCCTATCTCAATCAACGTGTCAAAGAATCAGGGGAAGCCATTACCATTGACCCGGTCGTTCCTAAGCTCTTAGCTGATGCGCTTGGCTCCGACTTATCTGCTATTGTCAGCGCTGTGGATAAGCTGATGTTAGGCAGACAAGAGGGACAAAATCGTATCGATGCCGCCCTGGTCGAACGCAATATCGGCATATCGAAAGATTATAATGTCTTCGAACTGCAAGCTGCGCTCATTAAAGGAGACGTGCTAAAAGCAAACCGTATCACGCAGTATTTTGCGTCATCGAAAGACCATCCTATGCAGAAAGAGTTGGGTATTTTGTACAAATTCTTTGCCGACTTAATGATTTATCATTATCTGGTAGATAAAAACGAACGCGCAGCGGCTGTGGCGTTAGGCGTTAATCCTTACTTCATGAAAGACTTTGCTACTGCAGCCAAACGTTTCTCTGCCGGCAAGACTTTCAGAATAATCGGTTACTTCCGCGAGATAGACGCGCGTAGTAAGGGGATTGATAACCCTTCTGCTAAGGACGATGACTTGTGGAAGGAACTGATTTATAAGATTCTACACTGAGTTCCCGGATAATAGTGGGCAAGAATATCGCGGTAGGAGTATCCTTCTATCGCCATCGTTGCTGCGCCTATCTGGCACAATCCCACGCCGTGTCCCCAGCCGTGACCTTCTAACCGGAAAGAGTCACCATGCTTCTCGATCTCGAACCACGAGGACTTGAGGCAGGATGGGGAGAGCCATCGGCGGATAGTCAGCTCCTTGCCGATGACTTGTCGGTGGAGTGTGCCTACTATCTCTAATTCGTAGATTCGTCCTGACTTCCCGCGTTTGAGTGGAATGAGGTCTCTTATCTCCCCAAAGTCGATGTGCGACTTATCCAGTATGATTTGTCTCAGTTCGGAAGCGGAGTAGGTAACGGACCAATCGTGGTAGTCGTTCGTCTCCAGGTCGTAGTCATTCAGGCTTTGGCGAAGTGCCGTCTTGTCTTTCAGATAATCCGGCGCGCAGAACGGACAATCGACGGACTCTAAATAGGGCACATGCTTATCTTCCCAGCACGTCTCAAACTCCTCCGTCTTGCCGCCACAGCACTTGTGGAAACGGCAGTCGCATATCTCTTCCCCATACGATAGTACTTCTCCTTTGGTAGCGCGAACAGCTTCTACGGCGCGATTGTTCATGCGTCCAAGACCTTCGTATCGCTGGCAGTGGTCATCGGCGCACACGTCGAAGCCGATGTGTCCGTTTTGTTCATACACGCTACTTTGTATCTTTCCTGCCGTTACGCGATTTGCTTCTATGGCGCGAAGTGCCCATGAGCGAGAAATGACAGCATGCGCTTTGAGTAGCTCCATCGGAGAGTTAGCGCTCATTTCTGACGAGATGACGCTGCATAGATACTCCTCAAGGTCTATGATATTGACTGCTGTTTCTGTGCCGTCAGCATTGCGAATGACCTCCAATTGACCCGCAAACTTCTGGTCTTCGTATCGGTCCCAATGAAAACCTATCCCTATACGAACGTTATGAAGTGCAAAACTCTTTGCGCTTTGCTCATAGTCTATATGGGGAGCTGTTAATATGCCTACGCGGATGTTCATGTCGTGGGAATAACGTCTTTCTGGTGGTATTTGATAAGTCCTTCTATTGGATCTTGTTGTATAGCCGCGATAGAGTAGGTGTGCGCCGCCATCACATTACGCAGTACGTCCTTGTAGTAATAAGCGATACTGCCTACAAATCCCACGCGCAAACGGATGCTGTTGGTCCAATCGCCTGTAGCACCTTCGCGGTCGAAATACTGCTTGATATTGCGCGTAACGAAACTGTCAAAGTGGTCATATACAAGGTGATAGATGCGCGAGTCATCCAGATGCGCATAGCAGAATCGTGCTAAGTTTGCTAACCAGCGATTCGCAAACGGCTGTTTATATACGTGGTCTAAAATGTCTGCCTGCGTGAGATTATATTCGTTCAGGAAAGCGGACTTGAGGTCTTCGCCCAATTGGTTCTTCAGTATATCACCTACAAGCCGTTTGCCTAAGGTCGCGGCACTTCCTTCGTCGCCTAATATATATCCGAGCGATGGCACTGCCCATTCGATATTTTCGCCGTCGTACATGCAACTGCCGCTACCTGTTCCGAGAATACATGCTATACCTCGCTGCCTGCCGAGTAAGCCACGTGCTGCACCTAACATATCGCTCGCTACTATCGGCTCGGCTTGCTTGAAGATACGCTGTAACGCATTGGCTACCAGCACTTTCTTCTCGGGTGTACAGCCTGCGCCGTAGAAGTATATATGCGTCATCGTTCCTGCCCACAGTTGCGGACCTAATTGGGGCAGAAGTTGGTCGGAGACCGATTGATATATCTCCTCTTCCGTCTGCATCATCGGGTTAATTCCATCCGTCATAAACTCCTGGTGATGCCCATTGGCAGTCATCAAGCACCAATGTGTTTTCGTTGAACCACTATCTGCAATAAGTATCATCTTGTGTGAATTTTGCTGCAAAGATACAACAATTTTTGAACGTGTACAAATAAAAAGTGCAGGTTTTTCCACAAACTGCACTTTTTATTTGCATATATGCAATTTTTGTAGTACCTTCGACCTACTCCCCTAAATGAACTGAACCCCAAAAGTTAGACACAAAACAACGTGTCGCTTATGGTACATTCATTAGAAGAGAAGTTAGAAGTCATTAAAATGCACAAGCAAGGTGC
>ONMT01000049.1 GCA_900319025.1 uncultured Bacteroidales bacterium
ACGATAGATACACGTTAGATTAACCTAACATAAGGCTAATTGAAGGCTAACCTAAAGATAATTAAATGCATATGAACATAGCAGTTGCAGGTACAGGATACGTCGGATTATCCATCGCGACATTGCTCGCGCAGCACAACCACGTGACGGCAGTTGATATTATCCCGGAAAAAGTGGATATGATTAATCGTCGCCAATCACCTATTCAAGACGAGTATATCGAGAAATATCTCGCTGAGAAACAACTCGACTTGATAGCTACTTTGGATGCGAAAGAGGCGTACAAAGAAGCAGACTTCGTGGTTATTGCTGCTCCGACCAATTACGATAGCCAGAAGAACTATTTCGATACTTCAGCAGTTGAAATGGTTATCAAGCTCGTTATGGAAAACAATCCGAAGGCAATTATGGTGATAAAATCGACTATTCCCGTCGGTTTCACCGACTCTATCCGCCAAAAGACAGGTAGCAAGAATATCATCTTTGCACCCGAGTTCCTGCGCGAGTCCAAAGCATTATACGACAATCTCTATCCTTCGCGTATCATCGTTGGCTTCGACCAACAAGATGAGCATCTGCGTAAAGCCGCTGAGACTTTTGCCAAACTGCTACAACAAGGCGCAATCAAAACCGATATCCCCACGCTATACATGGGTTCTACGGAAGCAGAAGCAGTCAAACTATTCGCCAATACTTATCTCGCGCTGCGCGTTAGTTACTTCAACGAATTAGACACTTATGCTGAAATGAAAGGGCTGGATACCAAACAGATTATCGAAGGCGTTTGTCTCGATCCGCGAATCGGTTCACACTATAACAACCCTTCCTTTGGATACGGAGGTTATTGCTTACCCAAAGATACAAAACAACTTCTCGCTAGTAGAGAGTAATCGCACTCGTAAAGATTTCATTGCAGACCGCGTGCTCGCAAAAGCAGGTTATTATGCCTATAGCGAAGAAAACAGTTGGGATGCCAAGCAGGAAAAGCCGGTTACCATCGGCGTTTACCGCCTAACAATGAAGTCCAATAGCGACAATTTCCGCCAGTCTTCCATTCAAGGAATAATGAAACGCGTCAAGGCAAAAGGCGCAAAGGTCATTATCTACGAACCCACACTTGAAGACGGAACTACTTTCTTTGGCTCCCTCGTTGTAAACGACTTGAATAAGTTCAAAGCTCAATCACAAGCCATCATCGCAAACCGATATAACGACGACTTAGCAGACGTACAACAAAAAATCTACACACGAGACATTTTTAAACGCGATTAACGCACCTAAACATGAGTACAGAACAGCAAAACTCCATACGTATTGCCAAAAACACCGGCTACTTGTATCTGAGAATGATACTGGTCACTTTGGTGAATCTGTACACATCGCGTATTGTGCTACAAACGTTAGGATTTGAAGATTTCGGTATTTACAATGTGATTGCAAGTATCATCGTATTCTTCTCATTCTTCAATAATGCACTAAAAAACGCCTCTACCCGATTCTTGTCTGTTGAGATTGGAGCTAATAATTCAACAGGTATCAATCAGACCTACTCAATGGCTATCAATCTGCATCTTGTCTTAGCGTTAATTCTATTTGTCGTCTTAGAGCCGATTGGTATTTGGTGGATTAACTATCACCTCGTTATTTCCCCCGACCGAATAGTTGCTACGAATTGGGTATTTCAATTCTCACTAATAACATTCGTGTTTAGTTTGATTCAAATACCGTTCGATTCGACGATTATAGCTAATGAGCGAATGGACTTCTACGCCATAATCAGTATCATCGAAGCTATAGGAAAATTAGGCGTTGCTTTTTTGCTTATCATCAGTCCTATTGATAAACTGATTCTATATGCTGCTTTGATGATGATGGTTGCAATTTTGGTCTTTTGCGGATACGCAGGGTATTGTGCAACAAAAATAACCAACTGCAATTACATTCGTTATTGGAACAAGGAGCATATACATAAATTCTCAGCATATTCAGGATGGAGTCTGTTGGTTAACACTTCTGATGTGATGGTTATTCAAGGCCGTGCAGTCTTATTTAATCTCTTCCTCGGAGTAGTTGCGAATGCTGCTTTGGGTATTGCCAACCAAGTCTATAATGCACTCGCAATGTTTGCCCGCAACTTTGCTTCTGCGTTCAATCCGCAGATATATAAATCATACGCTGCCAATAATCGCAAATACTTCATGCAGCTGATTTTTTCTACATCAAAGATATCCTACTACTTGCTGATGCTGCCTTTGATTCCGCTGCTGATTAACTTACCGTTCGTTTTGGAATTGTGGCTTGGAAAATATCCAGAACATACAACAGCCTATATTGCAGCAATGATGCTATTTGCTATCTTTGATGCTTTACAAGCACCACTATGGAATGCTATTTTCGCAACGGGGAACATTCGAACGCACCAAATCATGGCAGCTACAATTAAGATTTCGGTGCTGCCACTCACTTGGTTAGCACTTAAATGGGGAGATAATGGCTTTTATGCCATTTTGATTTGGGGACTAGGAAATGTCGTCTGCGCTATTGCCAGAACCATTTATTCCAAAGGATTCTTGGGACTAAATATCGGACATTATTGCTTAGACGTTATAGGTCGAACACTCCTCGTCACCATCTTAACTATCCCGTTGCCCATTTGGTTAGCATATCACTTTGGACAAGGATGGACAGCATTATTATCCACCACAATAATTTCCATTATTCTGCTTATTTCCTTTGCTTATACACTTGGCATGAACAAGGAAGAACAGACTATGATTAAGAATATACCACTTGTACAACGCATAATAGCTAAACTGAAATGAATAGCGATATTGATTTTATAATACCTTGGGTAGATGGTAATGACCCTGAATGGCAAAAGTCATTCAATTCCTATGCACCTAAAAGTGCACAAATTGACGATGCCGACGAATCCCGGTTTAGAGATTGGGGATTACTTCCTTATTGGTTTAGAGGAATAGAAAAATTTGCTCCTTGGGTAAGAAAAATTCATTTCATTACATGCGGACAAGTACCTCAATGGCTTAATTTGGATGCTCCGAAACTGCATTGGGTAAAGCATGAGGATTACATTCCTAAAAAGTATCTACCCGTTTTCAATGTCAATCCACTGGAACTAAACCTTCATAAGATAGAAGGATTAAGCGATAAATTCGTATATTTTAACGATGATACGTTCATTATTCGTCCTATTTCGGAACAACGTTTCTTTAAAAACGGACTTCCTTGCGATTGCGCGGTGTGCAATGTTTTACTTCCCACTCGACAAGGAGTAATGTCACACATTATGACGAATAACATGGCTATCATCAACGAGCATTTCGACAAGCACAAAGCTATTAAGCAAAATTTGTCCAAATGGTTCAATCTTAAATATGGTCCGCAACAGTTAAGAACATTACTTCTTTGGCCATGGCCACAGTTCTCCATTCTTTATGAGCACCATCAGCCCAATGCCTATCTCAAATCAACCTATCAGGAAATATGGGATTTATATGGTGACCAAATTGAAGAAACAAGTATGACTCGTTTCAGAAGTATCGCTAACTATAGCCAATGGCTTATGCGCGATTGGAGACTCGTCAAAGGCGAATTTGAACCATATAACGTGGCCAAAGATAGTCATAGTTGCATCTTAGGACAAGATAATTTAAATGCTATCTTACGAACCATCGTTCATCAACAGAAATCACTCTTCTGCATCAACGACGGAAATATTTCCAAAGACGATGCACCTAAGATTAAGCAACAATTATTAGACGCATTTAACGCTATATTACCGGAGAAATCTTCTTTTGAGAAATGACCAAAAGCAATAGTATTTACATATTCCTCAGCCCAATATTGCTTGCCATTAGCATCTTTATGGTCTGGTTCCTTCCAATGGACAATTGGTGGTGCGCTGTGCTTATGTGTGCTAATTTCTCGTGGATACTATTCATCACATGGAAATCCGAAGGACTCACTCCTTTCTTCCTTTTTCTGGCTACATTCATCTTCCTTTTTATCGGAGGACGATTTTGGGCAGTACTTATGGGGCACGAACCATATGAACTTACAAGAGGTAATTTCTTCAAAATGGAGCAAATAGAACCACGTGTTTGGCTCACTTCGCTAACGTATATCCTACTCTTTTTGTACACCGCCACATTAGCATATATCGCTCTACCCAAAAAGAATAGAGATAAATCCATTTTGAGCGGAAATTTATTCACCAATCAGCATCTTGATATGGGACTGACTATAGTATGGTGTCTTATCGCGCCATTTATCTTATACGATGTCCTCCATAAGTTTTACGTGGCAATGGTGCAAGGAGCCGGCTATTTGTCGTTATATGCTGACCAAATGAAAGATGTCGTGCCCGGTTCGGGATTTATTGCCTCGATGCTGTACGTGTTCTTTGGTATTGCAATGGTGTTCGGTAGTGAACGAACTCGTAAGCTATTCCTCCTACTCGTTTTCTTCAAGGCACTGGTCTTTATTCTTATCGGACAACGCGGTAAATTCGGCTGTGTGCTCTTGTTCTTTATCTGGTACTACTACCGTAATCGCAAAATCAATATTGTACGACTTGGTACTTTTGCCATTGTCAGCATTGTTATTATTGCTATACTTGTAGCGATGTCCAGCAGAGATGCAAACAGTACACTTGCCAAACCGCATGCAATGTTGGACGAATTCCTTTTCTCACAGGGAGTCTCCATATCCACTTTTACGTTCTCCCAAACGATTGACAATTATCCCCTTGTGCCTTATTTGGTTAGTTTTATTCCGGGGTATGCGTCTTTCTACTCATTCTTTAATGCCCTCCCCGCTTACGAGGCTGGATTTGCTAATTATTTGGCATACTCTCTTAACTATGAGTTATACGAATCTGGCCACGGGCTTGGCTGGACGCTATTATCCGATTTATATCTCTATTCAGGTAGGACATATATCGGATTTATCGTCTTATCAATACTCTTTGGACTTGTGTGCGCCAAAGTGGAAGACGCAAGCAAAACATCTGCCCTTGCTGCCACGATAATATATACTATCTTCCTCAATTTCACTTTCCTCCCTCGCGCGGGATTATACACAATCATTCCGCTGATCGTTTGGACAGTTATTATGTACTATATATTTGTTCCCGCAGTAGCAACAAGAATAAGAGTATCACAAGTCAATTGGAGTTATTAACTACTCGATTATAATTAAATCACTATGAATATAGCAGTCATTTTAGCAGGTGGAAGCGGCTCAAGAATGGGAATGGGCAATGACATCCCTAAACAGTTTATGAAAGTCGCAGGTAAAAAAGTCATCGAGCACACTATCGATGTATTCGAAGCAAGTCCGCTGATAGATGAAATATGTATCGTCAGCAAGTCTGACTTCGTTGCTGATGTTGAGAATCTCGTTGTAGCTAACCAGTACAAAAAGGTCAAAAAGGTGCTCCATGGTGGAAAAGAACGTTATCACAGCAGCCTCGCTGCTATCAATGCTTATACCGATGACAATGACAACCTACTCTTCCACGATGCAGTTCGTCCACTCGTTAGCCAACGAATTATAGCCGATTGCATCAAAGCGCTTAAGCACTATAATGCAGTCGATGTGGCGGTTAAAACAACCGACACTATCATTTCTGTTGATGAAAAAGAGTGTATCGATTTTATTCCTGATCGCACCAAGTTGCGTAACGGACAAACACCACAATGCTTCAAATTAGGTACGATTCGCAAAGCATATGAACTGGCTCTTGCTGATCCCAATTTCACCACTACTGACGATTGCGGAACAGTAAGACGCTATTTACCCAATGAGCCGCTATATGTTGTGAATGGAGAGAACTCGAATATGAAACTAACGTACGTTGAGGACTTGTTCTTGCTCGACAAACTATTCCAACTACGTACACAACAAGGCGAGCAGAGTAAACTAAGCGATAACGCTATCACATGTCTCAAACAGAAAGTGATTATTGTCTTTGGTGGAAGTTATGGTATTGGTGGTGAAATAATCAATATCGCTAAACAATACAACTCTCACATCTATTCTTTCAGTCGCACACAGAACGGTTGCGATGTATCTAATGTAGAGCACGTTCAAAAAGCGCTACAGCAAGTTGTTGCCAAAGAAGGTCATATAGATGCGGTTGTTTGCACTGCGGGAATTCTCATTAAAGAATCGCTCACCTCTATGGCGCAGAATGATATTGTCAACTCAATCAATGTCAATCTGCTTGGTGTCATCAACGTCGCCAAAGAGTCTTTCCAATACCTCAAAGAAACAAAAGGTGCACTACTATTCTACACCAGCAGCAGTTACACGCGCGGTAGGATGATGTATAGCATCTACTCAGCTACTAAAGCGGCCATTGTTAATTTCGTACAAGCAATGGCTGAAGAGTGGCACGAATTCGGTATTCGTATCAATTGCATCAACCCGGAGCGCACAAAGACTCCTATGAGATTGCATAATTTCGGTAACGAACCGGAAGGCTCATTACTGCCGGTAGAAGATGTGGCAATAGCATCTATCAATACATTATTCTCCGATGCCACCGGGGAGGTAATCGACGTTCGTCGCAAATCGCATTAAACAACATAAACATGAAGCAGATAACAAAACTCATCCTATTTGTTGTATTGGTGACACTCTCCACATCGCTATTCGCACAAGACACCGTGCGCGTCATGACATACAACGTCTATATCGGAGGTATGGCAAATATGCAACAACTCGGAGAATACATAAAAAGCCATGATCCGGACATTGTGCTACTGCAAGAATTGGACCTTTATACTAATCGCCCAGATGCGCCATCACAAAACGGACGTAATCAAATAACTGAACTCGGTTATTATGCCAATATGTTACCAGTTTATGGGGCGACTTTAGCGCACCCAACCGGTGGATACTACGGCATTGGGATACTATCAAAACATCCCATTTCATCGGTTAAATTCATCCAACTCCCACGAGCCTTCAAACGAACAGAAAGACGTGGATTATTAATAGCCGAAGTACTTATCAATGGTAAAAAGTTAACCGTTATGGACACGCACCTTGCTCTGAATGAGAAAGAGCGCAAAGTCCAAATGCGATATATTGCGCGATATTCCAGAGAGCACATCAAGGGCAAAAGACTTCTCTGTGGTGATTTAAACTCCACTCCTGAAGAGAACCTCGTGCCAAAAATATTCAAGACGTGGAAAGATGCCCTTCCAATAGAGCAACCTACATTCTCAAGTTGGAAACCGATATATAAATATGACTGGATGTTATATCCCAAAGGGAAACCACTACATATTATTAATGCCCAAATAGATACAACAGCCAATTTGTCTGACCACTTACCTGGAATTATTGATTTCACTTTCTAATCTTTGCCTATGAAATCCGATTTCGAAATACTAAACGAGTTAGCTCGAGAGTCCCATTTTCTGCATGAGTTGTCTGCCGACGAGTCCGCAAAGATGAAGGCTGCCTTATTGGAGATGTATAAGGACGTAGCGGCTCTTTGCCAAAAAGAGCAACTGACTATTATGCTTTGTGGTGGCACCTGTTTAGGCGCTGTGCGGCACCAGGGTTTTATTCCTTGGGACGATGACTTGGATATCATGATGCCTCGTAAGGATTACGACCGCCTCATTGCATTACTTGCCCAAGGTGCATTGGGAGATAAATACGAATACAGCGCACCTAATAGCAAAACAGACAGTGCCAACGTCTGGCTCAAGATTTATCGTAAGAACAGCTTGGACGTGGATATATACAACGCAACGTCTCCTTTCCCCAAAGGATTATATCTTGATGTCTTTGCTTTGGACGCTGTTCCTAAATCCAAGTTGGCACAAAAAATTAAAGGTTTTATAGCTAATGGATTGCAGTTCTGCGCCATTCTTACGCTTTATACAACCTATCCCAGCCCGCAACTCAAAGAGTTCATGTTTATGAATCCGACGTTGCGCAAACGTTATCGTATTAAGAAGTTCCTTGGTAATATCGTTGGCGTCATTCCGCGGCGTAAGTGGGTGTGGTGGTTTGACCAATTTGTTTCGGATTCATCGGATGATAAGCCATGGGGCATTCCTACCGGGCGCAAATACTACTGCGGTGAGATATTCCCACGCTCGGTCTATATGCCGTCCATAGAAGCCACTTTTGAGCAAACAAAAGCCTTTATTCCGAATGGTTACGACAAATACCTGACTAACTTATATCATAATTACATGCAACTGCCGCCTGTTAATAAGCGCGAGCGGCACTTTGTTTACCAATTCCAACTGCCAAATGACTAATTTTGTTTCAATATTATGTCCAACCTATAACGAGGAGAAGTATATCGCTAAGTGCATTGACAGCATTTTAGCCCAAGACTACCCGTCCACTCAATGGGAATTGCTGCTTATCGATGGTGGCAGTACGGATAAGACATGCGCTATCATCGATGAATACGCACAAAAGCACGATAATATTCGCCGTGTGGCTAATCCCAAACAAGTAGCACCAAGTGCCATCAACATCGGCATCCCTTTGGCAAAAGGGGAATATATTGTGCGTATCGATGCGCACGCCGGATACCCGACTAATTATGTCTCCACACTCATCCATGCTCTCCAAACGCTGCCTGATGCGCAAAACGTAGGAGGTTGCTGCAATACGCTACCGGCTAATGATTCGCTTCGAGCACAAGCGATTGCTATTGCTTGTAGCCATCCGTTAGGCGTAGGCAACTCCGATTTCCGCATCAACAGCACCGATAAGATTAAAGAAGTGGACACCGTGCCTTTTGGTTGTTGGCGTAAAGAGTGGTTCGACAAAGTCGGACTATTCGACGAGACGCTTCCCCGCGCTGAAGATGATGAGTTTAACGCGCGCACACTGCTCAATGGAGGCAAAATCTATCTCGTTCCATCTATTCGGGTGGATTATTTCGCGCGAGACACTATTTCCAAGATGGCACGGATGTTTTACCAGTACGGTCTATATAAGCCCTTGGTGAGCCGAAAATTAGGCAAACCGGCTACGTTAAGACAATTTGCACCACCTCTTTTCGTGCTCTTTGTATTATGCGCATTATTCGTTGGCAAACTACCCGTCTTTTTTGGAGCGATATATTCCATTTTTTGGACTATCTATTGGTTAGCAATACTAATAGTCTCTATCCAAAAGCGCAACCTATGGTGTCTCGTTACATTCTTCGTAACACATCTTAGTTACGGAATCGGTTACTGGGCTGGAATACTTGCCATACTAACAAAGAAACAATTATCTGTCTCAACTACACGTTAATATTATACGAACTATGAATATGAAACTAAGAAACATTCCTTTCTCGCCGCCTGATATGACGCAAGCCGAGGTTCAGGAAGTAAAAGAAGCCATCCTGTCTGGTTGGATTACCACAGGTCCACGTACCAAAGAGTTAGAACGCCAGATTGCTGCCTATGTAGGCGTGAATAAAGCGGTGTGCCTCAATTCGCAAACAGCCTGTGCTGAAATGGCGTTGCGCTTACTCGGTATTGGCGAAGGAGACGAAGTGATTGTGCCCGCTTATACCTATACAGCTACAGCATCTGTCGTTTGCCACGTTGGAGCTAAAGTTGTAATGGTGGACGTTCAACCCGACTGCTTGGAGATGGACTACGACGCCTTGGAACGCGCTATTACCAACCGCACCAAAGTGATTATTCCTGTTGATTTAGCCGGTATCCCGTGCGACTACGAGCGCATTTTCCAAATCGTAGAGCGTAAGAAGGCACTCTTCTCGCCGGCTAATGATATCCAGCGCGCATTTGGACGTATTATCATTTGTGCAGATGGTGCACATGCTTTTGGGGCTACCTACAAAGGGCAAATGATTGGTTCTGTTGCCGATTTCACCGCATTTTCTTTCCACGCAGTGAAGAACTTCACCACCGCGGAAGGCGGTGCATTGACATGGCGCTCGCGAGAGGGACTAAACGATGACGAGTTATACCACCAGCTCCAACTCTTCTCGCTGCATGGCCAATCGAAAGACGCATTGGCTAAGACGCAACTCGGCGCGTGGGAATATGATATTGTTGGTCCGTGGTACAAGTGCAACATGACGGATATAGCAGCTGCTATCGGTCTCATTCAGATGAAGCGCTACCCTGCTCTTTTAGCACGCCGCAAGCAGATTATTGAGCGTTTCGATGCTGCTTTCCGCCCATTAGGAGTAGAGACACTGAATCACTATACCGCTGACTATCAATCGTCCGGACACCTTTATATTACCCGAGTTCCTAATGCGTCTCTTGAGCGCAGACAGGAGATTATCGTTAAAATGGCAGAGCGCGGTATCGCAACGAATGTGCACTATAAGCCATTGCCTATGATGACAGCCTATAAGCAGTTAGGCTTCGATATCGCCAACTATCCGAACGCTTACGCACGCTTTGCTAACGAGATCACCTTGCCGCTGCACACGCTGCTCACCGACGATGATATCGCATATATAATTGAGCAATACACTGATATACTGACCACTAAATGAAAGCACTCATTCGTTTAATAGACCTCTTTGTCAGCTTCTGCGGACTACTGTTTCTCTGCCCGCTGTTTATTGTCATTGCCCTATGGATAGTGATAGATGACCCGGGTTCTGTCTTTTATCGGCAGCAGCGAGTTGGGCTCAACGGCAAAGACTTCGGACTGATTAAGTTCCGTTCCATGCGCACAGGCGCAGATAAGATGAGTCTTATCACTATCGGGGAAAGAGATCCACGCGTTACGCGCGCGGGATATTACATAAGGAAATATAAGTTAGACGAACTTCCCCAACTCATCAACGTTCTTATTGGCGACATGTCCTTAGTTGGTCCTCGGCCGGAAGTACGCAAGTACGTGGACTTATACACGCCTGAACAGCGGAAAGTGCTGTCCGTTAAACCCGGAATCACCGACTATGCCTCCATTGAGTATATCGACGAGAATGCTCTACTGGCTAAGTCCAACGACCCGGATAAGACGTATATAGAGGAGATTATGCCGGCTAAGATTGCGCTTAATATGCGCTATATTAACCACCAGACCGTTGGTGAATACATTAAAATTATAGTACTAACCTTTGTTAAAATCATTCGTTAAGATATGGCATTTTTTGGTTTATTTGGTAAGGAAAAGAAAGAGACCTTAGATAAGGGTCTTGAGAAGAGTAAGGAAAGCGTGCTCAGTAAGATTAGTCACGCTATTGCCGGTAAGTCCACTGTGGACGACGATGTATTAGATAACTTAGAGGAAGCACTTATCTCCTCCGACGTAGGAGTAGAAACGACGCTACGCATTATTGAGCGTATTCAGGAGCGTGTTAAACGGGATAAGTATATCGGAACAGCCGAATTCAACGCACTTTTAGTGGACGAAGTGGCAGATATGCTCTCCGAGCACGAGACCGATATTCGCGATTTCACCGAGCCTTTGCCATGCAAACCATACGTTATTATGGTAGTGGGTGTTAATGGCGTAGGTAAAACGACGACGATAGGTAAATTGGCCTATCAGTATAAGAAGGCGGGCAAGAAAGTGTACCTCGGTGCAGCTGATACGTTCCGTGCAGCGGCTGTAGAGCAGTTATGCATCTGGGGCGAGCGTGTGGGAGTGCCTGTTATCAAGCAACAACAAGGCTCCGACCCTGCAAGTGTCGCTTATGATACAGTGGCAAGCGCCAAAGCCAACGATGCCGATGTGGTGCT
>ONMT01000080.1 GCA_900319025.1 uncultured Bacteroidales bacterium
CAGATTCGCACGAGGCTTCGTTTAGAAGTGCAGTGCAAGAACCGCGACGAGGTCCAAGTCGTCGCCAGTAAGATTCTAAGCCGTATGGGGTCGCACGTGACGTCGATGTCGCTCGGTCAAAAAGCATTCAACGCGACCTTATTGCCGCTTGATCCACAGTATTTTGATGCGCAAGAGTCGCACCAGTTTCTTCTCCGTACCTTGCGTGATAGTTTAGGCAAGGGGTTGTCCCTCGTATTAACCAAAATCAAAAGGGTATAGGTATGGCAGATAATGTAAGACAAACCAAGATTGGTTTTATCAAGGAGTACCTGGATGCGTACTATCCGGAAGCGCTTAGGTATGACGTTGTGACAGATAAGTTACAATATCAAGACGAGTCGGGTCAATGGTTAGAGTTAGGCAAGCGGATGATTAACACGATTGTCTGCGAGTGTGCCACGTTGAGTGGGAAGAACATCACGGATAAGGAGGTGCGAACGGTGCTACAGTCGAGTGAGGTGCCGTCGGTACATCCGCTTCGGGATTATATCCGTAGTCTGCCGTCGTACGATGAGGCGGCGGGAGACTGGATAGCGGAACTGGCTAATCAGGTGAAAGTGGTTAGTGACCAGGAGCGATGGGTGAAGGTGTTCACGAAATGGTTCGTGGGCATGGTGGCGTCTTGGATGGACGACGAGGTGGTGAATCAGCATGTGTTGGTGCTGATAGGCAAACAGGGTATCTACAAGACGACGTGGTTAGAGCGTTTATTACCGCCGGAGTTACGCGGTTACGGTACTAAGTTATCGAACCTGCATGACTTGGACAAGGACGACCGTTTGCGTCTGTCGGAATCGGCATTGATAAACATCGACGAGATAGATGCATTGACGGAGCGTGAGCTTAATCAGATGAAGTCAATAATCACGTCATCGGACGTAAACGAGCGTGCAGCCTACGCGTATAATAAGGAGCGTCATATCCGTTTGGCCTCGTTCTGTGCTTCGGGAAATAAGCGTGAGTTCTTGACTGACACGACGGGTAACCGGCGTTGGTTGCCGTTTGAAGTAGAGAGTATCGAGTCACCGTTTTTGCACCCGACGCAGCCGTATAAGCTCTACTATGCTCAGGCTTGGTGGCTCATTCAGAAAGGGTTCAACTACTGGTTCGACACGGAGGATATTCGGTCTTTAGAGTCTCATACGGAGTCGTTCCATCGGGAGACGTCGGAGGAGCAACTATTGCCGATTTATTACACGGCAGTACCATCAAGCGACGAGGCGGCCGTTTTTCGCACGACAGCAGAGATTTCGGCGAACCTTGTGTTCCGCGGTAACATCAAACACCCGATGGACTTGCGCGCGTTGGGCAGAGTGATGGCACAACAAGGATTTGTGTCGAAAAGGCTGAGAGGCTCCGGACCACGAGGCTTCTTAGTTATTGAAAATCAGGTAAATAGCTCGACGGCACTTGAACTTGCCAAACGAATTAGAGAGGAAGAAATGAGTGCCGACAAGCCATCAGTGCCATCAGTTTTCTAGGAGATTATATATACACATACCCACCCACACATGCATACTACATTATATATAATATGATGGCACTTGGCACTAATGGCTCAAACTATAAAAATCTTCTATTATGGCAGAAGTAGAATTAAGTGCCCCTATTGGGGCGTTACGAGGTGATTTGCGTAAGCGGGGCGATTTGTATGCCCGGATGCTATATGGCAAGTGTGTTATTCAGAAGAAGCCGCGTCGAAGCAGTGAGAAACAGCGAGCGATGCGGAAAGCGTTTGGTTCGAGGTACGGCGGGAAGCCTCCGTGAAGGGATGGTGAAGTCCTGATGAAGTCCTGAGGTGCTACGGGATTTGGCGGCTGAAGCCGCATTGGAGATTTGGCGGCTGACGCCTAATTGTAGATTGTAGATTTGAAATTTATAGATGATAGATGAACTTGTGCCTGCGGCATAGATTATAGATGATAGATGAACCTTTTGCCGGAGGTGGGAAAGGGTATTTAATATATCCGAAAACCACAAAATACATTTTTTTTGCATTTTTTTGCTCTAAAATTTGGTCAGTTCAAAAAAAAGCAGTACTTTTGCCGCCGCTTTTGATAAGAAAGCATGCGAATGGTGCCTAATCGTATATCGGTAGTACATCAGATTTTGGTTCTGAGGGGCGAGGTTCGACTCCTCGTTAGGCAACAAAAGAAGCGGGCTAAGTAGGCCGAAAGCCACTGCCGCTTTTTTTATGTGATGATAAGTAGGGCTAGTCACGAGCGTCATGTATGATGTATAATGTATGATGTATAAATTGCCCGAATAAAGTAACAAAAACAAACAATGAAAACTTTCGATTTAGTAGGTACTCCTCGTTCTGAGTACGGCAAGAAAGCAGCTAAAGCTCTGCGCAAAGAAGATCTCGTTCCATGTAACCTCTACGGTCTGGGCAAGAACGTAACGTTCACGGTTGGTAAAGAAGATGTTCGCAAACTCATTTACACGCCTGACACGTTGGTAGTTAATCTGACCATCGGTGATGCAAAATGCACCGCTGTTGTAAAAGAACTGCAATTCCATCCTGTTACCGAGAACGTTCTCCATATCGACTTCCTTGAGGTTAACGACAAAAAACCTGTTACCGTTGAGATTCCTGTTTCATTGACAGGTCACGCAGCTGGTGTGAAAGCCGGTGGTAAGCTCAGTCTCGAAATGCGCAAACTCAAAGTGAATGGTATCTATACCAATATCCCAGAGCGCGTAGTTATCGATGTAACCGAGTTGGGTCTTGGTAAGAAATTAGCTGTAAGCGAAGTAGTTGTTGAGAACTGCAAACTGATGAACCCGCAAGACGCTTGCGTAGCTCAAGTTAAAGCAACTCGTGCAAGTGCTACCGCTGATACAGAAGCTGCTGAGTAATGAGTAAGTTCCTCATTGTCGGGTTGGGCAATATCGGAGACGAATATCGCAATACTCGGCATAACATAGGATTCAAGATGTTGGACGCTTTTGCTGAGGCGTCCAACATTGCTTTTGAGGATAAACGTTACGGATTTATTGGACGTGGACGCGTTAAGAATGCCGAATTGGTATTACTTAAACCCTCCACGTTTATGAACCTGAGCGGCAATGCTGTGCGCTATTGGATGCAGCAAGAGAAAATCCCGTTGGAGAATCTCTTAGTATTAGTGGATGACCTGAATCTGCCGTTTGGTACCATTCGTATTCGCAAGCAAGGCAGCGATGGTGGTCATAATGGACTTAAGCACATTGAGCAAGTACTCTGTACACCAAATTACGCGCGGGTACGTTTCGGAATAGGAAATGAGTTTAACCGCGGCGCACAAATCAATTATGTGCTTGGCGAATGGACCGATGAAGAGGAGAAACTACTGCCCGAACGACTCAATATCGTAAAAGATATCATTCCGTCCTTCTGCCTACAAGGTATTGACCGGACAATGAATCAATATAACAATAGATGAACCTTCTAAAGAAAGTGTGGCAGCATCCGTGGGTTGTTGCGGCATGTAACATCCTGCTTGTGATGGCGTTATATACGCTCTCACGACTCGTCTTTGTGTGGGTTAATCATAATCTGTATCAGGACATAACAGCAGCGCATTTGTGGGAGATGCTATTAGGCGGTGTACGCTTTGACTTGACTGCCCTGTTGTATCTCAACTCGTTGTACCTGATACTCATGTTATTGCCGCTGCCACCGTTTATTCGCAATAAAAGAGGCTATCAAACAGCCGCTAATTACTGCTACTGGATACCTAATATTGTTGGACTGTTGGTAAACTGCATCGATATGGTTTATATCCGCTTTACCGATAGGAGAACGACTTGTACCTTCTTTTCCGAATTTGAGAACGAAGGCAATCTTTTGTCTATCTTCTGCCAATCCGTCGTGCAATATTGGTATGTCACGTTATTCGCTTTAGCGGTATGTGCTGCACTTGTCGTTTTGACCAGGAAACATTCTGTGGTCAATAACCAGCGGCCAGTGGTCATGTATTATTTGTGCGAGTTAGCCTTGTTCTTGGTGTCTATTTATTTCGTAGTGATAGGTATCCGTGGCGGCTTTGGTAAATACACACGCCCCATAACTATCTCTAACGCATTACAATATACGAATTCTCCGCGCGAGACTGCAATTGTCCTAAATACTCCGTTCTCGCTTATGAAATCGTTAGAGAACGAAGTGTATGTGAATCCGCATTATATGTCGGATGCTGAGATGGAACAAATCTTTACTCCGGTTCATCAACCCGCAGTTAATGCCGAACGATTAGGAATGCGGAAGGATAATGTAGTTGTCTTAATCTTAGAGTCATTCGGTAAGGAGTATATAGAGGACGGTTATGCGCCGTTCTTGGACTCGTTGATGATGCATAGCAAGCGATATCGTTATTCCTATGCGTCAGGTCGCAAGTCCATAGACGCAATGCCTTCCGTATTATCCTCTATTCCGATGCTGATAGAGCCGTTTATAGTGACGCCATACTCTACTAATCAAGTGTCCTCTATTGCTGACTGTTTAGCTCGTGAAGGCTATGAAACGGCTTTCTTTCATGGAGCGCCTAATGGCTCGATGGGCTTTCAAGCCTACGCGCGAGCAGCCGGATTTGGTGCATACTATGGAATGGACGAGTACGATGGACAAGAGGCCTTTGATGGCACCTGGGCTATTTGGGACGAAGAATTTTTGCAATATTACGCGCGCACAATGACGAAGATGCACGAACCCTTTATGACGGCCGTATTTACTGCTTCAAGCCATCACCCTTTCCGCGTGCCGAAGAGATATGAAGGAGTGTTCCCCAAAGGCGAACTGCCAATCCATCAATGTATAGGCTATTCGGATTACGCGCTAAGACAGTTCTTTGCGTTCGCTAAAACGCAGCCGTGGTATGACCATACACTCTTTGTAATAACGGCAGACCATACAAATGAGAATGCAGATCCTGCGTTCCGAAATGCACGCGGGCTATTTGCTGTGCCGATTGCATTCTATTATCCGGGCAAAGAATGGGACGAACCTTAGGACGAAAAACAAGCGGTTAGTCAGGTAGATATAATGCCGTCCGTATTAGGCTTTTTGAACTATGACAAGCCGTATTTCGCTTTTGGAGAAGACGCCGTCACTAAGCAAAAGGAACATCCCTACGCAATATGTTATAACCATCCCCAATATCAGATTATGACGAATAACGAAGTAATCCTTTATGACGGGGAACGCGCTGCTACCAATGAGATAGAGCGCTATTTGCAGGCATATATTCAGCAGTATATCAGTCGAATGACAAGCAATCGACTGACTGCCGATAAATGATTAAGCTATGGAAGAAAGAGTAGATAAATACCTATTTGCGATGCGTATCTACAAAACACGTTCGATTGCCGCTGACGCATGCAAAAAAGGACGTGTAACAATGAAAGGGGTGGAACTTAAACCGTCTCGCATGTTTAAGATTGGCGATAAGTTCTCGGTGC
>ONMT01000006.1 GCA_900319025.1 uncultured Bacteroidales bacterium
TCGATTAAGTGAGAATAGATTGGGCGCGAAGTTAGTGCCCGATTATATGCGTGATATAACTGCTCCTGACGAATTGGAGTTGTTAGAGTTAGCTAAGATAGCCGGTCAATCCGGTCGCGACCGCGGTACTGGAAGACCAACAAAGAAAGACCGTCGTGAGATAGAAGTGTTCCTGTCCGATGATTATGATGCATATTTAGACGATTTTGACGATGAAGAGTAAAAAAGAAAATATCGCAGAGTACATACTGTACTTATGGCAATTAGAAGATTACTTACGTGCTTTCCCTGAGCATGCGACGAGTAATACGGAGTTGATGGAACTGTACGATATGATGCATTACGAAGGCATCATGGGCGGAGGGCATTTACAATTGGCACAGAATGCCTTGTCTGAATTAGAAGATTTGCATAACGAACTCATTGATACCGAAGCACCTTATCGGGCAGTGATTATGCACTTGCAACCGACTCTCAATGTGCTCAAAGCAAAGACAGACCGACCCAATATGTCGGACGTAGAAGCTTGCTTGGTATTACTCTACCAAGTGATGATGCTGCGGCTGCAAAAGAAAGAGATTACACCGGAAACAGAGGTAGTGGTGAAAGATGCGACGCAGTTGCTGCGTTTCTTAAGTAAGACGTATTATGACAACGAAACAGCGGTTTGAATCGGTGCTTGATTGGTTTGCTGTGAACATGCCAATAGCAGAGTCAGAGTTGCATTATGCGAATCCGTTTCAACTGCTTGTGGCTGTTGTACTTAGTGCCCAATGTACCGATAAACGCGTGAATATGGTAACTCCTGCTTTGTTTGCAGCCTATCCAACTGCTGAAGCTTTATCGAAAGCGAGCGTACAAGAGGTTTTGGAGTATATCCACTCGGTCAGTTATCCAAACGCAAAGGCGGCGCATTTAGTTAGTATGGCTCAACGATTAGTGGCCGTGTATGGAGGACAAGTGCCGGACAATATTGACGACTTGCAAACTTTACCCGGAGTGGGAAGAAAGACTGCTAATGTCGTTTGCGCTGTGATATGGAATCAGCCGACAATGGCGGTTGATACACATATTTTTCGTGTCTCAGAACGAATCGGATTGACGACCAATAGTAAGAACCCGCTGCAGACAGAAAAACAATTAGTTAAGTATATTCCACAAGACCTTATTCCAAAAGCGCATCATTGGTTACTTTTACATGGCAGATATATTTGCCAAGCCCGAAAGCCAAAGTGCGAAAGTTGTGGTATTCAGCCCTATTGCAGATACAATAAAACAAGTGCAGCCTCGTAATGAAACTGCACTTTTGTTTATATGGTTGTTGTTTGCTTAGAACGCGTAGCGAACAGCAAGAACAAGAGACCAGTCCAAAGCGTGGATTTGACCGCCATTAGCGAAAAGAAGGGCGTAACCTGGACGGAAGTCAAAGGTGAAAGCGATAGGTACATTAGCCGTTACTTCGATACCGGCAAGAGCATTAACACCGAATTTACCACCAGCGGTCTCAAGATCAGCATAACCGATACTCATACCACCACCACCGTAGAAAAGGAGGTCTAATCCTCGTCCGCTGGCGAGTTTGGTTTGATAAGCTACATTGACGTTGTCAATGAGGCCCATGTAACCGAAATTAAATGTTTGACCATTTACACCTGCTACCGTATTTGGCACAAACTTCCAAGTCAAATCGTTCATCAACGTAAAGTGGTCGGTAAAGTTAACTTTTACGGTAGGTCCGTACTCTAAACCGGTTGCTAAACCAAGCGCTACTTTGTACGAACGAGCGGAAACGGTGGAAATAGCCATAAGAGCTACAACGCATAAAGTTAAAATTTTCTTCATAAGAAATACATTTTAAGTGAATATTAGGGTTAATTATTATCTTCTACCAACGTGAAATCAATCTGTCTTTTATCAATATCCGCGCGACTGAGTTTGACATGCAGTCTATCGCCAATAGTGAAAGTTTTTCCTGTTCGCTCCCCAATAAGACGGAAGTTCTTCGCGTCATAGAGCATGTAATCATCCTTAACGAGATCTGTGATGTGAATCAGTCCCTCGCAGCAGTTATCGTCCAAGCGAACAAATAGTCCGAAGTCCGTCACGTTGACAATAATACCATCGAACTCTTCTCCCATATGGTCTGCCATCCAAATTGTTTGCATTTCCTTGACGGAATTGCGTTCTTCTTGTTGTGCAAACTGCTCCATTTCGGAACAATGTAAGCATGCTTCTTTGAGTTCTTCCGGTGCAACTGCTCCGCGCGTGCGCTCTCCAAGAATAAATTTAGCAACTAATCGATGCACCATCATATCCGGATAGCGGCGAATAGGCGACGTAAAATGAGTATAGTAGTCAAATGCCAAGCCGTAGTGCCCGATATTATGGGTGTCATATACCGCTTTTGCCATAGCGCGGATAGTAAGCATCTCAATGATGGAAGCAGGTATAATATCTCCAAATCGCTTGGTAAAAGCACCCACTTGTTCTAATTTCTCATTATCGGGTTTATCGTGTACGCGGTAAACAAATTCGTGTCCGCGTTTCCCCATCTCAGTGGCTATCGTTCTGTTAGCCAGCAACATAAACTCCTCAATCAAATGGTTCGCATCGGTTGGTTTGTGGAAAATAATGCGAATAGGATGCTTGTTCTCGTCCAATTCAAATTGCAACTCCTCCTGCTCAATGTCCAAAGCACCATTTGCCATTCGCTCACTGCGCAAGATCTTGGCAAACTCGTTGAGCTTTTTGAGTGCCGTTTCCAACTCGCAAGAGTGGCGCAAGAGTGGCGCAACCTCTGCTGAATCGTCCAATATATTTTGAGCGTCTTCGTATGCCAATCGGAAGTTCGAACGAATAACCGTCCGACAGATTTTGTATTTTAATACTTTTGCGTTTTCGTCCATCGTGAAAATAACTGACATAGTCAGTTTATCTTCATTAGGACGCAACGAACACAGATTGTTGCATAGTTCTTCGGGCAGCATCGGAACGACATGATCTACATAGTAGATAGATGTCGCTTTTTCGTATGCAGATTTGTCAATATCTGTATCCGGCTGCACAAAATACGTCACATCGGCAATGTGTACTCCGACTTGAAAAGTGCCGTCTTCTTGTTTCTCAAACGAAAGTGCATCATCAAAATCTTTGGCATCCTTCGGGTCGATAGTAAAGGTGAATACTTCCCGCATGTCGCGACGCCGAATCACTTCCGCATCTATATTCGGGACAACAAAATGCTGTATGTGAGTATCATTTTTCATAAATCCGCTGCAAAATTACAAAAATATTTGTGTACATGCAAATTTTTATGTATCTTTGCGCGCTTTTTCTAAATAAAAGGCCTAATAAGAATATAAATCAATAAAAAAATAATTTATGCAAGTAAAAGTAAGTGAAGTAAATCAACCGGCTTGGCATGAGATGACTATTCATGCTAATCTGCCAAAAAACTTGAGAAAACTGCAGGAAATTGCCTATAACCTGTGGTGGGTTTGGAATTCCGATGCAAAGAATTTATTCCGTGACATTGATATCGATGCATGGCATCGCGCACAATCCAACCCAATTATGTTGCTCAATATCATCAGCTTCGAGAGAATGACTGAGTTGAGCGAAGATAAAGAGTTCATGGAGCGCTTGGATGATGTTTATGCTCGATTCCGCGCTTATATGGACGAACCGCATGACAGCAATAAGCCATCTATCGCCTACTTCTCCATGGAGTACGGCTTGACACATGTGCTCAAAATATATAGTGGTGGTCTCGGTATCTTGGCTGGTGACTACCTCAAAGAAGCTTCGGACTGCAACGTGGATATGACCGCAATCGGTTTCCTGTATCGTTACGGCTATTTCACACAGACACTCTCTCCGGAAGGTCAACAGATTGCTAATTACGAGGCACAAAACTTCCAAAATCTGCCGATGGAGCAGGTGAAAAACGAGGATGGTACGCCTATGGTTATTGATGTGCCTTATCCTGATCGTTTTGTACATGCTTACTTATGGCGCGTTGACGTTGGACGTATCAATCTCTATCTGCTGGATACGGACAATGAACTGAATAGCGAATGGGATCGCTCCATTACTCACCAACTCTATGGTGGCGATAACGAGAACCGTCTCAAACAAGAGATTCTGCTCGGTATCGGTGGTGTGCTCGCGCTCAAGAAATTAGGTATTAAGAAAGACGTTTACCATTGCAACGAGGGTCACGCAGCTTTGATGGGCTTGCAACGACTTGTTGATTACGTGCAAGAGAAAGGTCTGTCTTTTGACGAAGCTAAAGAAATCGTTCGCGCAAGTGGTTTGTACACTTGCCATACTCCGGTTCCTGCTGGTCACGACTACTTCGAAGAAGGATTGTTCTACAAATATATGAACGAGTATCCTAAGAAATTAGGTATTGAGTGGGACGATTTGATTGGACTTGGCCGCCAGAATCCTGCAGATAAGGGCGAGAAATTCTCCATGTCTGTTTTTGCACTTAACACTTGCCAAGAGGCAAACGGCGTATCATGGCTGCACGGCGAAGTAAGTAAGAAAATGTTCGCACCCGTTTGGCCGGGCTATTTCCCTGAAGAGCTGCACGTTGACTACGTAACCAACGGTGTGCACATGCCAACTTGGGCTGCTTCTGAATGGAAAGCTGTGTATAATGCGAAGTTCCCGAAAGGGTGGTGGAAAGACCAATCAAACCTCGAGATGTGGAAAGCTTACAACGATATCCCAGACGAGGAAATTTGGGCAACACGTATGGAACTCAAACAAAAGTTGATTGATTATATCCGCGTACAATTCCGTGAGGACTGGATGAAGAGCCAAGGTGATCCTGCTCGTATTGTTCGTGCTTTGGACGGCATGAATGCGAATACACTCATTATCGGTTTCGGACGTCGTTTCGCTACCTATAAACGTGCACACTTGCTCTTCACAGACCTGGAGCGCTTGGATAAATTGGTTAACAATCCTAATTATCCTGTTCAGTTCCTGTTTACAGGTAAAGCACACCCTGCTGATGGAGCAGGTCAGGGACTGATTAAACGTATTATCGAGATTAGCCGTATGCCGCAGTTCCTCGGTAAGATTATCTTCTTGGAGAATTATGACATGCGTCTGGCTAAACGTCTCGTGAGTGGTGTCGATATCTGGTTGAATACGCCGACTCGTCCTCTCGAGGCTTCCGGTACTTCCGGCGAGAAAGCGCAAATGAACGGCGTACTGAACTTCTCCGTTAAAGACGGTTGGTGGTACGAAGGATACGTAGAAGGTGCTGGTTGGGCATTGACCGAGACTCGTACTTACGAGAACCAAGCTCACCAAGACCAATTGGATGCTGCTACTATCTACCAAATCCTTGAAAATAAAATCATTCCGCTCTATTACGCAAAGAACTCAAAAGGTTATAGCCCTGAATGGATTGAGTATATCAAGAAATCGGTTACCCACATTACTCCGCGCTTCACAACCAAGCGTATGATGGACGATTACTTCGAGAAATTCTACAATAAACTCGCGAAACGTCACGCGATGCTCGAAGCGGATAACTTCAAGAAAGCTAAGGAGATAGCAGCTTGGAAAGAGGATATCGCATCCAAGTGGGATAAGATTGAAGTAATCGACGCAGGCTATAGCGAAGTAGTTGATCAACCTAATGTGGGTGATACGCTTGGCTTCCAAGCAGTTATCGATATTAAGGATATCAAAGATAAGAACGGAATTGGCGTTGAGTTAGTCGCTATCCGCACTTCCTTGCACAATAACGATAAACTCTACGGAACCAAACCGCTTAAACTCGTTAAAACAGAAGGAAGCCGCTTGTACTTCGAACTGACGTATCAACTCAACTATGCCGGCAGCATGAAGTTCGCTATGCGTATGTATCCGCAAAACGAGTTACTGCCGCACCGTATGGACTTCGCGTACGTCCGCTGGATGTAATTTAGAAATTCCTTAGATATAAAGCCATGAACACCAAGACAATACTCATACTGCTCTTTGCTCTTGTGGCAGGAAGTATTAGTGCCCAAACTCTTTATGACAAAATGGGTGCCGTTCCAGCTGCCGTCTGCAAAGTAGCTCCGCTGCCCAAAGCAATGGCTGAGGCTAAAGCGAAATTGGACAAAGAAAAAGCGCAAAAACTGATTCAACAAGGTATGGCTGTGCCAAATGTGGATCCAAAAGTGCTGGCAAGTAAGCGTGCGTATTTGTTTGAAGGTGAACATGGCATCTATCGTATCAATATGCCGGTTCAAGGTCTGAAAATTGACCAACCGGTATATTCCCTTAAGAATTCTTCACATGGACAAGAAGGCGTGAAAAGCGGTACCGAGAAATTCAACGTGAAGAAAGACCGCATGTCCAGCGCTATCATTTCCGGTGGCAAACGCATCCAAATCGTGAACCGAAACGATAAGGAATGCAATATGGCGGACTTTACATTTGAAACCGATAACAAAGCCATCAAAATGGTTGGTAATGCTATCGAATTGCAAGTGCCAGTTCTCCATATCGCAGCCGGAATGTATCCCTCTGACTATAAAATCACTTGCTACCATATCCCTTCTAACTCGAAGTATATCTTTGACTTACACATGGATTGGCGCGATGAACATTATGTCAGCGGAGCTGATGGCGCCTATTGCTTTGATCTTTTCCCAAGCGATACGTTCCCTGATTTAGCACTCATGTGCGATTTCAACAAAAGAGAACTCGAAGTGGTGCGCTTGCCTTTCACTTTTCATGGCGCTGGGCATGACGGAAGCAACGGACGTCGTGGTGTAAATGGCGCTAATGGAGTAAATGAAAGCGAATGGACCGATAGTGATGGTAAAAAACATCACGTAAAAGGTACATGCGGAAAACCCGGTGAAGACGGAAAACCCGGACAAGATGGTTCGCCTGGAGGAACATTCCTTATCTGCATGAGCAATGAATTGCTTAATGCCTATGGCTTAGATGCCGTAACTGCTACCATTGATGGCGGTAAAGGCGGCAAAGGTGGCAAAGGCGGTAAAGGCGGAACGCATGGTAATGGAAGCGGATGCTCCGGTAAAGCGGCCGACGGTAAAGACGGACGCGATGGTAATAACGGCAAACGAGGAGACTTCCTCTACGTGATTGCTGATGTTAATGAGTTTTATTTCCTAATTCCATAAGCCATGAAGAAACTGCTTTACATACTAATCATTTCTTTGTTCGTGGTGAATGGTTGGGCACAAACGAACAACATCAATAAACCATACTATCGTAATGCCCTTACGAGTATGATGATTTATCATCCGGAAGATGAATTCGGATACGATGTGTACAAAATATTTACACACTTGCCCGCGTTCGAGAAGTTTGACAATCATGACGTCGATTTGCGCGTTATCAACAATGAAGCAGTCAAAGGTGTAAAAGGTAAGGATGTCGGTTTTCATCGTCAAGAGTACGGCGGAAGTGTGGTTCTTACTGCTGCGGAAAAAGCAAAGAATGCCGAGGTGCTTACCAAACTACTTAACCAATCTCAAATGGGTAAACGAATGGTGGCTAAGTGGTTTGACCTGCAAGGAGAATCAATCGATTCAGCTCGATTCTCAACTCGCGTGCTTGAAAGCCGCACCAACTATAACGTAACCATCTCTGAGGCTGTTATGGCACGCTATACGACTGAAGGTGTCAATGTGTTGCAAACAATTAGCAACGACCTGATTGAACACTCGTTCATTCTTGTCAGTGATATGACGTACTACACCGCAGAACAGCGCGCTGAAGTTGCTAAAAAAGTGCTTGGCGGAATAGGTGCATTTATTGACGGCGTATTTACCGGCTCTAATCTCGGTGACCATGCCGCTTTATTAGGAGAGGAGATCGCGGATAGTTTTACCGGCTTTAAGGTAATGACACATAGTTACCTCTTCCAATTGGAGTGGAACGATAGTATATCCAATATTTTCTATACGAAGTATTATACGCAAACACCTGATCCGGAGCGAATTAAAGCATTCCTGGCAGATAAATCACTTTTTAAGGTGAAGTATCTTGGCGTAGAATCGTCCGTGTATGAAAAAACACAAAAGAAAGGCGTATATAGTCGCACCGGCTTGCTCGAAATGATTACTCGTCGTTCAATTGATAGAAATATTGCCGAACTGCAGAGTAAATATGAGCCGTTCCGTATTAAAACTCCTGTAACGGGCGTTGAGTATAATAACAAAGGAAAATTACTTGGATATCGTGCGCTTGTAGGACAAAAAGAAGGTGTCGCCGAAGGACGTAAATACGAAGTCTTAGAAACGGTTATCAATGCTAAAGGAAAAGTTAATTATAACCGCGTGGCAACCATTAAACCTGTTAATAACCAGATTTGGGATAACCGATTTAATGCTTTGCTTGAAAATAATGTGGATGGCACTGAAGGTACACTCTTTACGCTTGTTGGTACGGCTACAAAGCAAATTCAACCAGGTATGTTGATTAGAGAACAAAAAACAAATTAATACACCCTAAATTAATTATACAATGAGAAAGATTCTTACTTTACTCGCAGTTATGCTCTGTATCTTTGGGGCTTCTGCACAACAGAAAAAAGCAGATAAACAAACTGCTCAATGGCGCTATGAAATTCAACCTGTAGTCGGCGAAGCCGCTCAAGGTACTGCGCTCGTTCGAATTTGGACCTATTCCAAAAGTAACAAAGTAGCTATTTCGCAAGCTGCTAAAAATGCTGTGCATGGAATTATGTTCATGGGCTATCCTGCTTCCAACGACGGTACACGTATTGTTGGTCGCGAACCACTTATCGCTGATCCTGCGGTTGAAGAAGCTAAAGCTGATTATTTCGCTGAGTTCTTTAAAGAAGGTGGTGCTTACCAACGTTATGTATCTTTTGTCAATAACGGAGTGCCTGACCAAATTCTTAAAGTGAACAAAGAGTACAAAATCGGAATTACCGTTGTTGTGCTTATTGACCAATTGCGAGAGAGATTGGAAAAAGATGGCATCTTGGAAGAGACTACAAATGTACAAGGCAAAATGCCGACGGTTATGATTGTGCCAAGTAAGGTATATTGCAATAATCATAAATGCATGAAAACTTACAACAATCAAGGTGTAACCGAGTACATTCAAGATTTTGATAAAGCGCTCCTTAATAACGAGCTCAATCAGGCTATTACTGCTCTTAATGCTCGTTTGAACTCACGAGGCTTTGAGGTAAAGAACCTTGGTTCTGCTCTCGCAACTTTGAAAACAGAAAGTGCCGAGAATGCTGTAATGACTAGTATTGAAGGTGGTGCTTCAATCGCCGAAACCCCGATTGATGTATTGCGCCGTGTTGCTCAAGCTGATATCTGGATTGAGATTAACTGGACGGAGAATGTTCTTAAAGGTGGTAGCGAGAAAACGCTCACGTTCTCTATGAGTGCAATTGATGCTTATACAGACTTCGTTGTTGGTGGTATTCCTCCAACTACAAGCCACAATTCGTTCAGTTCAAGTTTCAATATTGCACTTGCTATTGAGTCCGCTATTCAGGGACAGTTTGACCCGTTCTGCAACACGATGGTGGATTACTTCAAAGGACTTGCAGCTAAAGGTCGTGCAATCAAAGTGCGCGTTCTTTGCTGGGACGATTGGGATGGCAACCTTATGGAGGAATATGATGGTGACGAACTCAACGAGATTATTGAAGATTGGCTATCTGATAATACCGTTAAGGGTAAGTTCGGTGCCCCGAATATTAGTCCGTCTGGCAAATCTATGACGATTGAACAAGTTCGCATGCCATTGATGGATAATAAAGGGCGCGACAATGACCCACGTCGATGGGCGCGTGGCTTGAGAACTAAACTCAAAGATGATTATTCAATCCCTGCTAATATTTCTACCAAGGGATTAGGTGAGTTATTAATTGTAATTGGAAGTAAGTAATATGAGAACACGTCTTTTTATCGTAGCAGCGCTACTTTGTGCAGCAATCGGTTTGCGCGCACAACAAAACAATTCGGAGTTGTATGAGATTATTCCTCTTACTCCATATATCTCCGAAGAAACGAACCTCGCTCCTGAGGCAGAAGCTTTACTTCTTAATCGCATGCGTCAAGCTGCCCTTAAGCATGGCCTGAGTGCAATGGAAAATCAAGTGTATGTCCTTACTACATCGACCAATATCCTTGATAAACAACTCACTGGTACTGTTCCACAAAATTGGGTTGTGGAGGTAGAAGTCCACTTTTATATAGGTAATGGTGTGGATGGCACACTTTATGCTTCAACTGCAATCACTCGTAAAGGTGTTGGACCATCCGAAGAAAAAGCCTTTATTAATGCAATCAAGGCTATTTCGGCTAATGATAGAAAGTTCAAACCTTTCTTCGATCAAGGTAAAAAACGCATTATCAACGAACTCCTTGCGCAACCTGAGCCGCAACAACCAACCGAGGATCAACCACAACCGGATTATAACGTAACTAATTGGCAATAATTATGAAAGCAAAATCTATTGTTATTGTAGCACTCTGCGCTTTGTTTGTAGCTCCTGCTTTTGCGGGTGGTGATAAAGTAGTAGATAAGTCCGGCAAACAACCAAAGTGGGTTTACTCTTCAGGAGCTGACTATATTACTGTTGCAGCAGAAGCTAACGACTTGCAAACTGCTAAGGACAAGGCTATGGTTCAAGTTAAGAAGCAAATTCTTAACTCCATCGCTGAGAGTGTGAAGTCCAATTCTACCATTAGCACTCAGGAGCGTGGTGTAAATGGTAAGTTTAGCGTTATAGAAGAGTACGCTAACCTCGTTGAGACCGAAGGCGCTCTTATTCCGTTTCTCAGCGAAGTAAGTATTGCTAAGGCTGAAGAGTACTATTGGGAGAAAATCAAACGCGGAAAGGAATATTTCTTCCGCTATCATATTAAGTATCCTTTCAACCAGTTTGATTTAATGCGTATGTCGGACGAGTTCCTTACTAAAGAACGCGAGATAAACCAAAAGATGACAGAATTCAGTAAGGATAACTTTACTTCTTATACTTCCGTGGAGCAAATGACTCAGCGCTTACAAGAACTACGACTCTTCCGAGCTTCGCTTATGGAGCAAGACCCAAGACGTATCAACTGCCAGAATATTGAAAAAGTGTATAATGGTTACCTCAAAGCCATTGCTATTCGTCTCATCTCTGTTAATAAGCAAGAACTTGTCTATGCTCCGTATTTTGGCGAAACACAGCTCACTACGACTTTGCAACCTAAACTCAATTCCAACTGCTTAGGCGATATGCAATTCGTTCCGCGTAACGGTAAATGCGTAGTTACATATGACTTCCATACTGCTTGTTATGACGGAGAGGAAAATTTCCTTGAGATTGTACTCAATATAGCTGGTAATAAAATTAAGAATACCTTTATTGTTAAATAAAGTTATATAATTAACCTCATTTATTAACTTAAATTTTTCCTATTATGAAAAAAGTACTGTTAATCATGGCTGCTGCACTTGTAATGGTAAGCTGCGGCTCCAAAAAAGCAACTCCTACCAAAGGTGAAGTTGAAGTAAACGTTCCTTGCAAAGAGTTCAAAACAGACAAAAAGACCATTCGTGCTAATGGTAATGCAATCTCTCCAAACATGCAAAACGCTACCGACAAGGCCTTAGCTGCCGCACGTCGTGAAATGGCTACCAGCGTTGAGTCTGTTGTTAAACGTGTTGTTGAAACATATGCTTCTTCTTATGATTTGGACAACGCTGCTGACTTCCGTAGCAAAATGCAAGACATGGCCCGCATCGTTACGAACCAAACACTCCGTGGATCTGTTCCTGTTTGTGACAAAATCACCAAAGTAGAGGACAAAGATGGTGTTATGTACCACGCTTATGTAGCTCTTGAACTCACTTCTAATGAGTACCTTGAGGCTCTTACTAAAGAGACCAACAAACGTATCTCTGACGACGAGAAACTTCGTACCGATTTCGAACTTGATAAGTTCAAAAAAGTATTTGAAGAGGAAATGGCTAACTTTGCTGAAGGAAAATAAACTTTTTCCACTTATAATAAAAGACGCGGCTTAAATAAGTCGCGTCTTTTATTGTCTATAAAAACTATAAGTTAACGTTTATAGTTCTCCCATTTAGTATTACGCATATCGCCGGACTTGAGAAACTCCTCATGCATTGCGAGTGCGCAAGATAGTGTGTGCGGTGTATGAGCCGTTTTGCTCATCTCCAAATACTCATTAAGTAACGGACGATATTGAGGATCTACGCAGTTATTGATAATCTCATGCGCACGTTGAATTGGGCTCTTGCCGCGTAAGTCAGCAATACCATGCTCTGTAATAATAATCTTAACAGAGTGCTCACTATGATCAAGATGACTAACCATAGGAACAAATGATGAAATAGCTCCACCTTTCGCGGTAGAAGGAGTGGTGTAAATAGAGATATAAGCATTACGCGTGAAGTCTCCGGAACCACCGATACCATTCATCATCTTTGTTCCACAAACGTGGGTGGAATTGATATTACCGTATATATCTGCTTCCAACGCGGTGTTGATGGTGATAAGACCAAGACGGCGTGCAACCTCTGGATTATTTGAGATTTCTTGAGGACGAAGTACAATCTTATCGCGGAAGAAATCAATATTATCCATGATATGTTGCAGCTTATCTGCTCCGATAGTCAGCGAACAACCGGAAGCAAACTTAATGCGCCCTTCGTCCATCAATCCTACAACAGAGTCTTGAATAACCTCAGTGTACATCTCGAATGGAGGAATATGCTTGTTCTCTCCCAAAGCGCCTAGTACAGCATTTGCTACGTTACCTACACCGGATTGGATCGGAAGGAAAGATGACGGAATACGACCGGCTTTCATTTCTGCTTCTAAGAACGCTGCAACGTTGGCACCAATCTTTTCTGTTGTTTCGTCTAGCGGAGTAAATTTACCCACCTCGTTTGGACGATTGGTCTTCACTACAGCTACTAACTTAGATGCCGGAATAGTGATGCAGTCGCTACCGATACGATCAGATACGTGGTAAACAGGTATTTCGCGACGTTGGGGAGGATCTGCAGGTTCGTAGATGTCGTGCATACCGCGCATTGTTGCGGGCATTGCTTCGTTAAGCTCTACAATAACCTTATCCGCCAAACGGCAGAATGTAGGCATATTACCTACACCGGCTGTCGGAACAATTTCAATCTTATCGCCCTTTTCAATAATCTCACATGCTTCGATAATAGCAAAGTTCGGCTTTGGCAAGAAACCATAGCGGATGTCCTGCGCGAGTTCACTCAGGTGCATGTCGAAATAATGTGCACCTTGTGCATTAAGCTCAGCGCGGAGATCCTTGTTTCCTTGGTACGGAGTACGGAACTCAATAGCATGAGCACGCGCAAGCGCTCCATCGCAACTATCACCGGTAGAAGCACCGGTGTACACACCAATCTTGAAGGGTTTGCCTTCGGCATGAAGTGCTTCCGCCTTATGTGCGATAGCAGTAGGCACGTCTTTAGGTGCACCTGCGGGGGTGAAACCACCCATGCCGCAGATATCACCATGATTGACTAATTGAGCCGCTTGATCAGCGGTCATAAACGGTAGTGCCATGATTATTGTGCCTTTCCGTCAGAACCGAGAACGTTGATGATCTTGTGTTTGTAGAGTTCCTCCATGAGGTCACGTGCGGGACCGCAATATTTACGCGGGTCAAACTCTGCAGGTTTCTCTGCTAACACTTTGCGAACTGCTGCTGTGAAAGCAAGACGAGAATCAGAGTCGATATTGATTTTGCAAACAGCACTCTTGGCAGCCTTGCGCAGTTGCTCCTCAGGAATACCGACTGCATCAGGCAGTTTGCCGCCATATTTATTAATCATGTCAACGTACTCTTGCGGAACAGATGATGAGCCGTGGAGAACAATTGGGAAACCAGGCAGTTTCTCCATTACTGCGTCCAAAACATCAAATGCCAATGGAGGAGGAACGAGACGACCTGTCTTCGGGTCGCGAGTGCATTGTTCAGGTTTGAACTTATAAGCACCATGGCTTGTTCCAATAGAGATAGCGAGAGAATCGCAACCGGTGCGAGTTGAGAAGTCAATAACTTCTTCGGGTTTGGTGTAATGGCTCTCTTCAGCAGCCACTTCATCTTCCACACCTGCCAAGACGCCGAGTTCAGCCTCAACGGTTACATCGAACTGATGCGCATAGTCAACAACTTTCTTGGTGAGTGCGATATTCTCCTCATAAGGAAGAGCCGAACCGTCTATCATAACGGAAGAGAAACCGCTATCAATACATGATTTGCAGGTCTCAAAACTATCACCATGATCAAGGTGCAGCACGATTTGGGGTTTCTCCCACCCTAACTCTTTGGCGTATGCTACCGCACCTTCAGCTAAGTAGCGGAGGAGTGTACCGTTAGCGTAGTTACGCGCACCTTTGGATACTTGGAGGATAACCGGCGACTTGGTTTCGGCAGCAGCCTTAACGATAGCTTGGAGTTGCTCCATGTTGTTGAAATTGAAAGCCGGGATAGCATAGCCACCCTTGATAGCCTTAGCAAACATCTCACGAGTGTTTACGAGGCCGAGATCTTTGTAGTTTACCATAAGTTTAAATTTTTAATTTGATATTATTTGTTTTTTTACTTGCAATAACAAAGTAGGTAATAAGCGCGATATAAGCCACTATTGCTACAACCTCAGCTCCTGCGGATTCTGCCCAATTAGTCAGATAGCACTCTACACCGCAGAACTTAACCAATGCCGAAATAACACCCATTAAGGCTCCACCTGCTATAAAGCCACTTGCAATGAGGGTCCCTTTTTGATTGGCTTCTTCACCTTTCTTGCTTACAAACCATGATACTGCGCCACCAACAAGTAATGGCGTATTAAGTGAAAGCGGAATGAACATTCCCAATGCGAATGGAAGAACAGGTACACCCATAAAATTGAGTATTAGAGCCAAAATCGCACCTGCAAAATAGAGCATCCATGGAGCTCCTTGGCCTGACATTAATGGCTCAATAACTGCCGCCATCGCGTTTGCTTGAGGAGCAACGAGAGCATTGTCTCCTACAAAACCATAAGTCTTATTCAGAATAATCATTACACCGCCAACTGTGGCTGCTGATACTAACGTGCCAAGGAATTTCCACGTCTCTTGTTTGGCGGGTGTTGTTCCAATCCAATAACCGATCTTCAAGTCTGTTATAAACCCACCAGCCATTGCCAATGCCGTGCAGACAACACCACCAATCACCATCGAACCAACCATGCCACTTGCTCCTTTCATACCGATTGCAACAAAAACTACAGAAGCAATAATAAGTGTCATAAGCGTCATTCCCGATACAGGGTTACTACCCACAATGGCTATCGCATTTGCAGCTACAGTTGTGAATAGGAAAGATATAATCACCACCACCACAAAAGCTACTACAGCTTGCACAAAACTATGAAGCACGCCTACCCAGAAAAATACAAGTGTAATAACAAGTGCTACGGCAATAGCAAGTAGCAAGAATTTCATGCTCAAATCTCGTTCTGTGCGCAATGAAGCTTGAGCAACGGCTTTTCCTTTACCACCTAACTCTTTTCCGGCTAACCCTACGGCAGACTTGATTACTTCCCATGACTTGACAATGCCAATCAGTCCTGCCATCGCAATAGCGCCTATACCAATATTACGTCCGTAGTTGGCATAGATAAGTTGCGGGTCAATAGCCTCCATTCCTGGCATTGAACCTACAAGTGGTAGAATTACCCACCATGTAAAGAACGAACCAGCGCAGATAATAGCTGCATATTTCAGACCAATGATGTAACCCAAACCCAATACAGCCGCTGACGTATTGATGGAGAAAACCAATTTGAGTTTTGTGGCAAGCATTTCTCCCCATCCAGTCATGCGAGTCGAGAGAGACTCTGTCCATAGCCCGAATGTAGAAACCACAAAGTCATACAATCCACCTATTCCTGCGGCCCAAAGAAGCGGTTTCGCCTGAGAACCACCTTGTTCTCCTGAAACAAGTACTTGTGTGGTCGCTGTGGCTTCTGGAAAAGGATACTCACCATGCTTCTCTTGAACGAAATACTTACGGAAAGGAATGAGAAAGAGTATACCTAAACATCCACCAAGCAAACTCGACATAAACACTTGCATAAAACTAACTGTTATCTCTGGATACTTGGCTTGCAATATATATAGCGCAGGAAGCGTAAAGATTGCGCCTGCTACAATCACTCCGGATGACGCTCCGATGGACTGAATAATCACATTCTCTCCTAATGCATTCTTGCGACGTAGGGCAGTGGATAATCCTACCGCTATAATCGCAATCGGAATTGCTGCCTCAAAAACCTGACCAACTTTTAGTCCTAAGTATGCAGCTGCGGCTGAGAAAATAATGGCCATCACTACACCCAAAATAACGCTATAAGGCGTAATCTCTGGAATGGACTTGTCGGCTGGAAGAATAGGATTGTATTTTTCTCCCGGCTTCAAAGGACGGGATGCATTTTCGGGTAATTTGATTTGTTCTTGTGCCATAATTACGCAATTTATCTTTCGGCCTGCAAAGGTACAACTTTTTATTTAATTATGCAAATTTATAAATCGAATTTATAAAAGTATTTATTTTTTTGCGTATATTAAAGTTTTTTTGTACCTTTGCCGCGAAATTGGAATATTATGAAAAAACGGATAACTTTTATTATTTTTCTTGCGCTTGTTTCTGTCATGAGTCAAGCAGCAATTATCACGCTTAAAAGTGGGAAAAAAGTACAAGGTGAAGTGCTAATCAATAATGCTGAAGTAGTTATTGTTCGGGATAATATGGGAGCACGTTTCCAATATCCTGCTTCCGAAGTAATATCGGTGGAGAACAATGCTGAGCAAACAACTGAAGAAGTGTCTGAAGTCGAAGAGAAAAAAACTCAAGGTAAAAAAGTAGCTTTCTTGCTTGGAATAGGCGAGGGTGTCGCATTCGTTCCTAATGAGCAAGTAGATAATATGCTTACAGGTGAACTGCTAATTGGTTCTCGCAATATCGGTAAAAAGTCAATTTTCCTCGGTGGAGGATTGAGTGTCAATACGTTCTTCAATATATCGGATAAAACAAATTATGTTTTTTTACCATTGCAGGTCGCTGTGAAAGTACCTTTTATTGAAGGCAAGCATAGCCCGTTTGTCGGTGCTAATTTAGGCTACGGATTTGGCGTGAGTAGAAATACCGTGGGCGGTCTCTTTACCAGCGCGGAAATTGGTTATCGCTACCTTGCTAACTCTCGTATCTCCTTATACGTTAGCGTGCGCGCGCAATTCCAACAGGCTACGATTACTGCCAAAACAGTAATTGATGGAACAACATTTAATAATCAAGCAGGTCGTAATTTTGTTACGTTAGGTGCTCATTTCGGTTTTTCATTCTAATGAATTCACATTCCTCTGATAAGAAATTTGCAAAACAACAGCGCACACATCGCGTGAGTATTATGCTCAATGATAGCGAAATGCGTGCGCTGAATAAATTCTGCGATAATTATACGGTCAAGAATCGTAGCCGATTGATTCGCGAAACACTTATGCGAAGCATCTTAAAACGATTCGACTTAGATAATCCGACTCTTTTCGATTAATCTTACCAAATCGATACACGTTGATCTTCTGGTACAAACAACGGACTCTCTTCAGTTACGTTCCATGCTTCATACCATGCACCAATCTGAGGAAGTGCGCCGTTTACGCGCCAACGACCCAGGGAATGGGGATCGGATTTGGTGCGCTTAAGAATCTCTTCCGGCCGAATATTTCCTGCCCAAACATTGGCATAGGCAAGGAAGAAACGTTGGGCTGGCGTATATTCACTATCAGTCGTGGGTTGTGGCAACTTACGGAAGGCATTATACGATATCTGCAATCCACCGTGGTCGGCAATATTCTCACCTAACGTAAATGCACCATTAGCGTGTACGCCGGGAGCAACTTCTATACGATTGAAAGCCTCCTCCATAACTTTCGTGCGAGCATCGAAATTAGCTTTGTCTTCGGCTGTCCACCAGTTGTTTAGATTTCCTTCTTTATCAAATTGGCATCCTTGGTCATCAAAACCATGTGTCATCTCATGTCCGATTACAACACCGATTGCACCGTAGTTAAACGCATCGTCGGCGGACATATCGAAGAATGGGTATTGCAAAATACCTGCAGGGAAACAAATCTCGTTGCTGGAAGGATTATAGTATGCATTCACCGTTTGAGGGAACATGTACCACTTTGCCTTATCCACTGGTTTATCCAAGAAACTCAAGCTATATTCCTGTTCAAACTTAGCTGCGCGTTGTACATTCTCGTAGTACGACAGACTCGGATCTACGTCTAATGCGGAATAATCGCGCCACTTATCGGGATAACCAATCTTAATAGTCATAGCATTCAGTTTCTCAATAGCTTTGGCTTTTGTCTCGTCTGACATCCATGTAAGATTTTCTATCCGGTCTTGGAACGAAGCCTGCAGATTATGCACAAGCTTAAGCATGCGTTCTTTATTCTCTTTCGGGAAGTATTTCTTTACATACATTTGGCCAACAGCTTCTCCTAACGTGCCTTCTACGATACCAACTGCGCGTTTCCACAAAGGACGAGGCTCTTCGCTACCGCTTAATACTTTACCATAAAAATCAAAGTTGGCCATGTAAATCTCATCGCTCAAATAGGATGCTGCTCCGTCAATGGCTTGCCATAAGAACAAAGTCTTAATATCTTCCAACGGCTCGTCTGCTAACATCTTACCGCATTCTTTGAGGTGGTTAATTTGACCAACGCTTAAACTATCTGTATGAATATTCATCGCGTTAAAGAATACGGTCCAATTGATTTCAGGAACAAGGTCTTGGAGTTGAGCCATGCTCATCTTGTTGTAGTTACGCATCGGATCGCGCAACTCAACATTGTTTAACGCCGCACCTGCAAGACGTTTTTCCAAACGCAAAACAGTCTCTGCACGTTGCTCACCATCTGCATATCCGAATAACTGAAACATCCGAGCAACGTGCTTTACGTATGCTTCGCGAATTGATTTGGTGCTTTCGTCATCATCGAAATAATAATCTTTCTCCCCCAAAGCATATCCGGCTTGGTACTCATTCAAGATATTCATTGCTGAGTTGCGTGCATCAGCTTCTACATACATAGCAAATAAACCATACTCCATCGCAGACCCTAAACGCTCACTCAACTCGTCACGAGAGGAGATTTGTTCAATGGATTGGAGAGTTTTACGCAGAGGCTCAATACCTTCCTTATTGCGGCGTGCTGTATCTAATGCCAGATTATAGAAATCGCCTATTTTCTGCTCAATGCTTCCGTGTTTATGCGTCGTCGAGGCTATATCGGTAATCAATCCATTCACCTGCTCCAAGTTACGAAGTCCCAATTCGTCAAATGTTCCAAAACGACTGTATTCCGGAGTTAATGGATGATTGGCCATCCAACCACCACATGCAAACTGATAAAAATCATTTTGCGCTACTGCAGTCGTGTCTAAATTCTCGGTATGAATACCGGTTGTAAGAGGTTTGTTGCAAGATACCATACTCATTGTAATCAATGCAATTGTTAAAAAATGAATTTTTCTCATAATATTTAAATTAGAATTTCCAGCTTACGCCTGCCAATCCGTTTATCAAATAGGACTGGTAGCCATATAATACATGGTTGCGGCGACATATAATATTGTTCAGTTGTAAAAATATTGCCAAATGAGGTTTTGTGAATTCGTATTGCGCACCTAAATTCATATCTATCAGTGCCGGCAATTTATATTCACCATTCGTCGTGATAGCCCAACGACTACCTTCAAAATGGTTATCCGAATAGAGCGTCCAGTGCTCATCAATGCGACCGTCGATGCGCAAATCAATCTTCCAATCGGGACGATCGTAAACGCGACCTTTTGTCAAACTTATATCTTGCGCAATATCTTCCAAACGTGCTTTAGCTGCAATCTTTTGCAGTTTCCATGCAAAATAGTCGCCTGACAAGTGAATGGAGATAATATCGCGGTAGTGATAGAATAACTGACCTCCAATCTTAAAACGCTGATAATCGGACAGATAGTCTGCAAAAGTACCCGGCAATATATAATGCTTGTGCCCATATATATAAGGCTCCGTAAATGCCACATACGATTTACTATACATGAAGTATGCGTAACCGCCGTGCATTTCTAACAGTAAGTGTTTGTGTGGCTTGAGGTGGAATCCGACTTCGGCATCAATTGGAGTATAAGAAGACACGCTGTGGGATGTCACGCAAGGGATAACCTCCATATAGCAGTTGTCTTGTAAATAACTCTGTAGCGATCCTAATCCAAATCGACCTTCCGCTTTGCCGTATATCGTTACCCACTTCGGTGCCAATTGGGCTTCAAAGCGTACTTCTGGAGATGGAGCAAAACTTACGTTCTTGTTGGATGAAAGTAGTTGACCTTTACCAAGATTCACATCCAAGTTCACTCCCGCATGAATCATAAAACGTCTTCCTTGGAATGCGTAGAATGGCTCAATACGAATATTATGTCGGTCGTTAAAGCGATTCTCTGGGATAAGGGCGGTGTCAACAGTGTAGAAGTTATTCTGCATATATAGGTTAAGACCTAACCGATGACGTTCATTCGGAAGCTTGGCATTTAACTTAAATTCGGAACGTAATTGGTGTTCGGTGGCTATAGATGCAACTTCTAACATCTGATATCCGACTTCAATCTTATACTGCACTTTCTCCTTAGGATTGGACTTCAAACCAAAGAATATGCGACCACGCCATTGAGTTTGCTTATCTTCTGGTAAAAAATCATCAAACGACTTAATAGTCAATCCGCGATTCTTATTATAACCATCTGTGCCATCGTAATAACGGCCATACTTACTGTAAAACAAGGACTCGCCTTTTATCCCGCAGTAGAACGACAATCTCGGCATCGCATGCTCAAAGTGAAAACCCAAACTCGACTCACTCATTGTGCGTCTGCCCCATTGACCATTATGATTGGCGTATAGCACAAGGGAGTTATTCTTTTGGTCTTTTACATCGTATGCAAAATGGAATAGCGTTAACGGATGACCAATTCCGCCCCGTAGTACACCATGTAATTCCTCTGGAGCTGTGAAGCGAGTTGGTTGACTCAGAAGAGAACTAACTTCGACTTCCTTGCGAGACGCTGCCGAGACGTAATCAGAATACTCTACCTGGGCTTCAGGGACATCTGCTTGAACCGACTGAGGTGTAGAATTGACCTTTCCTGCCTCACTGATGATTGGCTGAAAATCACGCTCTACTACCACACTGCGATTGAGTACAGTGTCTTGAGCATAACCGATGGCGCTTAATGTAACAAATAGTATCAATAGCTTTGCTCTCATAATCAATCCTCCTCTTCTTTCGGTTGTTCAACACTCTTTGGAGCCAATTGGCTCAACTTTTCTTCCACGCGCTGAAGAATGTCATCTTTATTCGTATAATTAGCTTTCAACGATAACAAGTATTGTTGCGCTTGGAAATCATCACCTCGGCGATGACTGATATCTGCCAGCACAATCAAACTGCGAGCCAACCAATATTGTTGTTGAGTCGGTTGTTGCGCAAAGGACATTACCTCATTCTCTGCGGCATCCAATATTCCTTGGTCATAGTAACACTGAGCCAATAAGTATTTCGCTTCGGCACCTACAGACGTACGAACATCATTGCTAATCTGTTGCAAATCCGGTATTGCTGCGGCGTAGTTCTTTGCTGCCACATTCGCTTTTGCGCGAGTGTATAACGCCTCCTCTTTTACTGCATCATCTACAGGAGCATCGTTTAAGATGGCGGTAATAGTCTCCATCATCTCTTGCGTCTGATTCAACTCTTTCGTACAACGCATCACACCAACTCTTGCAGCTGTCGTGTACTTGTGCTTTGATGCTACTACAAGCCATTTGCGGTAGAACGGCAACGCATTCTCATAGTCTTTGCGCTCGTAGTATAACTCTGCCGATTGTTGTGCAGATGGCTCCGCATAAGGACTTCCAATGCGGTCTGCTAATGGAGCAAACTGTGCCAATGCTCCTTCAACATTGCCCTGACGCAACTGCATCTCTGCGGCTACGTAAGATAACGAGTCATCCTTCGTCGCCACTTCCATATTTAACTTAGACAATCGCTTCGTATAGGCAAGATAGTCATTCACTTGATTCGTCTCCAGGCAAACTGCTTCTAATCCTTCAACCGCCATATATGCCTCTTTGCTCGCTGGATAACGCTCTATTGTATGCTTATAGGCTGCAATCGCATTCGAGTAGTCATGCATATTACGATATGCCATCGCACGCTCTAAACTGGCGGTGCGAGCCATATTACTACGAGCATACTTATTAAGCAATGTCTCATATGTCTTCACCGCGTCGGCATGTTTCTCTTGGGACATCTGAACGCGAGCTATCTCGTACAAGGCATCATCCGCATAGTCGGACTTAGGATACTTATTAGCTAATTGTTGCAGTACACGAACTTTGGCATCCGGTTGCTTCATCAAGCCTAATGAATAGCCTTGTTGGAACAATGCATAATCGCTTCCTTCCGTATTCAATGCCGCTGCACGCTCATACGACTTTGCAGCATCTGCGAATTGGCGACCATTGAACAAACAGTCGCCTATGCGATTCAGCGCATCAGCATACGTCGGAGCATCTGACTTAATGGCACCTATATGGCGCTCAAAAGCAATACGAGCTCCATCGTAATTCTTCTGACCGAAAGCTACATAACCTTGCAGATAGTCCGCCATCGCACGATTGGGCGATTGAGCAACATTCGGACGTGAGAAATAGATAACTAAATCGCTTTGGCAAGCACTCACATCTTTCAACCGATAGTTCGCCTCAGCACGCCAATAATATGAATCAGTTAATACCGGCGATGGAGTGGGGTCTTCAATCACGGCGCTAAAAGAACTAACTGCATCAGCATACTTACCTTGAACAAAAGCATCCATGCCTAATTGGTAACGCAGATACTGTTTCGTCTCTCGAAGCTGTGAATTCGGATTATCAATCGAATCCAATGCTGCCAAGGCGGCTTTATAGTTCTTCGATTTGCGGAACGCATTACTGAGCAGCATGTATATCTCATTCTCATGCTCCGAATTAGGATACTGACGAATAAAATCGGTAAATACAGACTCACTCTCACCAATGGATGATGACGACTGATATACGGCCAAAGCGTAGTTGTACATCGCTTCGTAATGCACTGTGTCGTTCAAATTATAGTGCGTCGCATCTAAATAGGACAATTTCGCTTGCTCGAGGTCGTCTAACTTGCGATATGCATTACCCATCGTCAAACTCGTGTTCTCTGAGATGCTGTCTTCTTGTACCGTCACGCGCTTAAAGGTGCTAATAGCATCCGCATATTTGCTCGTCTTATACTGAGATAATCCCAATAGATACAAGTCGTTGCGTAATACTTCAACCTTCTTCGCCGTATTCATCTTATCGTATTGCGACAACTCTCGCTCCGCATCCATATAACGACCATTGGAGAAATGCATCTCACCTAATATACGATGCAGCTCACTATTATTCTCGTTCTCCGGCTGCTCGGCTAATAAACGCTCTGCGCGTTCGCGAACTTCATCATTCAAACCGCGAGAATAGTAAATCTGAGTCACATAGTAAGGAGCTGTCTTCTTATAGGCAGATTTCTTTTCAAGCTCTAATAATGTCGGCAAAGCTTTCTCGTAATTGCCTAATTTATACTGACAATAGGCATAGTAATAAGCCGCTTTCTCTTTATAGGGAGTATCATGCTTCTCCAAATTCGAGAAATATGTGCTCGCACGGTCAAACTCCTGCTGCATCAAATGAGCATAACCACGATAGAATTGATATTGGGGCTGATACGGACGGGGAAGATATTTATAGTCCGACTTGTCGAACTCCTTTAGCGCTTTCTTGTAGTAGCCGCGCTCCGTCTGTATCACTCCCAACATAAAATACACTTCGGCTTCGAAAGTCGTATACGGATAAGCCTCTATATAGTCACGTAACTCGCGCAATGCTAACTTATCGCGCTTATCAAACAAGGCCGCTACACGATTGTACTCCGACTCCATACGACTCGCCTTTTGACTCCAAGACGATGTCGATATCGTCAGCAACAATAATGCCGCTATCAGCCACCGAAGATTATTTCTCATACTTTTTTTATTTACGTTTACGTTGTAACTTTCTTTGTTTGCGCTCATTAATAAAGTGCATGGCAATAAAGAGAGCAATCGCTATTACAACTACAACAATTATGCCAAGCATCAATGGGCTCAGATTATCTCCTTTCACGCGGTTCCACATCTTTACTAACTCCTCGTTCATGTCGCCTGCGTCATGCATCAAGGCGCAACGGTCAATAATCGTCTTGTCTGCATACAGAACCGGATTAGCATATACTGCCAATGCAGTCTCGCCGAAGAAATAACTCAAATCCAATGGCTGTGACCATGTTTGGCGGTCATCTACCCAAGCGCGTACTTCCGGCGTCGCAATAACAGACACATAACCGATGAAGTCCATGTTCTTAATCGCATTCTCCGGTAAGCACATATAGTTAATCCACCATGTGGCTGCTTTGGTATTGACAGCATACTTTGGAATACACCAACCGTCAAACCATACATTTGAACCTTCTTCCGGAACAACGTAATCCAACTCAATTCCCATCTCTGCAGCCTCGTCAATGGCCCATTGAGCATCACCTGACCAACTCAGATTCATCCAAGTCTTTCCTTTGGTCATCTCTTCCTTGCCAAAGTCAACTTCCCAACCTGCTATATTCGCTTTCGCCGCGGTCAAAATCTCCTCTACGCGAGCAATACGCTCTGGAGTAATATCGCGAACCAAATCGTCACGAGTCACTTCGCCGCGCTCAATCTCTTCACGATATGCATACAATACAATGACGGAATATACATCGCGGAAGGCGTCTTTCATATAGATACGTCCTTCAAACTTCGGGTCAAGAATAGCTCCCCATGAACGCAAATCTTCGCGGTCAACAAACTTAGGATTATAGATAAATCCGGTCGTACCCCACATGTAACCTACTGTGTAATCGCTTACATTCTCAGTTTCTGACATCTGTTGGAACTTGTCAACTACAAATGGTGCCACATTGTCGAAATTCTGTTGCTCGGCAGGAATAATGTTCTTGTCAATCTTCTTCAACAGATTGGCTTTCAACATGCGCTCAATAATGTACTCCGAAGGACAAATAACATCATAATCTTCGTGACCTACCTCAATCTCAGTCAGCATTGATTCGTTAATGTCAAACGTCTGATAGATAATCTCTACATCTTCACCCGTCATTTCTTTGTACCATGCAGGGAAGGCGTTCAGGACATCCTCATCAATGTAGTCTGCCCAGTTGTACACTTTTAGTGTGTGCGCGCGATCTGCCGCGAAGCTGCTTAGCGACATCAGCGCTACAAGCATCAAAGATAAAACTTTCTTCATATAACAAAAATTTAAATTATAAAATCTACAATCTAAAATCTACAATCTACAATCTAAAATACGGCTGCGCCGCCAAATCTACAATCTTCAACTCTTCTTCCCCTGTCTCGCTGCACGCCAGTTGATGATAATCAGCAGCACTAACATCGTTAAAAATATCAGCGAGAACAACGGTCTCAACTCCGGAGTCAATCCTCCTTTACGCGCATCAGCATAAATAAACGTACTCAGCGTGTTCAATCCGCCGCTACCTTTCGTAAAGAACGTCACACCAAAGTCATCAATACTCAGCGTAATACTCAATATGAATCCGCTCAGCATTCCAGGCCATAATTCCGGCATCATCACTTTCCGCAACGCTTGAAATGGTGTCGCGCCTAAGTCCAATGCTGCCTCGTAGATATTCGGATTCATCTTTGTCAAACGAGGCATTACACTCAGTACAACATAAGGCGTGCAGAATACCACATGCGCAATAATCACGGTCGTCAAACCGCGGCTGATGCCTAAGAAGACGAACAGCAAGAACAGCGATATACCCGTCAAAATATCCGGATTAATCATCGGAACACTATTCAGCAACTGTATCGCTTTGCGACTCTTCTGACGCATATTAAATATTCCTATCGCAGCCAATGTGCCCAATAGTGTCGCAAACGTAGCAGCCACAACAGCTATAATCAACGTGTACCACAGAGCATAATACATATTCGGGTCAACATGAACTTGTGCAACACGGTCGTAACCCGTAAATAGATTCTCATACAACGCAAACGTAAAACCTGTCCAGTTGCCCAAAACCTTACTTTTCGTGAACGAGAATAGAATAATCAGCACAATTGGCGCATACAACAGAACAAGCAGCAACCATAAATACGATTGCGAAACTACACGACGCCACATCAAATCTCTTTGACGCTTCTTCGCTTCCAACTGAGCAGAGCTTTCGACTTTTGACTTTTGACTTTCGACTCCTATCATATCACACTCTGAGCCTCCTGCTCGTCTTTGTTTCCGAAGAAACTGGTTAAACCTATAATCAAAAGCATAATCAGCGACAACGCTGCTCCGTAATTCCACATCTGTAAGCCGCCTTCACCAAATGCACGCTGAATAAGTGAACCAAACAGCGTAATCTTATTGCGAGTCAATAACTCCGAAATAGCAAACGTTGATACTGTCGGCATAAACACCATCACAACGCCGCTATAAATGCCCGGCGTCGATAACGGCAAAATAACTTTCGTAAACACTTCGTGACTATTGGCACCCAAATCACGAGCAGCTTCAATCAACGAACGGTCCATCTTCTGCAACGTGTTATATATCGGGTAAATCATAAACGGCAAAAAGTCGTAGCACATACCATACAGCAGCGCACCTTCACCCAATGGAATGCCGAACATATTGAATAATTCCACTGTCGCAAGCGTGCGAAGCAGAAAATTGATCCACATCGGCAAAATAAACAACATCGCCATCACAGCCGGAGTCTTCAACTCGGCGGTCGCCATGATATATGCTGCCGGATAACCCAATAGCAAACATATTATCGTCGTCAACAACGCTATCGCTATCGAGTAAATAAACGTATTAACAGCTTCCGTCGTGTGGAAGAACTGCACAAAGTTCTTTAGCGTAAACGCACCACTTGGTGTCGTGAACGCATATACCACAATCAGAAGTAACGGCAGTACTACAAACAGCACAAGGAATAGCACATATGGCCATGCCCATGTTCGCCGTGAACCGAATATAAATTTCAACTTATTCACAAAATCTACAATCTAAAATCTACAATCTACAATCTAAAATACGGCGTCAGCCGCCCAATCTAAATCGCTCTCAGCAGTATATCTTTACTCGAAATCTCTATACCTACGCGGTCACCATCGTCCCACACATCATTCGTGTTTACATAGATATCATAATCATCATCCGTTCGAATAGTCAAATGGTAGTGATTGCCCTTGAATAAAATGAAGTGCACCTCACCCGATACAACTCCTTCGTCTTCATGGTCTTGCAAATCTACGGAACGATAGGGAACCAATACTTCCACTTTGTCTCCCGGAGAGAATGATTTCAACTGACCTTCGCTCACTTCCCAATCGGCGCCAATGAAACGCACCTTGCCATTCTTCAGCACTTCGCCTTCCAGATGATTGTAGATATAGTGCTCTTTCTTCATTACCTGTATATCCTCTGGCTTAACGAGCATGCCTACTTCCGTGCCCGGCAAGAACTCATGGTAGTCTTGCACCATAAATTCATAACCATTCTCCGTCTGTACGGTCATCTCGTAATGAACGCCCTTAAAGATGCAACTGTCAACCACACCATACCACTTCGTGAACTTACCTTTCGGCACACGGTCTTCGGCATCATCATCTTCCTGACCGACAATCCGACCGCGTTTCTCATCTTCCTTGCGCCAAATATAAATATCTTCTGGACGAATAACTACATCCACCGGATTATTCTCGCCAAAGCCTTCGTCAATACAATCAAACTCTTGGTCGCAGAACTGCACACGTTTATCGCGAATCATCGTGCCACTCAATATATTACTCTCACCAATAAAATCTGCCACAAAGCAGTTCTGAGGCTCATTATATATATCGGTTGGCGTTCCAATCTGCTGAATCTTACCTTCACGCATCACTACCACGCGGTCACTCAACGTCAAGGCCTCTTCTTGGTCATGCGTTACGTAGATAAAAGTAATACCCAACTTCTTGTGCATCTCTTTCAACTCCAACTGCATGTCCTTGCGCATCTTCAAATCCAATGCCGCCAATGGCTCATCAAGTAATAGCACCTCAGGACGATTAACAATAGCACGGGCTATCGCTACACGCTGTTGCTGACCGCCTGACAACGAATCTACATCGCGAAACTCATAGTCGCTCATGCCCACAGTCTTCAGCGCCTGCTTAACGCGCTTCGTAATCGAATCCGAATCCAACTTCTTTAACTTCAATCCGAAAGCGACATTGTCATACACATTCAAATGCGGAAACAACGCATACTTCTGGAATACCGTGTTAACCGGACGCTTGTGAGGAGGCGTCTGCGTGATATCTTCGCCTTTCAGTAAAATATCTCCTTCAGATGCCACTTGGAAACCCGCAATACAACGCAACAGCGTCGTCTTACCGCAACCGGACGGACCAAGAATTGTTACAAACTCGCCCTTCTTGACCTGAAGACTTACATCGTCTAATACCAACTTACCATCCTCGAATCGCTTCGACACATGGTTCACTTCAATAATAAATTCGTTTTTTGCCATTTTCTATTCTAACACGTATTAAAATGCCACTTTCTACACGTATCTAAATGTCACTTTCTACACGTATATTATAACGCGTACGCGCTCGCATATTATGCACATATGCGCACACTCACGCAATTTCGCGGCAAAGGTACAACAAAAATTGCACATACGCAAATTTTTGGATGTTTTTTCGCCAAATAAAATATAATTTTATGTATTTAATGGGCTAATGGGGCATTTATGCTTGCATACAAGCGGATAGTTGGATGATTAAATACAGGTTGGAAACAACCGCTGCCGAGCGGGTATATGCTGCACGCAGTCCGGCGCTAAAAAATATCGCTCACTAGAGCGAACCTTTTCCTCCTCGCCAACAAAATATTCATTATTCATTATTCATTAAATCGCTCCCCGCAGGCAAAATATTCATCTACTAACCTTCAGTCGTGGCTGTATCAACTCGTTTCGACTTGTGAACAACCGCCAAAAACATAGCGCATAGCGAGCGACTAAAAATCGTATGTCTGAGCGCACTCCGGACGTCCGCCTAACGGCGCGAGTTTAGATTTTTAGCGAGCGGCGCTATCTTTTTTTTGTGCGGTTGCGAACCGGAGAACGATTGATACAATCCACGACTCAGGCCCCCAAACGACTCCTCTTTCCCCCTGCAAAAAGTTCATCTATCATCTATCATCTATTCATCTATCATCTATCATCTATAAATTTTAAATCTAAAATCTACAATCTAAAATAAGGCCTTCGGCCGTCAAATGCGGCGCCAGCCGCCAAATCCCCTCCCGCTGTCAACGGATGCTCAATGTATGCTCAATGTATGCTGAATGTATGCTCCACGAGACCATAGCACGACTTAAATACCACAAAAGGCTATTTCTCAACTATTTATAGCGGATCTACGTCGCAAAGAATTTGCACAGACTTATATTCTTGATTCTGCTGTATAGCAGCTATCTGCTGCTGTAGCATCTGCTTCGCTCGCGCATAATTGGCTCTTACCTCTATGCGCAATTGAATAGTGCGTATATGAAGATTCTGAATCTTAGATATTCCCGGTTCGATAACTACCGAACAACGCTTGCCAAACACCATGCTCAACAAACGTTGCAAATCGGCTGCAGCTCGATTTACTCTCGTAAGCTCCTTATGCCGCAACATAATCGTTATCATTCGACAGAATGGCGGATAGTGAAATTGTTCCCGCTCGGCTATTTGGGACGCATAAAACCGCGCGTAATCATGCGCCAATACATACTCAAACAACGGATTCTTCACATCAAATGTCTGAATAAGCACTTCTCCACGATTACCTTTTCTGCCTGCGCGTCCACTCACTTGTTCCAACAACTGATAAGCGCGCTCGTAACAACGAAAATCAGGCTGATTAAACAGATTATCCGCATTCAATACCGCCACTAAACTCACGTCATCGAAATGCAGACCTTTCGACACCATCTGCGTGCCGACCAACACATCCACTTCGTGCCTGCTAAAAGCATTTATGATATCTTGATAGGCACTCTTCTTGCCCGTTGAATCAAGGTCCATGCGCATCACATGCGCTTCTGGAACAAACTCCCGAACTTCATCTTCTACGCGTTCTGTTCCAAAACCGTGAATCTTCATCTTACCGCCACAATGCGGACAACTCTGCGGCATCGGTATCGTGTATCCGCAGTAATGGCACGTCAAACGATGGTCGCGCAAATGTAGCGTCATCGGTACATCACAATTCACGCACTTCGGCGATTGAGAACATTCCTCACACTCCATCATCGGCGCATAGCCCCGACGGTTCTGAAACAGTATCACTTGCTTTCCTTTTCCAATCTCTTCCTGCATTCGTGCTACTAACGGATCAGAGAAATGCCCATACATCTCCTTGCGATGATACTGCCGCTTTAAATCAATCAGTCGTATCTCTGGTAACTGCAATCCTGCGTATCGCTCGCCCATCGTTACCAAGCCGTATTTGCCCGTCTGTGTGTTGTAATAAGATTCTACCGACGGCGTCGCAGTTCCTAATAGTACTTTCGCGCCATACATCTGCGCTAATATTATCGCCGCAGACCTTGCATGATAACGCGGAGCAGGATCTTGCTGCTTGTAACTCGGTTCATGCTCTTCATCTACTATCACTAATCCCAATTCTCTAAACGGCAGAAAAACAGCAGACCTTGCGCCGACGATAAGACGAGGTTGCGCATATAACTGCTGACGATAAATCTCTGCGCGCAATCCGTCCGTCACACGAGAATGATACACCACCACTTGTTCTCCAAACACACGCTGTAAACGGTCTGTCAATTGCGTCGTTAAGGCAATCTCCGGCACTAAATACAGCACTTGCTTTCCCGCTTCCAACTGCTCGCGAATAAGATGCATATATACTTCCGTCTTACCGGATGACGTAACGCCGAAAAGCAATGTCGTATCTTGTTTCTGCCACGAAGTCTTAATTTCTCCGAATGCTTGCGCCTGTTGCGCATCCAATTCATGGAACGGCTCTATCTCGCCCGTATATTCCGGTAAATGCACACGCCGTTTCTTGACTGCCGAAAACGAATAACTCTTATCCCCGATCTTTGCCGGTAATGCCGCCGCCATCACATCGCCTATCGGACACATGTAATAGTCCGCTATCCATCGCCATAGACGCAACTGCTCTCTCGTCACAATCGGCATATCGTCCAGCACGGCGATGATTTCTCTTATTCTCACATACTCCAACGCCCCAACATGCTCGCCTTGAACAATACCCACCACTTGTTTTGTTGCCAATGGAACAAGTACCCGCATTCCTGGTTGCGGGCACTCGATATCAGACGGAACGCTATACGTATAGACATCCGCTATCGCAAATGGTAATATGACGTCAATCGTTTTCAGAAGCTGCTGCTTTTTCTGCGGCGATAGCCTTGTTGTAACAGTCGCGACATAATGGCTCATAGCTGTCCGTCTCGCCTAATAACACGCGCTTCTCAGATGCTACCAAACGGTGACTGACATACGCCAAGTCGCCGCAATGTACACAAATAGCATGCGTCTTATACACATCCTCTGCTATTGCCATCAATGCCGGCATCGGACCAAATGGTACTCCCTTAAAGTCCATATCCAATCCCGCTACAATCACGCGTACACCACGCTCTGCCAATTGCTTGCATACATCGACTATGCCCATGTCAAAGAACTGGGCCTCATCAATTCCAACTACATCGATATCGCTCGCCAACAGCAAGATATTCTGGCTGCTGTCAACCGGAGTGGACTGAATAACGCGACGGTCGTGACTAACCACATCCTCTACGCTGTAACGTACGTCTAATGCAGGCTTGAATATCTCCACACACTGCTTAGCAAACTGAGCGCGTTTCATACGACGAATCAACTCCTCCGTCTTGCCGGAGAACATCGAACCGCAAACTACTTCAATACCGCCTCTGCGACGGATTGGTCCTTGTGTGTCTCTTTCTGAAAACATATAATTAGTGCTTTTTAATATCTTCTACCATCATTTGAATACTACGAACTCCATTGAATACATTCTCATCCAATACGTAGCATATATCTACTGCATTGCCATTTTGTAAGTGCAACGCCAAATCACCTTTGCCAAACGCTATGCCGCTAATAGCTGCCGTCCGGTCGGTCACATCTAATCGCAAGTGCTCACCCGTTTTGCCCACTCGCTTCGTATAGCGATTATTAATCACATTACGTGTCACAAAAACAGGTCGCGGGTTGCCTGGACCAAAAGGCTCTAAGCAACGGAGCACCTTGAAGAATTGGTCCGTTATATCGGCATACTCTATCTCCGCTTCCACTTGTATGGTCGGATGCTGTTGCTCCTCCGTGATATGTGCTGCCACATACTCCTCAAAACGACGCTTGAACTCCGGCAAGGAACTCTCTAACATACTTAGTCCCGCAGCAAACTGGTGACCGCCGAAGTTCGTCAATAGGTCGCGGCACGAATCAATAGCCGTATAGATGTCAAATCCTGCTACCGAACGAGCTGAACCCGATATGACTCCATTGTCACCGGCTGTCAATACAATCGTCGGACGATAGAAGGTCTCCGTCAATCGGCTCGCTGCGATACCTACAACACCTTTATGCCAAGTCGGCGAATAGACAACGGTCGTATGCTTCTTCTCATTATCTGGGTCGGCAGCAAGCATTGCTAATGCTTCTTCTGCCGTCGTACGGTCGTACGTCTGACGCTCCGCATTATACGAGTTGATATCTTGCGCACGCTGACGAGCAAACTCCACATCATCCGTTATCAGTAACTCTACCGCGTCACGACCCGAATACAGACGACCGCAAGCATTGATTCGCGGTCCTAACTTAAAGCCTAAATCCGTTATCGTCACGTGCTTCGGGTCTATTCCTGCCACTTCAATCAATGCCGCTATCCCCGGAGCAGGAGAGTTATTGATTTCCTTCAAACCATAGAACGCCAATACTCTGTTCTCACCCGTCACCGATACCACATCCGACGCAATAGCCATCACCACTAATGGCAGCATCGTGTGCCATGGAATAGAAATATTATGGGTCTGCGAGTAGGCTTGTATCAACTTAAATCCCACACCGCAACCGCTCAAGTCCTTATACGGATAGTTGCAGTCCGCACGCTTCATATTCAACACCGCCACCGCTTTCGGTAACTCATCGCCCGGAGTATGGTGGTCGCACACGATAAAATCAATATGCCGATTGGTCGCATACTCCACTTTATCAACTGCCTTAATGCCGCAGTCTAATGCCACAATCAATGTGCAACCTGTCGATTGAGCATAATCAACGCCCTTGAACGAGATACCATATCCTTCCGTATAGCGGTCAGGGATATAGAAATCGACATTATCCGTCAGTCCCTTGAGGAACGTGTACATCAGCGCTACTGCCGTCGTTCCGTCCACATCGTAATCGCCGTAAACCAATATCCGCTCCCTGTCATTCAATGCTTTCTCTAAACGCGCTACCGCCTTATCCATATCACGCATTAAGAACGGGTCATTAATCTCGTCCAGCGTCGGACGAATATACTTACGCGCTGCATCGGCTGTCCGAATACCGCGCACAACTAACATCCGAGCGGACAACTCGCTGATACTAAGCTCTTGGGCTAACTGCTTCGTTAACGCTTGCTCGTCATCACTCAGTTCTCGTATCTTCCAAATAGAATCCATCACCGTCTTTCCACAAAGGTAATACTTGTCTAAAATGCCACAATCGATCTATGTCTAAATCTGCTATCTTGGTTCCTTCCTCGTCGTCGTCAAAATGTACTACGGGATTCAGATAACTGTCGTATGCTACCGAGTGACCGTTATAATGCATATCTAAGTTATCCTCTCCCACGATATTCGCTGCGCATATATAGCATTGGTTTTCTGTCGCGCGGGCTGCCACTAACGCATCCCAATAATGAATGCGCACCTGCGGCCAGTTGGCGCTCACTAATAGTACATCGTATAAATTGTCTTTATCCTGTCGAGCCCAGAGAGGGAAACGTAAGTCATAGCAAATGAGCAATCGGAACCGTACGCCCATAAACTCAACTATCTTGCGTTCCTTACCTGCCGTGAAGAAACGGTCTTCTCCGCCGTGTGAATACAAATGCGCTTTGTCAATGAACTCCGGCGCTTCGTAGGGTTTGATAAAGAAACCGCGGTTATATAACTGCCCGTTCTCGCAACATATAAACGAACCCACTACCGCCAATTCGCATTCATCTGCTACTGCTTGCAGTTCACGAACCGTCATTCCATCTACAGGCTCTGCCAGTTCCGGTTGGTCTGTGCAGAAACCTGTAGTGAACATCTCCGGCAGTAATGCCAAGTCCGCTTTGCCGCGCAAGGCGCGCAAACGCTCACAGGCAAGTCGAAGGTTCTCCTCCTTATTTGCCCAAATGACAGGATACTGAAGAATAGCTATCCGCACGATTATTTCTTTTTACTCCCCTCTGGTTTAGCAATCGCCTCACGCATTGCGGTGTCGGCTTGAATATTTTGCATGCGGTAGTAGTCCATTATGCCTAAATTACCATTACGGAATGCGTCTGCCATGGCTTGTGGAACAAGCGCTTCTGCCTCAATCACTTTAGCGCGTGCCTCTTGTGCCTTAGCTTTCATCTCTTGCTCGTTAGCTATAGCCATCGCGCGGCGCTCTTCCGCTTTCGCTTGAGCGATATTCTTATCTGCTTCTGCTTGGTCCATCTGCAGTTGAGCACCGATATTCTTACCTACGTCGATATCGGCAATATCAATACTCAGTATCTCAAAAGCGGTACCATCGTCCAGACCCTTAGATAGTACAAGCTTACTGATGGAGTCTGGGTTTTCAAGCACTTGCTTATGGCTCTCTGCGCTACCGATAGAACTAACGATACCTTCACCTACGCGGGCTAAAACCGTATCTTCGCCGGCACCACCAACCAACTGGCGAATGTTCGCACGAACAGTCACACGTGCTTTCGCAATCAACTGAATACCATCTTTCGCTACAGCCGTAACAGGAGGAGTGTCAATCACTTTGGGATTAACCGACATCTGTACTGCTTCAAACACGTCACGTCCTGCGAGGTCAATAGCCGTTGCCATCTGGAAAGACAACTGAATACCTGCTTTCGATGCCGATACCAAAGCATGCGTTACGCGCTCAATATGACCGCCAGCCAAATAGTGCGCCTCTAATCCGTCACGCTTAACATCTTCCAAACCCGCTTTATGCGCCTCAATCAAGCAGTTCACAATCTTCGTGGGTGGAACTTTACGAATACGCATCAAAAACAACTGTATCAACGATACATGTACACCACTTACGCCCGCGTTAATCCACAACATAAACGGTACGTAGTAGAAAAAGATAATGACGGCTATGCCAATCAGTACCACTAAAATAATTTCAAAGATTCCCATAATCAATAGTATTTATAAGGTTATTTACTCTGCTCTTGTGCCTCAGCGTCTTTCTTGAGGTTGTTGATTTTCTTACCCGGCTCGGCTAACTCTACCTTCGAGTCAATCTCAGTCTTAAGCGCCATCTTCTCAATAGCATGACCGCGAATAAAGGCGTAGATTGCCAATCCCGTTAAGACTAATGCTGCGGCTAAGGTCGCATGACCTGCCCACGGATAGCAGGGAGCAAGCTTCATATAAGCCACTACTACGCTACCCGCTAAACATGCAAAACCACTTATACCAGCGATTCCAAAACCGGGTAATAGGAACATCTCGGCGAGTAAAAGCAGCACGCCCGAGACTAACAAAAGAACCACAATTGCGATATTCATACACTAAAATTTTTTTTTCAGGCTGCAAAGATAGTAATTATCTTTGATATACGCAAGCAAAAAAATAAATTTGCAGGTATAAAAAAAAAGCAGTACTTTTGCCGCCGATTTGCCAATCCCTTATATATTAAGGAGTTGCCACAGAAAAATTATATATAAAATATATAAAAAAAATGAGTAAAAATTTAGTTATTGTTGAGTCACCCGCTAAAGCTAAGACGATTGAGAAGTTTTTAGGAGCAGATTTTCATGTATTATCGTCTCAAGGTCATATTCGCGACATCGAAGGTGTAGGAAAAAATAGTTTAGGTATCGATTTTAATAATAATTATGCCCCGAACTATGTCGTTGACCCTTCCAAAACGGCATTGATTGAGCACCTTAAGAACGAAGCCAAAAAAGCCGACTGTGTTTGGCTCGCGTCCGATGAAGACCGTGAAGGGGAAGCTATCGCTTGGCATCTGAAGGAAGTGCTCCAACTCGATCCCGCTAAAACGCATCGTATCGTCTTTCACGAGATAACTAAAACCGCTATCCAAGAGGCTATTCAGCATCCGCGAGATATTGATTACAACTTAGTTAATGCGCAGCAGGCACGCCGCGTGCTTGACCGCATCGTAGGTTTTGAACTCTCGCCTATTCTCTGGAAGAAAGTGACTACAGGTCTGTCTGCAGGACGCGTACAGTCCGTTGCTGTGCGACTTATTGCAGAGCGTGAACGCGAGATTCAGAACTTCAAAACAACCTCACAATACCGCGTTGTAGCGGATTTTACCGGCACCAACCCTGCCGATGCGTCCGTGCTGCACACGGAGTTAAACCACCGCTTCAACACCAAGAAAGAAGCACTCGCATTCTTAGAGAACTGCAATAACGCTTCGTATCGGGTGGAGTCCGTGTCTAAGAAGCCCGGCGCACATGTTCCTGCACCGCCGTTTACCACCTCTTCCTTGCAACAAGAGGCTGCACGCAAACTCAAGTTCTCCGTTTCACGAACGATGCGTCTCGCGCAATCGCTGTACGAAGCAGGTAAAATAACCTACATGCGTACCGACTCCGTCAACCTCAGCTCGCTCGCTATCAATACCGCCAAGCAGGAGATTATCGACGAATACGGACCGCAATATCACCGCGCAAGGCAATATCATACCTCCGCCAAAGGTGCGCAGGAAGCACACGAAGCCATTCGCCCAACGTATATGAACGTGCACTCCGCCGGTGCCAATCCCGACGAGAGACGGTTATACGAACTTATTTGGAAACGCACCATCGCTTCCCAAATGGCGGATGCGCAGGTTGAAACAACACGCGTCGAAGTGTCTGTAAGTGGTACTCCTTATATATTTGTAGCATCGGGCGAAGTCATCACCTTTGATGGTTTCATGCGCGCTTATGTGCAATCAACCGACGATGAGGCGGAAAACGAGACCCAAATTATTCCGGCTATGATGGAGCGCGAGGCTTTGCGCGCACAGATTATCAATGCGCAGCAGATATATGCCCGCCCGCCGTTCCGATATACCGAAGCTTCGCTCGTTAAGAAAATGGAAGAGTTAGGTATCGGACGTCCTTCTACCTATGCTACCGTTATCGAAACCATACTCCAACGCCGATATGTGGAGCACGGAAGCGTACAAGGAAAGAAACGCGAATATAATCTGCTTACTCTCGCTAATCATAAGATTACCGACAAGCAGAAATCCGAAGTCTATGGCACCGACAGCCAGAAACTCCTGCCTACTGACTTAGGCTATGCGACCAACGACTTCCTCGTTAAGCAGTTCCCCGAAATACTGAATTATGACTTCACCGCGAATGAAGAAGCTAATTTCGATAAGATTGCCGAAGGCAAAGCCAAATGGGTAGAGACGGTCGATGAGTTCTACCACACCTTCCATCCCCTGATTGAGAAAGTTCCATCCGGTAAAGTGGCATCTCGTCAGTTAGGTAATGACCCCGTTTCAGGACTGCCTGTTATCGCTAAGATTACCAAACTCGGTCCTTGCGTACAACTCGGTGACTCCGACGACGAGAAGCCTAAGTTCGTTTCGCTCAAACGCGGACAATCTATCTATACCATTACTCTGAACGAAGCCCTGGAGCTGTTCAACAACGCATTGCCGTATAGTCTCGGCGAGTTGAATGGTGAAGAAATAGTCATCGGCGAAGGTAAGTACGGACCCTATTTCCGCTATAAAGGGAAGTTTGTCAGCATTCCTAAGTCCATCGACCCGCGTGCAATAACCATGGAGCAGGTCAAACAGTTATTGGCGGAAAAAGAGCAAAAACAGGAGCCGCTCCGCACGTTTGGAGACATCCAAATCCTCAATGGTCGTTATGGCGCATATATCAAAGCGCCTGAAGGCAATTTCCGTCTTCCGAAGAATGTAAAGGTGGATTCTTTGACAGAAAATGACGTAAAAACGCTCATTTCTGCATCTTTTCCGCGAAAAAATAAAAAATAATTTGGTGGATTAAAAAAAAAGCAGTACCTTTGCACCCGCTTTTGTGAGAACGTCGTAACAAAACGCCTCAATTCGCGTAAAGTGACGATTGTTTACAGGAGCGAACAAATTAGAGAATTCCCGCGGAGTGGAGATTGTTTTTGGGAATAAAGGAGGGCTGGGTCCCCTGCTTTACGACCAATAAAAACAACGAACAATCAAGGGATTCCGAGCGAACAAAGTGAGCGAGAAGTAGCGCAGTTGGTAGCGCACTACGTTCGGGACGTAGGGGTCGGGCGTTCGAGTCGCCTCTTCTCGACAAGACGAGAGAGTCATCATCTGATGGCTCTCTCGTCTTATTGAAACGCCCTGTCCTCTACCGTGCAGTTATTACATGCCGTATAACTGCTTATATCAGCAGGCGGGTGTGTTGGCGGTATTCGGCGTAGCCGGGTTTATTGGCTAATTGGCGCTGCTCCATGAGCGGAATACTGATGCCGAGGAATAAAGCGGTCATGGCAATCGGGCCGCAGATAAGCCAACTGATGCCATAAACGGAGGCGTAGATAATCCACACTCCCCACCAGAACTGAATCTCGCCGAAGTAATTCGGATGGCGCCCATGTTTCCACAGTCCTACGTTACAGCACTGTCCGGGATGGGTTGCGCGGAACGAATGAATCTGTTTGTCGGCGATGAGTTGGATGGTTGCCGAAGCGATACAAACGATAAATCCGAACCACGTGAGCCAGTTAGCCGAAGCGTATGCTTCAAACAGCATCAAGCCCGGAAGCATGGCGGCAAAGACCACAAGGGTAGGAACCATGTTCAAGCCGAAGAAGTTAATCACGTGGAAGATGAACTTACCGCGCACACGGTATTTGGTATATCTCCAGTCCTCGAAGGCTATGCCCTTGAAAGTAATCACCCAGTTGCGGGTAAGGCGCCAGCCCCAGTACCACGATGCTATCAGCAGCAAAATAACAGGCATAGACCAAATCTGCGTGTAGCAGGCGAACAGCAGAAATGCTATCGGCGGGAATACACTCCAGTATGGGTCATAGACCGATACGTTCTCAAAAATAAGTCCGCAGCCCCAGACGATAATCGTGGCAAGGATATCGGCGCAGAAGAGTGCGATAATGGGATTATCGACTAAAGGTTGAGGTTTGTGCGTAAGTGAAACAAACAGCTCCACTCCTGCTACTGCTGCAAGCAGGTAAATAAAGGCGATGAGTACGATACTACTCCATCTTGAATAATTCTTTTTCATAAATTTAATACTCTTAGAGAGCCGCACTTGGCGACTCCCTAAAAGTGTTTATCTATTATCTATCATCTATGCCAAAGGCATTACTTCACTTCCGCGCCGGTGGCGTTGTAGATCTTGCCGTCACGGATGATGAGTAGTTGTCCGTTGCGGATGATTTTCTGGTTGCGTGTAGCTGATTGTTGTACAGCCTCGAAGTTAGTGGAAGTGCGTGCTGCTTCTACCGCTGCCTTTGTGTCGTTATAGAGCTTTTGTACTACCTGAGCGAGATTCACGATATTCTGCGTTGCATTTTTCGTATCGTCCCAAACGATGAGTACGTCCACTTGTGCTACGGCTGCAGCAACGATGTCTTTGCATTTTTGGTTGTCTCCCGGTTGCAGGAGTCCGTTGAGTCCTGCTTTGGATCTGGCTTTTGCCTCAGGAAGCATCTCCTCTTTGAAATCAGCGATAGCATCGTTAGCGTTCTTAACGGCAGTTTGTACTTCTGCTAAAGTAGCGTTAGGATCATCATATACCGCTTGTGCAGCGATGATGGAGTTATCGATTTCAGAGGCGAGTTCTGTGTCTGCAAGGTAATCGCGTGCAAATATTTTCATCGAAGAGAGGTCCACAATAGCGGCATTGAGTTTTTCTTTCTCAGCCTTTATTTCTGCTTCGTTATCGCTTTGGTTTTGCAAGTCAGCTTTGACTTGTAGGAACCAGTCTTGGCTGAATCCGTCTTGAACAATAGAATACACCTCATTAGCAGCATTTGTGCAGAGGGATGCTAATAGCAATCCGAGCGCGAGGAAGAAGTTTAATTTTCTCATAAGAAAAGTAATTTATAAGGTTAATGATTTATTTGGTTAATTGTTTTGGTTATTCGTTAAATCAACGTTGTTTTTATGGTGCATGTGCTCTCGCGATACGCGACACTTACAAATTGCCCGCAAAGTTAATACTTTTTTATGAAACATGCAAATAAATATGTTATTTTTAAAGCAAAAAGGTAGTTTTAGGTAGTATTGTTAATAACTTGCATAGAAAATCCGACTATTTGCATACTAATCCTACATTCACACATTCACAAATTCACAAATTCACACATCTGTGTGGCTTGGTAAAATGTTCATAATATTAATATAATATTATATATTATATATATTATGGCGAAAAGCGGAACACACATTTTTGTGTGAAAATGTGAAAATGTGAATCTGTGAGTCTGCATGCTGCATCCCTTGCGCATCCATAGCTATCCATAGCTATCCCTTTCGCATCCATAGCCTATCCCTTGCCTATCCATAGCTATCCCTTGCCTATAGTCTTATACTGAAATATCCCTTGTTAATTATCTAATTTCCCAAAAAGTTATTGTACCTTTGCACTCTATTTCGATTATGTCTGTTCCCGACGGTCGCCCGACAGTCGACCGACGGTCGACCGACGGCAGAACGACGGCAGACCCTCAGCAAATCGACGGTCAGCCGACGACAATACGGGATCATTGCGGGCTCAAAAAATGATTTAAAAACGCTAACACCTATGTAGTCTTGGCTCTTGTCTCTTGGTTCCAACTTCCAACAGCGCAGCGGTCCAACATCCTACTTCTCTTTGCTTTCGACCTTAGGACTTCGTCCGAACTTTTGACTTTCGACTAAGAAAGTGCGGTTTTTGACAAAACTTGCACTTTTTTCTTGCATATATGCAAAAAAAGCTGTACCTTTGCACGCTAAATGTAAATGAACGAATAGATGAAACGAGTTGTATTGGTCTTTGCTGCTGTGATGGGAATGAGTTATGCGATGGCATGTACGAACTTCTTAGTGGGCAAAGATGCGTCTGTTGACGGTTCGACGATTATATCCTATGCTGCTGACAGCTATACGTTATACGGCTTTTTGCATTTCAGTCCGGCGGCAGATCATGCAGCAGGTGAGATGCGTGAAGTACGCGATTGGGACAGTAATCGTCCGCAAGGATTTATTCCGCAAGTGGCGCACACGTATAATGTAGTTGGTAACATGAACGAGCACCAGCTCACGATAGGCGAGACGACATGGGGCGGTCGCGAAGAGTTATGGGACACGGTTGGTATTGATTACGGCAGTCTGATGTACATTGCGCTGGAGCGTTGTAAGACGGCTCGCGAGGCGATTGACTGCATGGTGTCGCTGGTGGAGCAATACGGCTACGCGTCGGAAGGTGAGACATTCTCTATCGGAGACCCGAACGAGATATGGATTATGGATATGATTGGTCGCGGAGCCGGTGAGAAAGGTGCGAACTGGGTGGCGATGCGTATTCCTGATGATGCTATCTGTGCGCATGCAAACCAAGCACGTATCACGAGTCTGCCGCTGTCGGCAAAGCGTTACAGCAAGGGCAGCTGCGTCTATACGAAAGACGGCAATGCGATGTGGTCGAAGGACATGATCCGTTTTGCTCGCGAGAAAGGTTATTTCAGCGGCAAGGACGAGGCGTTCAATTACCAAGCATGTTTTGCTCCGTTTGACTTGACGGCATTATATATCTGCGAAGCGCGCGTGTGGTCGTTCTTCCGCCATTTCTCGGACGAGATGGAGCCGTATTTTGACTATGCTACGGGCAAGACATTCCTTGCTACAGGCGGAAAAGATGCGGGTGAGCCGATGCCGCTGTATATTCGTCCGAACCGCAAGATCTCTGCGCAAGATATAAAAGATTGTATGCGTGACCACTACGACGGCACGCCACTTGATATCACGCAGTCGGCGGGTAGCGGTCCATGGCACTCGAAGCTTCGTTACGGTTCGTTGGGCTTTAAGTTGGACTCGACGCAGTATTGGTACGAGCGTCCGACAGCTACGCAGCAAACAGGCTGGTCCTATGTCTCGCAGATGAATAATAACAGCAAGACAGGCGGCGTGTTCTGGTTTGGCGTGGACGATGCGGCAACAAACGTGTATATGCCTTTCTTCCCGACGATGACGCGCGTTCCGGAGTGCCTGCGAGAAGGAAATGGCGACTTGGTGACATTCTCGTGGACAAGCGCTTGGTGGGTGTTTAATGTGGTGGCAAACTGGGCATATACGAAGTATAGCGTGATGCGTCCTGTGATTACAGAACATCAGCAAGCATGGGAGAAGAAGTTCAACGAGGAAGTGCCTGCGCTGACGGGAGACTTGACCGATTATGCTTGCACGCAGGCAGAAGCGGTGGTGGAAGATTGGCAGAAATTGGCTATTTACCTGATGACCCGCTTCCGCGACGGACAAGAATATAAAGCGGAGAATGGCGTTTTCCAGCGTGACCGCTTTGGACAACCGCTCTATCCGAGCCGTCCGGCATTCCCGGAAGAGTATTTACGCACAATAGCACCTAATACCTTGCACGAATAAGTATGCTCAATCCTGATTATATATTTGAAACATCTTGGGAGGTGTGCAACCGCGTAGGCGGAATATATGCCGTACTTTCTACCCGCGCAGCCTCTATGCAAAAAGAGCATCCGGACAAAGTGATATTCTTTGGACCGGACTTCGGCAAACATAGCGATATCTATTTCAAAGAAGATAAGAGCCTATTTGCTTCATGGCGCAAAGTGCAAGACCCACGTATTCCGATTCGTATCGGTCGTTGGATGGTACCGGGCGAGCCGATATCTATATTGCTGAGTGCTGAGAATATCTGGCGTGAGAAGAACGCCATCTACGGCTGGGCTTGGGAGAAATTCGGCGTAATGAGCCATGCTGCTTACGGCGACTACGACGAGTCGTGTATGTTCGGCTATGCGGCAGGAATAGTGATGGCGTCGTTGGCGGACTATCTGAAGACGAAGAATGATAATCCGAAGATTGTGATGCATGCGAACGAGTGGCAGACTGCTTTTGCTATCTTCTACATACGCGAACATTGCCCGCAGATTGGGACATTGTTCACCACGCATGCCACAGGTATAGGTCGTTCTATCGCCGGCAATGGCAAACCGCTGTATGACTGCTTCGACGGTTACCATGGCGACCAGATGGCGGAAGAACTAAATATGGTAAGCAAACACTCCGTCGAGAAAATGGCAGCGCATTGGGCGGACTGCTTTACGACGGTGAGCGATATAACTGCCAGAGAGTGCAAGCAACTGCTTGATAAACAAGTGGATATAGTGACTCCGAATGGTTTTGAGCCGAGCTTTGTGCCGGTGGGTAAATCCTTTGACCGCGAGCGCGCAATAGCTCGTGCGGCATTGATTCGCTCGGCAGAAGCCTTGCTGCAGAAACGCGTGGCGGATAACAGCCTGTTGGTTGCTATCTCCGGGCGACAAGAGTGGAAAAATAAAGGTATAGACGTGTTCTTCCAATCGATGGAGCGACTGGGAGACATGCTGTACCATACAGAGAATAAGAACGCGTTCTCCAGTCTGTTCTCGGACGGCGAAGTGATAGCGTTTGTGATGGTGCCGTATCTCGATAAACCGGTTATGCGTTTTGGTCGCGTGACGGTTATCTGCATTCCGTACTATCTGAATGGTCACTCGCTGCCAAATAAGCGCGAGTTGGCACCTTTAGACGGCAAGACCTACTACGACCTGCTGATAGGCATGGATGTGACGGTGTTCCCGTCCTACTACGAACCGTGGGGCTATACGCCGCTGGAGAGCGTGGCATTCCATGTGCCGACTATCACAACTGATGTGGCTGGATTTGGCGCGTGGGCGAAGAACGAAGGAGTGGTGCAACTCAAGGATGGCGTGGCGGTTATTCATCGTACGGATAGTAACTTCGACGAGGTGGTGAATAATATTGCGCGGAACATTCAGCAGTTCATGCTTCAGCCGGCTGAGAATATCGAAGCTGCGCGCAAAGCTGCGCTGCAATTGTCTAAGAAAGCGGAGTGGAAATCGTTCTTCAAATACTACCGCAAAGCATATGATATTGCCTTAACAAAAGCTAAAGCAAGATGATAACACTATTAATAATTATGCTTCTTATGAGCCTGTTTAATATGTCTAAAACGCCCGAAGCCAAAGGGCCAGTGACTTACCTACAGTACTCGCGTTCGGAGATGCGCTATCGCGTGGAGTATGTGTTCAAGCGCGCTGAGAATGGCGACTGCACACTCACAAAGATAGAAGGCTATCAGGACGAAACGGGACAAACAATTGTCGTCCCTGCTTCCGTGGCGGATAAACTGTGGGAGATGGTTGAGGAACATAAGATGCGTAACTATAAGTCGTCTTACACGCCAAAGATGCGTGTTCTTGACGGCTACATGTGGAAACTACAAGCTGAATTTGCAAAAGGCGAACGCCTATATACCGGCGGCGATAACGAAATGCCGGATGGTGGAATTGGTATTAAACAACTGGTGAACTATTTGGCATGGTTATGGGACAAGCAAAATGTGCCGCCGATTCGCGAAATGGTTTATCGTGAGGATGGCATGGTGGCTTATCCGCTGCATTACTATAAGTTGGAGAAAGATTATCGCAACGATTGCTATATCTTCACCAATGTCAGCAATTGCCGCTACGACGAAGCGCGCTCGGCGCAAGTGCCTAATGCCTTTGCGGACGAGATACGCCAAATAGTCAAAGAAGAGAGTATGTTTGACTATGCGCCTGATTATCAACCCGAATTTGAGGTGTTAGACGGTCGTTCCTGGCGTATCAACATGCGCTTTGAAGGTACGAAATCGACTATCATCTCCTCCGGTCGCGAGGCATATCCGGCAGGCGAAGGATTGCGACGCATCGAACAACTATGCTACGAGAAATGGAAAGAGCTGGAGCCGCAATCGAAACCCGCTCCACTCCAAAGTCCGTACGAATAAAACAAAACAGACAAAATATTAATTATTAATTATTCATTATTAAACTATCTATGATCTATTCCAAAGAGGTACAGAACATGTGCCAGGTAGCTAAAGGTCCTCACCACGGACCGGCTCCAATCCCCGAAGAGGGAAAATGGGTCAAAGCCAAAGAGATAGCCGATATCTCCGGTATGACTCATGGTATAGGTTGGTGTGCGCCACAACAAGGTGCATGCAAACTCAGTCTGAACGTGAAAAATGGTGTTATCGAAGAAGCACTGGTAGAGACCATCGGTTGCTCCGGAATGACTCACTCTGCAGCTATGGCAGCTGAGATTCTTCCCGGCAAAACCATCCTCGAAGCGCTGAACACCGACCTCGTTTGCGACGCTATCAACACCGCAATGCGCGAACTCTTCCTGCAAATCGTTTACGGCCGCACACAATCCGCTTTCTCTGAGGGTGGACTGACTATCGGCGCCGGACTCGAAGACCTCGGTAAAGGACTCGTTTCACAAGTTGGAACACTCTATTCAACCAAGGTAAAAGGACCGCGTTACCTCCAACTCACCGAAGGATACATCACCAAAGAGTATCTGGATGAAGATAACGAAATCTGCGGCTACGAATATGTTCACATGGGCAAATTCATGGACGCTATCAAGAAAGGTGTGCCTGCTGACGAGGCACTCAAGCAAGTAACCGGCACTTACGGTCGTACGACCAAAGAGCAGGGCGCAGTTAAATCTATAGACCCAAGAAAGGAGTAAAACTATGATACGTCCAGTACAATTTGAGTCGCAAGACCGCCGCGAGAAACAAATTCTCGCTGCCCTCAATGCTAATGGCATTAAGTCTATCGAAGAAGCAAACCAAATATGCGAACAATATGGCCTCGACCCGTATATGACTTGCGAAGAGACCCAACGCATCTGCTTTGAGAACGCTAAATGGGCTTACGTAGTAGGCTCCGCTATCGCCCTCAAGAAAGGTTGCAAAAACGCTGCCGACGCTGCTGAAGCTATCGGTATCGGTCTGCAGGCATTCTGCATTCCGGGTTCTGTAGCCGACGATCGTAAAGTAGGTATCGGTCACGGTAACCTCGCTGCTCGTCTGCTCCGCGAAGAAACCGAGTGCTTCGCTTTCCTCGCAGGACACGAGTCCTTCGCTGCCGCTGAAGGTGCTATTAAAATCGCTGAGATGGCTAATAAAGTACGTCAGAAACCACTTCGTATCATTCTCGATGGTCTGGGAAAAGACGCTGCAATGATTATCAGCCGTATCAATGGTTTCACCTATGTACAGACTGAGTTTGACTACTTCACCGGTGAACTCAAAGAGGTTAAACGCAAAGCGTACTCCAACGGCCCACGCGCTAAAGTGAACTGCTACGGCGCTGATGACGTTCGCGAAGGCGTTGCTATCCTCTGGCACGAGAACGTAGATGTTTCCATTACCGGTAACTCTACTAACCCAACTCGTTTCCAACACCCTGTTGCAGGTACGTATAAGAAAGAGCGTATTCTCGCTGGCAAACCTTACTTCAGCGTAGCTTCCGGTGGTGGTACAGGTCGTACTCTTCACCCGGATAACATGGCTGCCGGTCCTGCTTCCTATGGTATGACCGACACGATGGGTCGTATGCACTCCGATGCTCAATTCGCAGGTTCAAGCTCTGTTCCTGCACACGTTGAGATGATGGGCTTCCTCGGAATCGGTAATAACCCGATGGTAGGTTGCACCGTTGCTTGCGCGGTTAACGTAGCACTTGCGCTGAATAAATAAGCGTTTTTACATACAGTTGTTAGAGTGAGAGTCGTTTGGCTCTCACTTTTTTTATTCCTTATTTATTATATGTGCACGAGTGCGCATGTGCGAGCGCGTGCATACGCGTAGCGCGCCTGCGCGCGAAAAAGCGGTGATTTTGCTACCTCCATGTGGCAAAATATGCAAAAATACGTTTTTTTTGAAAAAAAGATGCAAAATATTTTGGCAGTTCAAAAAAAAGCAGTACTTTTGCACCCGCTTTCCGAAAGGAAGTAATTTTTTTGCGCTCTAATTAAGATTGAAATAAAATTCCTCGAAAAAAAAGTCGATATGATTATCAGGCAGTTACGAGGAAAATGCAAAAAAAAGTGCTAAAAAATTTTGGTAGTCCAAAAAAAAGCAGTACCTTTGCGGCCGGTTTCGCTCTGAAAATGATGCGCATGCCAAAAAAGTGATCTTTGAACAATTGAAACAACATAAGATGTAGTACAAGAATTGGGAAATAAAATGTTCCCGTCAAAAAGGTACGATATCTAATAAATCGATTATTCTGAGCTAAGTTATAATTTTTTTTACAACGAAGAGTTTGATCCTGGCTCAGGATGAACGCTAGCGACA
>ONMT01000050.1 GCA_900319025.1 uncultured Bacteroidales bacterium
ATGATAATGAGTTATAAAATTCTCAATATTTCCAAATTCTCAAATTCTCATTCTATTTTTTCTTCTCCGTCCGTTAGCCCGGCATCTCATGCCGCTTCTCGTAGCGTCTATGTCTTGCGCATCCATTCGCAACCAAAACGTGCCTTACCGCACTACACGCCAAAGGCAAAATATTCATTATTCATTGAATTCTCCGTCCCGTGCTCAAGACTTTAGTTTCGAGGTGGGATTTCTGGGATTTTCAGGACAAGACATTGGAATTTTCGAGGATCATCGTTTGTACCAAAAATCCCAATAATCCCAATAATCCCATGCCATTTATCAAACTTTGAGCCCCTAATTATTTCATAGCTGACTTCTGTTCCTTATAGAGTCTTAGTCGTTCTGCACGATTTTGTTTGAGTGTTTGGTAATAGGCAAATCCCGCCATTGTATGACGCGTGCCATTTTCCGCTTCAGCTTCAATCTTCTCCCACTCTTCATTCTCTTTTGCTCGCAACCTCATCTCCTTGCGCCAGAACCTCAAATCAGCTACTAATCGTCGTGAAAATTTAAACATAACTACTTCTCCTTATATAATTCGCATATTTGTGTTGCAATCTTATTCCAATCGTATTTGAGAGCTGATTTTAGAGCATGGCGTGAGAACGATTGCCACAACTTCTCATCTGTTAGAAGACATTTAACCTTTTCTACCATAGAAATCGTATCTCCAAAATCACACATGAAACCTGCTTTGCCATCTTCTACTACGTCAGGAACTCCCCCTACCTTTGTTGCGACCACCGGCATACCTGTCGCCATAGCTTCCGCAAAGACTATACCTTGTGATTCTTCCTGCGAATGCAGAACAAACAACTTAGCTGTTTTAAAGGCAGCAAACAAATCAGCTTGGCTTAAATTTGTTTCTAAGGTAATGTCTGAGCAATATGGACTCTGTTTAATCGTATTAAAAAGGATAGAAAAATATTTGCTATTAGCCATGGAACCAATAATGCGTAATTTTGCTTTTATGCCTCTCTCACGCAAAGAATTAAACATCTTAACCGTGTAGAGATGTCCTTTGCGTGGGGATATAGAACCAACAGATAGAATAGTTTTACTTTTCGAATCGCACGAAAGGTCATAATAGGCAGCATTTATTCCCTGTGGAATTACATGTATTTTCGGAAGTTGAGTTAAACGACCTTTATGTTGATATTGAGTAATCATCCGCTCCACATATGGAGTATCCACAATAATACGAGAAGCACAGTTAAGTACGGTCATTTCTGCACGTGTTTGTACTATGTATTGGTATAAGTGCTTCACAGAAGGTTTACGGCATAATGCTTGTTTCTTTTCTTTATGCAAAAGGCCATGAACAGTTAATATGACCGGTATACCATAATTAAGTATTGCCTTATATAGAGCGCCACTTAATTCGCCTGTTCCATGCACATGAACTACATCCGGATGAAGTGCTACTATATCTCGGAAAATTTCTTTGCCACGTTGCATGGCGTCCTCATTGTGCTTGCCCAAATTGGCATACCGATGGACAGTCAGCAAGCCCATTCTTTCGCTAGTGTCTTTGCCTCCTATCCGTGGAAAATCAAACACATCAATGGTGTGTCCAGCACGCACTAAAGCTTGCGTCAATCCGTACACGGACGATTCAACTCCTCCGTGAATACAATCCGCAGACAACGGATAACTTCCTACTTGAATGATATTCATAGTGTTATGATTTTAGTATTTCTCTAATGTTACGTAAAAATTTATAAAAAGGTGCAGTAGCCATGACCATATGTGGATGTGTCAATTCCCATCGGACAAAGCGATTAGCATGCTGCAAAGCAAATGCTTTTACTTCAGGTTCTTTTTCCAACATTCTATACACCTCTTTTATCTCCGATATTGGCATACGCAAGAGAACTTTTTTTACCTGATTGATACGCCAAGGACCTGCTTCATTTGTAATAAATCGATATGAGTCGCTCACAGGTAATTCATATACATATTTACCCAAACGGAAAGAATATGCCATCATGCGCCATGCTTTTAGGGTATCCGTATGACTATAGTTGGTTGGGTTGTCATTCCTATAAAAATAGAAACATTCTTTTATGTCCATGCATCTTTTAGAAGCATCTATTGCTTGTAGCGTTTGCAGGACATCACAACCTCTTTCTTCGCGAAATAAAATATTAGCATCCACTAACATTTGACGCCGATAGCATCTATTCCACGTGAATGTTATATCAAACTGAGGAGAGTTCTTAGTTTGATGCATTAATTCAACTCCGGATATTACACTGGTATCTTTTAGCTCTCGAATGGTTTCTCCTTTCGTTGATAATATCGCCCAATGGAGCATATCTAATTGGTTTTCTTCCATTTTTCGAATAATTGTACCCAAGCAATTAGGAGCTATCATATCATCAGAATCATTAAACCAAATATATTTGCCAACTGCAGCCCTATATCCTGTGTTACGTGCTGCGTTGTCACGTTTATTAATAGAATGATTTATTAAACGTAAATTAGAATGCTTTATTTGGTATTCTTTGATAATATCGGCTGATCTATCCTTTGTGCAATCGTTTACACAAATTACTTCGTAATCATTTTCTGGGATATCTTGATGATATACACTATCAAGCCATTGCCCAATATACTTTTCAACTCCATAAACAGGAGCCACTATAGATAATTTTATTTCTGACATATACAATAAGTTTTCAAATTTCATCTAATCTTGACTACTCCAACTTCGAGCAATAACACCTATTTTTTTTGTATTAACATAATCCACAAATTTTAAGACTAGCCTCCATAACGGATTAAACATTTTGTCTATTAAAATGGCGCATATAAATATTATAAGCCCAAGAATTAGTACCAGCCCCATTGAAATCATGATATTGCTTGTGGTCGATTGAATTAAAGATGTTGCTTGTTTAATGGGGTGTTGCATAAACAGATTTGAGGAATGAATTAGATAAATAGCAAGACAAGATGTAGCCAGGCAATTGATAGATTTACTGTAGAATTCTATCCGCATAAAAGGAATAAAGAAACAAATAGCATTTATAATTAATAAAGGACTATTGTAGTTAAATGCGATGCTATAGGCTAATTCCGAGGACGGCATAGAAAGGTAAATGGCAATGGAAAGTGCATTTATTATCAGATACAAAAGTATTACACATCGTAGCGGAATCTTATTGATTCGGGCCTTATATACAGAAATCGTATCACCTATGTAATATATAAGTGCAAAATTAATGAGATTTTTACCTAATGCTAAACTCTTATCAAACCCTAGCAATCCCGTATAGCAACTAATCCATATAAGAAGTAGTAAAAGAATAATGCGATTTGCAAGAGAGAGCCCCACTTTGAGTTTATTTAGTAACGGAGAAAAGAAGTACAGCATTAGATAAATATTGACAAACCAAAACGGAGAGTTCGATATAAAAAAGATTTTACTTGGACCGAACTTATCACCAAAGTAAAAGTGTGCAATTAAAGCAAATAACACCCCATAGACAAAAAGATTTGCAACTATTCTCAATACTCCCTTTAACGAAAATCGAATGCCAAAATACCCACTGATTAATACATATAGTATAACGCCAATGTGTAAAGGAATACATATAGATTTATAAATTATTGGATTATCACTCGCTCCATTGTTAATAAAGCAAAATAGCAGTATATGATATACCACAATCATATATTGCGCGATTAGACGCAATAATTCAAACGAACTATTTCTAGTCATATTTATCGTCATAGCCTACATACATAAATCCCCGCCAAGACATAAATAGCATTTGCCAAATCCATGTCAAGACGGGGAGATTTCTCTGTGTCTATAATAAAAAACGCGGATTTCTTTTCTTACTTATCCGCTACTGAGGTCCTAGGAAAACCGAAAGATTCGAATAAGCAATGCAGAAACCCACGCTGTGTATATACATTCATACGTGCGTACCAAAGTATAAAGTACGTACGGGCGTATAAACACCCCATGAGCATCTACTACTACTTGTTTTGAAATCTTTCGACTTTTGAAATTTCCTAGGTTTCAGTAGTCAAAAACAAGCGTTAGTAAACGCCATTAAATATGTCTGCTCCCCCACTCCGTTGCGTCAACAGACACCCCAGCGTGAGTTTGCGCTGCAAAGGTACAACAAAAATTGCACATGCACAAATTTATTTTGCATTTTTATAGAAAAGGGACAAAAAAAGAGCACAAGCGTGCTCTAATCATTTATTATGTCCTCCTGTTTAATGTCATGGCGGACGGTATGTTGAACTTGTGCAATTTTTGCACAGGTTGCCTTGGGCAAAGAACTTCTCTCCGCTTTCGACCTTCGACTTTTGACTTTCGACTAAAAAAAAGCAGTATATTTCGGCACGCCCCTTCCCTAAACAAGTTTAGGGTGGGTATCCACTCCGAAAGTACAGTCGCGTCCAGCGGGATATACACAAACTCTATTTTTTAGCCGTCACTATGTGCCTACACTTTTAACCTCAAATAGTCCATTTTTATGCAAGCATAAATGTCATATTTGCGCTTAAAAGTAATAATATTCTATTATTTCGGCTAAAAATAAAAGAAAAATTTGTGTATATGCAATTTTTGTCGTATATTTGCAGGCTGAATTGTGTGTATGGCAGAAATGAACCTCATATTTCGTAGCTTTGGGAGCGGAAGTAGCGGCAACTGCTACTACCTCGGCACCAAGTACTCCGGCGTACTCATCGACGCCGGAATCTCTGCGCGTACTATCCATAAGTACCTCAGAGAAATGGACTTGGACCTGCGAAATATCTCTGCCGTTCTCGTCACACACGACCACGCTGACCATATCCGCGCCGTGGGAACACTCGGAGAACGAGTGCATATCCCTATCTACGCCACGGAACTGATTCACAGCGGCATAGAGAAGAACTACGGCGTGAAGGAGAAGCTCAAAGGGTCAAGACGATTCTTCGAGAAAGAGACAGAGTGGGACTTGAACGGAATGAAGATTAACACCTTCACCATCTCGCACGACTCAACCGACTGCGTCGGATACGTCATAGACTACATGGGACAACGGTTCATGATTGCTACAGACTGCGGCGAGCCGAACGAGAAAATGGCAGAGTTTATTCGTACGACTAACCACCTCGTCATCGAAGCTAATCACGACGAGCACCTTCTGCTCAACGGACTCTACCCCACATTCCTCAAAGAGCGTATTCTCTCACCGCGTGGACATCAAAGTAATGAGGCTTGCGCACAACTGCTGCGTGACAACTACCACCCCGGACTCAAAAACGTATTCCTCTGCCACCTGAGCCAGGAGAATAACGACCCGACACTCGCTTATGCAACCATCTGCGACGCACTCGAAGAAGCCGGCGCCGAGATAGGCAAAGATGTCTATGTCAAAGCACTCAGCCGGACACACTCTTCCAAAGTCTATGAACTGACGGACGTACCGTGCAGCGACGCTGGGGATTAGTTATTAAAGATTAAAAATTAAAAATTAAAAATTAATTCATGGATACACGTTTAGTTATTATTCCGACATACAACGAGAAGGAGAATATCGAAGCGATTATTCGCGCCGTACAAGAACTGCCTATTGAGTTCCACGTGCTCATCATCGATGACGGCTCTCCAGACGGCACTGCTGACATAGTCAAGGGTCTGCAAAAGAAAGAGTTTAAAGACAAACTCTTCCTCGTAGAGCGTGCCGGCAAACAAGGTCTCGGCACTGCATATATATGCGGATTCAAATGGGCTATTGAGCATAAGTACGACTACATCTTCGAAATGGACGCCGACTTCTCGCATAACCCGCAAGACCTGCTCAAACTCTATGACGCTTGTGCTAACCAAGGTGCCGACGTAGCTATCGGTAGCCGTTACGTGACCGGCGTCAACGTCGTTAACTGGCCCATGGGACGCGTACTCATGTCTTACTTCGCCTCCAAATACGTGCGCTTCGTGCTCGGAATAAATATCCACGACACAACTGCCGGATTCAAATGCTACCGTCGCCAAGTGCTCGAGACTATCGAACTCGATAAGATTCGGTTCAAAGGATATGCCTTCCAGATAGAAATGAAATTCACCGCCTATAAATGCGGTTTCAAACTTGTGGAAGTACCTATTATCTTCATCAACCGCGTGCTCGGTACAAGCAAGATGAGTGGCGGTATCTTCTCCGAGGCTCTATTAGGCGTTATCCGACTTAAGATTTCTTCTTGGACACGCAAATACCCGCAGAAACCGGCTCAATAACTACGACTAATAAATACACATGAAACGAATACTATTACCCTTAACGCTTATCTGTTGCACGCTGTGCTTCACTTCCTGCCCCAAGGACAATGAGTACTCAGAGTCCGAACAACCCGTACGCTATGAGTTCGGATTGCCCATCGACTCCTTCCGCGTGGACACCGGCTACGTCAAAAACGGCGAGACCTTAGGCGGCATCATGAACCGACTGGGCGCAGATAAGAAACAACAAACACAGATTGCTACCCTATCCAACGACGTCTTCGACGTACGTAAACTGCGACCGGGTAAGACCTATTATGGTCTCTATCAACCCGACTCAACAGGCGTAGAGCATCTGCGCTATTGGATTTATGTAGCCTCGGTACGCGAAGCGACTGTCTTGCACATGGAAGGTAAGATTCACGCCGAGAAGCACGAGAAACCTGTTATTTATAAACTCCGCCAAGCGGATGCGGTTATCGAGTCCAGCTTGTGGAATGCCATGACGAAGAACGACCTCCCGGTGGAGTTAGCGCTTGAGCTGAGTGATATCTACGCTTGGACGATTGACTTCTTCGGTCTGCAGAAAGGCGATTCTATTCGCGTCCTCTTCGACGAGGTGTATGTGGACACTCTCCGCACAGGAATAGGACAAATCTACGCTTGTAACTTCTACCATGGACGCCAATGGCAACAAGCTTACTACTTCGAAGCCGGCGAACTGCATACGTACTTCGACGAAAATGGTAAGAGCCTGCGCAAGGCGTTCCTCAAAGCTCCGCTGAACTATAAACGTATCTCGTCCCGCTTCTCATACGCACGCAAACACCCTGTCTTTAAGATTGTACGCCCGCACACAGGCGTCGATTATGCTGCACCTACCGGCACGCCGGTCGTTTCTATCGGTGACGGTGTCGTTATCGAGAAAGGCTACAAAGGACAAGCCGGCAACATGGTCAAGATTAAGCATAACTCGACCTATACCACGGCTTATCTGCACCTGAGCAAATACGGCGACATTAAACAAGGAAGCCGGGTGCGTCAAGGCCAAGTGATTGGTTACGTAGGCGCTACCGGCGCAGCCACCGGTCCTCACCTTGATTTCCGCGTATGGAAGAACGGAACGCCAGTTGATCCATTGAAGATGGAAAGTCCTCCAGCTGACCCGGTTCCAGCCAAATATATGCCGGAATTCAAGCATTGGGTTGACTCAATAGGACCGAAGATTTGGTAGAAAATAGTGGTGCCTGCGGCATAGATAATAGATGAACTGATAACAAAAAAAGCAGAGGTTACGCTCTGCTTTTCTTTGTTTTCTTAGCCATATACACTCCCGCCGCAGCGGTAAGAAATAAGAGTGCTTTCCAGTCAAATTCTATCGGGCAATGACAATCGCTTCCATCTCCGCCGCATGTACAACCGTCATATTTATCGTGACCGCAAATAATGCAAACATCATCCACCCATATACAATTCGGGCAATTGGGGTCTCCAGGAGGATCGCCTTCACCACCGCCAAGTCCCGGAGTACTACCTCTACGTAGCGCACCATGACGATTAAAAGTTTGCGAGGACGTCACGCCTCCGGTCACATACGAAGCCGAAGTTCGGAAACCCTGCACGCGATTATTGGTTGACATATCAGGCTGTCTATATGATGAGCGCATCATGCTTGTCGAAGTCATCGTTGCGACAGGAACTTGCGCACCTCTATAGAACGGGCTTGCCCAAGCGCATAATACACCCAACAAACACCATATTAACAATACAATCTTTTTCAAACTATTACCTTTCTATATGCCCTTGTCACAAGGGGATTTTTTAATACACTCTTGCGCCGGTAGCGTTATAGAGCACACCATTCTTTAGGATATACAATTGGTTATCCTTAATAAACTTATGTACCTTAGTTCCATCGTTATCAGCAGCTTCTTCAATAGCTGTAGTTACTTCAGGAGTCTTTTCACGTCCCAAAATCTGGAAGCGGTCAGTAATTTCACTATTTGGTTCAGCATAGAACGTGTATTCTACGCCATCGTAGATATCAACTATCTCATTCGTCTCTTTATCCAGTAGGAACAACTCGTTATTAGTCATCAGGTGCGAGAATGAAAGCGTATATGTCGTCTCCTCACCCGTGCGCACGCCTACGTACGTACCTATGATATTATCGGTTGCATCTACTGCCAATCGACTTTCGCCTTCTACAGCGAACACGTTGAACTCGCCGCTGTTCATTTTGGTTGCATCATAACCAGCTTCGAAAGCCTTATCGTATGAGTCGCTCTCTAACATGTAGAGGTTATCACTCCAACCATTTGCGGAGATTGTTACGCACAATGAGCCTAATGTGCTCAAGTTAACAGCCTTCTTCGGAGTACGCAATGGGGTATTGGGATGCTCACTGTAGTTACCATTCCATACCAAGCGCTCGTAATTAAGCGTTACGGTTCCTTCTTTCTCAGTCTTGATGCAGAAGCCTTGCATCGGTGCAATAACAGTCGGATACTTATAAGCCGCTTTCATTGCGTCCACATTATTCACCGGAACGGCAAGGTATTGTCCTTTTGCTTCTGCTTTCTCAGCGATGTCCACAGTTTGATGAGCATCCGTCCGAGAGCCGGTGTTGAAGATATAAATAGTAGGGTCAACGCCTTCGGAGAAGTCTTCAGTGCTAAATTGAGCTATATCAATTGGAGCGGTAAAACTATTAGCTAACACATTCATGCCCTTATCTATTGTTGTTCCATTAGCTGTCAAAGGCCTTTTATACTCCTTTCCATCTAACAATGTGCCGGTGAATGAAATAAGTGCTCCCTCTGCAAACTTATCTTGAGTGGTGGCATAGCCCTCAAATGGAGCCATAACGAGAGATACACGTTTATTTTGCCAATCACCTACTTTTTCATTCCAACTATAAATCCAACTCTTCTTGAAGAACGTCTTTGCCAAAGCAGATGTTTCAACCGGAACGCCTACATACTGCCAAGCGGCGATATTCTCTTTTTCAGACTCAATGTCATAGTAACCAATACTAAACAACTCAACGTTCGCTTGCGGCATCAATTCCCATAAATTAGGTTCCGGGTGAATGCGCAAGAAACCGGTTTGACCTTTAGTTGCACCCTCTGTTCCTGCCTTCAGTAGAAGATTATCTTTCACAGCGCCATCGATACCACCTTCGCCAACGGTTAAGCCGCCGTCCGGCGCAACAGTAACAGCCGGTTGGCCATGTTCGCCACGAACCCAGTTGATAGTCAGGCTCTTAACCTTCATTTCTGCACCTGTAATAATCATTGGAGCATTAATCAGCACATCATCATCGGCAGCCGGCCATTTAGTCCAGTTGCTCTCATTATGCGAGTCCTCATCAACTGTTCCTTCAAAGATACAAACTTGCTCGTCCATCAACATCGGGTGAACTTTTGCTAAGTCATCTGTAGTTAAGTGTGCATGACCATACCAACTATATTTGTCTGCCAATGCTTCAGGAGACATTGTATGACGAGACAACATATCGCCACGGCTGTTACGAGGACGTTTACCAAAGCCCTTAACAGTATAAGCCAAAACAGTACCGTCGTTGAACGTACCACCATCGATACGGGTAATCTTCGGCAGTCCTAATTCAACTTCGCCACCGATTGTACCATCGTTAATATAAACTTCGCCGTCATATTTCTCGGTATTACCATTCAAATGAGCAATAGCCAGGTGCGAACCATTGTGCAGCTCCACTTGTGCGCCATTAATCGTCACTTTGCCACTTGCGCTACCTAAGTCAATAGACGGGAAACCTGCTTGAGGACGTAGAGCTACCAATCCAGACTGTATATCGCTCTGCCAAGTGTCTTCGATAGTCAGTTGACTCGGAGCATCGCTCAGTTTAACAGCTGCGCCATTAGTTGCCGTAAGTATATTAGTCTTATTGGCACGAATAGTTGCTGTTCCTGACATAGCAAACACATTACCACTGGCAACCATTTCAGTATTATCCAAATACAACTCTACGTTAGCGCCGTTGATTTGATTAGCCGCAATAGTTGTAGCAAGACTTGCAGGTTTGTAGCCCACAAAGCCTAACTTCTTGTTCGAAGCCTCAATATTCAGCGTCGTAGTTGCTGCGTCAAAGGTGCGAACGTAATCATATTGAGTATCGTTCTTCGTATACACGAAGCATGGCGTATGAACATTGCCTTCTTCTACATTGATTGCCGGCACATTATATCCTTGATGTGCATCGTATGCCCACAAACGCTCAGTTGCGCTCGATTCTGTTACACCATATATATACAAGGTGTCATATAATGCCTTTGCACCATCGAAGCAAGCCGAGAAATCATGTGTCCGTATAGCGCGGTAGTTTGTTCCTGCAACCGGAGCATGCTCTGTACCGGTCTCAAAGATAGACGTTGCTGCAGTTGTAATATACGGCTTCGTAGATTCTAACTGCACATTCTTAACTGTACCATCATTTGACACGATATGCAAAGCACCCTTTTGGTTCACATCGTTGCAGCGAACGTAAATTTGCTCAACACCAACGCCCTCAGTAATCACTGTCTTATCTACATAAAAAGCAGAATCAGTTGAGGTAATCGTAATCGCATCTTCTTCGCTTCCACCGCATACACCAAGCGATGAATAACTAATCTTCAGCGGTTGCGGCTCCTGAAGCGGATAAGCCTCTGTTCCAAAAGTCATTGTTGACTTATCCGTGCGAATATATTGTTTACGCGTAATGCATAGGTTCTTAACGAATCCTGTAAAGTTACCTCTGTACTCAATGCGCACAAAGCGAATATTGTCATTGGTAAACGTATAGGTAATATTGCCATTTCCTGAACGATGAGCTACTTCGGTATAAGTCTCACCATCCTCACTCTGATACAAGTGCCAGTTCATAGCCGTTGCATTCCACGTCACTTCGGGCCAACTTGTAGTAACAGCCTGAGACTCAACATCAAAACCTATTTTATCAGGAATACCTGAGAAGAAGAAGTCTACCGACTTGCTCGAATACTCAAACTCAACGGATTTTCCTGATATCCAATTCTTTATAGCATCACCCAAACCACTCAATCCCTCTTCCCATGAGCCTAATGCGATTCCTTCACGTTGAGTATATTTTACATCATACAAAGCTATATAATCCTCCTTGTATCCATCTGCGTTTGTATTGCACCACTCTACCTTATCCACTTGAGCAATTTTAGCTTGATTGTAATCACTTTCAGTCATTGGATTGAAAGGCAAACAGATTTTTGCTTTCGGATATATAGCAATGGTTAAAGTCTCGGTTTTTGCCTTATAGTTAGCAGACTCTGCTTGAGAGACAATGATTTTCAATCCAGTTTGTTTGTTCTCCACTTCACCAGTAGTCAATACGCCGTCGGTTATGCTCAACAAGGAAGAATTAGTGCTATAAGTCAGCCCTACTTCCTTATTGCTGCTCTCAACAAAACGGCTGTAACGCACGTCCTCGCGTAGCACGTTCGATATATTCCATCTAAAAGTAGGATTAGCTTTTTCTACCGTAACAGGCACTACGAAGTAAACTGAACTATATGCTAAGCTATTATCCGGAGTAAAGAGCACCATTTGGTCAGCGGTGCCTGCGTTAGGCATCAACGACGGGTCAACCCATTCCAATGTTCCGGAGATTTCTACATCTTGGAAATAAACCTTGCCTGACAAAGTAGAAGCGCTCAATAAATCACCATAGGTAATATTTGTAGCGTGTACGTCTGTGAATTGGTCTGGATGTGCACCGAGAGTAATAAACTTTTTCTCTACTTTATCCGCTTTGTTCCAATCTACATTTCCTGCTTGGCTCGCCGTAACAGTAATCGTTTTATTTGGTTCTACAACTACCAAACGACCTGCCTCATTGATATAGCCCCATTCAGGGTGATCAGATGTATAGGTTATAGCCAAGCCTGATGTAGCCGTTGCGCCCATCAAGGTACCTGTGGCATATTCGATATTCTCCTCCAAGTTCCAAACAATCTCTTGGTTGCCTTTCCAATAAGCATAGAGTGTGACACTATTGGCGCACTTCCAGTTCTTGCTTCCATCCGTATAACCACTTACACCGGCAATAACCTTTCCGTCTTTGCCAATCAACTGACTTCCACCTCCTTTAACGGCAGTAAAGTAGCCCTCGAACGTACAATTGGTTTTAGTCGGCAACATGATAGCACCGGTCAGATTGGCATTCGAATCATATACAACGCTAAGACTTGTCGTTCCTGCCGTCGTTGCAGATTGATTATTCAGATCAATAGTATAGCCTTTGGCAGTCCAGTGTGCATAGAGTGTTTGCGCAGCGGTAATCTGTACCGTTGTACTTGCCGTTACTTGTGTTCCGCCAACAGCTTCTGTAAACCAGCCATCGAAGGTATAACCCGTGCGAGTTGAAGACGGCAATTCTCCATAAGTAGCATCATAAGTTACAGTTTTATTATCAGCACTGCTTCCTCCGTTACCATTGAAACTAACAGTATATGTATTGGCCTGCCAACCGGCTAATAGGGTACCATTACCAGCAGTAGTCCATTTTGTATTAGTCGGAGTCAAATCACTGTTATAATATTTAGTATCACCTTTGAAGTATCCGGTAAAACTATAACCTGTTTTCGTTGGAGCCACGATATCATCACCATTCTCCAGTTTGGTCGGCATCTTGGAGTTATACGTAGCGCTCACTACTTGGTCATCACCAACACCACCATTCGCCTTCAGCGTTACTTCGTAACTATTTGCAGTCCAATGCGCATAAAGAGTATGATCATTCGCTGTCTGTACCTTCGTTGAAGCAGTCACTTGCGATCCACCAGTTGCAGCAGTATACCATCCCGCAAAAGTATAACCCGAACGAATTGAAGACGGTAACTCACCATACGTAGCATCATAAGTTACAGTTTTATTATTAGCATTGCTTCCTCCGTTACCATTGAAACTAACAGTGTAAGTATTGGGAGTAAACTTAGCATAATATGTAACATCCCACGAATCTGTTGTATAATTTTTCGCTGTCCATGTAGATGAGGTAGAAGCAGCTTTACCAGAACAAGAACTATTGCTATACCAACCCGCAAAGGAATAACCTGTTCCTGCAGATACTACTGAATATATACACTTATAACTTACCAAAGAAGTTTTAAAAGCTTTAGATTGTGATGTGGAAACATATTCAACTGCGCCAGAACTGGTTGCATCACCTACAGTACCTTCGACAACATACTGCCACTTCATTTCAACTTTCGCAGTACCTTTACCAGAGCCAACTCCAACACCCGCTCTATAAGATCTATCATACGCACCCCACGCGGGGAGGTTGATGGAGAGCATGGAGAAAATAAGTATACAAACTTTTAGGATGTGTTCAAACTTTTTCATTTTTCTTTGCCTTTCTAATTTTTGCTCAGGGTTCGACTATACAACTAATTACTACTGAGCACTTTATATCGTTTTTTACACTATTAATTACGTTTTTTGCTACTTCGACTTTGCAGAATTGCCGATTTTTAAGATTTTATGTATCAATTAGCAATTATCGAGCCGAAAAACGGTGCAAAATTAATACATTAGTCTGGAACACGCAAATTTTTGGTGTAAAAAAGGGCGTTTTATTAACGAGAGTTAACACATTCGTAAAATATAGCACTTTTTATGTTATATAACATGTTTTTGCCATTTTATGCTTTGGAGTCCTATTGTGCATTTTTTCGCGCATACAAACACAAAAATGACACGCATTGCGCGTGCCATTCGATTTCCCATCACAATACAATTGCGCGGAGCGGTTCTATTCGCTGTCGCAAGGGTGCGATTTACATTGATTTTCAGCGTTTGCTATTCAGTCGCAGTTTGAGTCCCGACCAGATGGTATCGGGTTTGAGGTGGAAGACAGCTGCCATTTCACCGCCCATACTGAATCCACAGCGATCGCATACGTCGTGAGTATAGCCCATGCACTTAGGCGAACGGCTGCCGTCAGAGAAGATGAAATTGGTTATCCAACAGTACTGGCTAAAGTTCAGTTTCTGCATGTTACGCAGTCCGGAGACGCTGTTCATAATCGGGTAGCCGGCTTTCTTATAGCGAATTATGGTCTCAACGAGTTGATTTTTGGTCTCGGTATCGAGTTCGAGGTACTCTGTTCCTTTGAAGGGTGTATGGAAATTAAGCGAAATAGAGGCGATATGCGGATTATTGCGCACGTAGTCCAGCGCAGGTATGAGGCTGTCCTTATTGAGCGTATTGAGCACCATGTTCACGCAGATATCCTTGCGTCCGGACTGAGCGATATGTTTCTCCAGTCGGGCAAACGCACCTTCGCCTCTTATCTCGTCGTGCCACTTACCTACTCCGTCCATGGACACCCACACTTGGTCGGCGTGGCTGCCGGCGAAGGGAAGTTGGGCATTTGTGGTAATGGTTGCAGAGAAGAAGCCTATTTTATGCGCCAGGTCGATGACATCGTTTATGCGGTAATCGGCTCCGGTGGAGTCGTCGTGCCATAGATAGAGTTCGCCGCCCTCGAAGTCCACAAAGCGGCTACCGAGGCTGTAGCAATAGCGCAGCTCTTCCTCTATCTGTTTGAGCGTCTTAGAGCGGGGATTAGTCAGCTCATAGACGGAGCAGTGTTTACAACGAAGGTTACAGCGGTCCAAAATAAAGATTACGGACTGCAAGGGTTTCTTTCGGCGAAGCACCATCGCCTGGAAGTACCACCATATTAGGTAAAAAAGCTGCTTGATCATTTTTTTAGTCGAAAGTCGAGAGCCGAGAGTCGAGAGCCGAGAGTCGAGAGCGTTGAGAATTAAAAATTAAGAATTAAAAATTAGTAGTACTATTTTTACTACTATTAGTATGAGGCAGAAGCCGGTGTTGACATTCCGCATGGCGTACCAGCGCATCAGATAATAGCGGTTAGAAGGTTCTATTTTGTCCCAGTTCTCCATCGGGCCGAGCCACTTATGCGGCGATTCCGTCGGCACTTCAACGCCTTTGCTGAACATAATCATTGCCCACATGACCCAGATGGCTTGCGGTAACATTAGGCAGACGAAGAGATACGCCCAATGGATATAGCCGAGTCCGACGAAGGCGATGACGAGCGCAAAGGGTGTGAAAGCGAAGAAAGCATATGCCATGAGTCCTAATTTATCGGACTTGAGTACGACGGCGAGCGTTTTCTTGTGAGAGACGCTGTCCACATGTCGCTCGAGGAAGGAGTGGGTATAAAGGATATTCGTGACGAAGAGTCCTATTGCCAGTCCGAGCGCCAAGATGTACCAGCAGAAGCCGTTGACGTGAGCGAAGCTCTCGGTAATGGTGCTCCAGGAGAAGGTAGCAGCGAGTCCGTCGGTGAAAGGAGTGATAGCGTGGAATCCGTCCTCGTAAGAGAATAAAGCGCCGGTTGTCGATTCCCATACGCCGCACATTAGGCATGGTCCGAAGCATAGTCCGATGACGAGTTCGCCTAAGCCGTGGAAGCCTAATTTGAACGGTGGAGCGGAATAGAAGAAGCAGAGGAAGGCAGCGAGTGCAGCGATGAGTACAACCGTCCAGCCACGGAACCAAAAGATGATTAGTCCGAAGAGGATGGCTATACCAAGGAAAGCGGTTATGCCGCGTCTAAGACCGGCGAGGGTGAGTGTTCCGTCGAGGAGGTAGGTATATTTATCGGTATAGGCAGTTTCGCCCTCTTTGCGCAGGTCTTTGCGGTAATCGAGCAGGTCGTACTTATAATCGAAATAGTCGTCCAGCATGTTTCCTCCGAGGTGCACGAGGCAGACGGCGATGACGGCTAAGATACCGAGCAGTAGGCTAACGAGGCACATGCCCCACCCTGCTTGGAGGTTAAAAGTCCCGACTCCGATGCCTAAGACGACGGTCATGATACTGGGCATCAAGTTTTGTGGTGCAGCGAAGGCTCTGCTAATGCGAATCCATTTGTTAACGAAGTTCTTCATACTTTTCAATTTTCGCTGCAAAGGTAGTGTTTTTTTTGCATGTGTGCAAGAAAAAAGTGCAGTTTTGTGGGAGAAACTGCACTTTTTGGTTTAATGTGCTGCGCACGTTTAGTGTCCGTTGGACGTTTAGTGTTGCTACGCAACGTTTATTTTACTCTTGCGCCTTGTACATTGTACATCGTCCCCTTGTACATTATATAGAGCTGTCCGTTGCGGATGAACTTACGGGTTTGGTCATTTGTCATTGGGGCATGGTTTATTGTGGTAGTGACATTAGCTCCGACGTAGGTGAAGTTGATAGTTGAGCCGAAATAGGTAGTGCATGAGCCGGAGAGGACAGGTTTATTCTCGGCGGTGTAGTTGAGCTCGATGTCTCCATCGACGATGAACCATATAGCATGTGCCCACGCGTCTTCGTCCATGAGTGCGAGATAGGATGGTATGAGTACATTGCCATATCGTCCGAGTGAAGCGCTGAAGGTGCCATCCTCTTCGGAGTCGCTGACGGGGTAAGTGCCTGCAGCGGGATAAGCGACGTCGCTGTACATACCTAAGTGCAGGTAAGCTCTGAGTCCTTGCGCATCGGCTTGGAGTTGCGAGAGGTGGATATCGAGTACGCCGTCGATAGCGACGGTCTTGCTATCCCAAACGAGTGTATCGAGTAGGACGGTGATAGTAGCTTTCTGTTTCTGCTCGTCGGCATAGGGTTTATCCTTGGCGTCGGTAGTGTCCACGGGTACGGGGTAGAAGACGATATGCGGGTCTTGGGCGAAGTCGAAGGTATATTCGCTGCCGATAGTATCGGAGATGAACATCTTATAGCGCCATTGGTTCCCGTTAGCCGGCGTGAGTTGCAGTTCGGCTTTGTCAAAGACATAGGGCTCTCCTCCGAAGAAGACGGCGTTGAAGTCGGCTTGGTTTTGGAAGAGGTTAAGTCCTTTGAGTTGTCCGTCAGCGAGGGTGTATAGGCCTTGTGTGAGCGCCATGGGTTTATTCATGATAACATCAACGAGGACATTGGGATAGTCGCCCTGTGTGCTGAAGAAGTTAAAGGTGTAATAGTGCTCGTTGCGTGTTGAGTCGGACAGGTCGCTTTGGTAGGTAATGAGGACGGTATCGATAGCGAGTGTGACGAACTCGGGTTCGGGTTTTTGTTCTTCGGGCACATAGAGCATGTTGTAGCTCTTGGCGTATATTTGGATAGTAGAGCCGTTGTGTGAGTAGGCAGTACCTGAGATGGTGATGGAGTCACCGAGGGTGTTGTATGAGACGGTGAGTGTACCGCTCTGGAGGTAGTATGGGGTGTATTGTCCCCAGTTGTCGAGTTCTGCACGTATAGCGACATAGCACGGGTCATCGCCGTTGGTAACGCCGAGGTATCCTTTGGAAGCGGTGAGTGACTGCGGAGCTGCGGAGTTATTGATGGTGTAATTGCCTGCCGGCATCGCCATGGTGTCGGAGAGGAGACGGAGTTCAATCCAGTTGTATGTCTCGTTCGCCATTTCGTTGAGTGTGACTTCGATGTAGTTAGTCCGTTGTCGGAAGTTAATGACATCGGCAATGAAGTTGAGTGTCGTAGCCTGAGCGGGTTCAAAGCGGTACGGGTCGGGATCGGGTACGACAGGTGTCTCGGTCTCGGAGTATGCGAAGTCGAAGGTCGGGATGTTATATTGGTAGGTTGCGCCGTTTCGTTCGGCTTGTATCGAGCCGGAGAGTGTGCAGGTAGTGTCATCTTTCTTGGTGATAGAGAGTGTGATGAGGGATTTATCCTGTGCGTAGTACCACATATCGACAGCACTGCCGTTAGCTTTGGTTTTGTGGACGTATGAGCTGACGTAGCTGATGGAACCGTTAGCGGCGGCGAAGGAGCCGATAGCGGAGTGTGCTTGTGGCCATATATCGAACGCTACTTCGTATTCACCGGTGGAGGTATGTGCCTTAACGGTAACGAAGAAGTTGTTTTTGTCCACTGTGACGTCTTCGACCGTGACTTTGTCGGCGGTGAGGGTATAATTCGGAATAGAAGGTGTAACGACCGTGGTAGTATCGACGGTAGTAGTGCCGTAGTTGAAGTCGTAGTTATTGATGATATAGGTATAACCGTTCTCGCAGAGAAGGTTGGCATTGAGTGTGTATGTTCCTGCGGCTTTGTTGGTGATAGTTGTTGAAGCTCCGGAGGCTATGTAGGAATAGGTAGTTCCGTAGTTGACGGATGACCATGCACTGAGTTGTTCGTTAGCATAGGAGAAGGTGCCGACGAGGTTGGTGGAGTTAATAGTGAGTGAGAGTTCGTGTGCGACGTTGTTCTCGTTCTTCGCGTCAATGATCAGGTCGTAGTGTGTTATTTCTCCTCCGGCGGTAGCAGGTGTGACAGTGACTTTGGAGGGAGTAAGGACGACGTTTTTATTGTCTTCGTCAAAACCGAATGGGACACCTTGTCCGCCGTTATCGAGGAAGTGGTAGTAGTGTACCGCTTCGACTCGTTTTTTGCCATATACGGCCTGGTAGTTGAGGTCGACGTCGGTGCAGATGAGTGTCCCTCCGTAGAAGGCGTATTGGTTTGTTCCGGTTGATTTTATTTGTATGGAGCTGAGAGAGTCGTTAGCGAGGTAGCGTTGTTTATTGATTTTGAGGTCTTTGACGTAGCAGTTGGAGGCATAGAGGAGGTTGCTTGCGCCTTGTGTAGCGAAAGTGCCTACAATGCTTTGTGCGGTAGGATAGATAGCAAGCTGCATTTCATAGCTCCGTTGTGAGTTATCGTCGGTGTTGATACCGGAAGCATTGAGTGTGAGCAGATAGCGCGTAGCGCCGTAGTCGGTATCGTCTCGGATGACGTTGATAGAGTTGACGGTGATGTTGTAGTTATAGACCTGTTGGTGGTATATTCCGTCATAGCCGAAGACAAAGGGTTTTGGGTTGATACCTTTGTTTAATATCTCGTTTTCTGCGTAGCAGTAGTTATAGTTATAGGTATTTTTGTTTCGGTCTTGCAGTGCTGCAGCGGTGAAGCAGAGTCTACCGATGGAGATGCCATAGTGTGTATCGTCCACCTTAACGATAGTGAAAGTGGATATACTGTCCGTGCGTAACAGTCGTCGCGTAGTGCCGTAGTAGAGTTCGGAAGAGACGAGACAAATGGTTTGGTCGTTTACGTTAGCGGAATTACTCGTCGGACTGGCACCTTCGGTGGAGTATGTACCTTCGAGGGTGCGGTCGTCGGAATTGAGTACGAGCTTAACGGTAGTGGTGTATGTTCCGTTAGGATTAGACTCATACTCGGCTATGTTTTTGCACTTCTGCGTCCAGTTGAGCGTGAACTGGTTTTTGGTCGAGTGCTTCAACGTATCGACGGTTATCTCTGTGATAGCGCAGAGATAGTTATATGTTTTGGCGTTAGCGGTCAACGTCAGTGCGCAGAGCGCAAAGATAAGAGATAACTTTTTCATAGAATGTCTCGTTTAATAGATTATAACTGCATTAGGGTCGGTTCCCCCTCCGCCGAAGATATCGGGAGCACTGCTGCATAGCATTTGGGCTGTTTGGATGGCCAATGCCTCTGTTTGAGGCTGTATATAGTTCTTTTTCATAATTACAGTTATTAGTTGGTTATTGAAGAGTGTTATTTTATTAAGATACCTTGCGCATTATATTCTTTGCCATTGCGCTCGATGACCAGTATGCCATTGCGAAGTATCTTACGACTTTCCACTTGTTGCTCTTGGTTTTCAATGCTGCTAACAGCGGTAGGTGTGCTTTCGTTCTCGCAAACGCGGATTGGTAATCCATTGCGAATAGCATTGTGCAAAGGACTGCCATCGGCGACAGAGATATATACGCGGAAGCCGTTCATTGTGCCATTAGCAGTAGGATAATAGAGGGTATTATTTGCCGAGAGGAAGAGGGTGTTTTGGTCGTTTGCAACAAGACTATGCGGGTTAAAGATACCTTGTGCAATGCACTCGTCGCCTTCTCCTGCCGCTGGAGTGCTGGC
>ONMT01000059.1 GCA_900319025.1 uncultured Bacteroidales bacterium
TTGAGAAGTCCCATAGTGAATTATTTTAATAGTTAATAATGTATTATTCCAATACAATGAACTCAGTGCGGCGGTTTTCGGGAGCCATCGGGTCTGCGGTATTCTTCAATTCAGAAGAACCTTTACCTACGGCCTCCAGACGGGAAGCATCAATGCCTTCGTGTTCAACGAGGAAAGCAACGGCTGCTTGTGCACGAGCTTCGGAGAGTTTCTGATTGAAAGCTGCGTCGCCTTCTGCAGAGGTATGACCTTCCAGACGCAGACGGAGTTCCGGATTCTTCTCCAAAACTTTAGCTAAGTCATGGAGTACGAACTTAGCGCTCTCGCTCAGGTCAGCTTTACCTTGCTGAAATTCAGCAGCATTGAAATTCTTTTCAATCTCAGCAATCTGCTGAATATAAAGTGTGTCGTGAACCACAACCACTTTCTCTACCTCTACAATCTGAGGTTCAGCGGGTTTCTGGCAACCTTTCATCAGCAAGAGAATAATCAAGATTGCAATAATCAGCAGCGCTGCTAAGCAGATCCATAACCATTTATTTGATTTTTTAGCAGGTACAGGTGGAACATAGCCGTTGAGGTATTCCAAACGATACTCTCCGCGTTTTCCGAATCCCTTTTCTGCAGCTTCATACTTTGCAATCTCGATGTCATACAATTTAGCTTGTGCCAACATTTTTTCAAACATTTCCTTTGGCCACATCGCTACTGTAAACATAAGGTCCGTGCCATCCGGTAGAGTAACGTAAAAATGAGTTCTTTTCCATTCTTCAAAATACTCGTCATCAAAGGTGGTTTTGGAAGCTTTGACTATTTTTTCCTTTTCTGTGACTGTGACGAGCAATGGTTCGTCAGTTTTAGTTTCTTGAAGAGCACTCAAGGGGAAAGCTTTGTTGAGATCATCAACAGTTGCATGCGGATACATTTTAATGTAGGCATCAATAATTCCTAATGCTGCCCATTTTTGGGATTTAGCATAGACTCTTACTTTACTTGCCATAATTTTAGAATTTTAAGGGTTAATATTTGGATTATTTATGTTTTTTTCCTGTGATAGAGGAAATAACTGCTTGCCCGATTTTACGTTCAAGACCTTGCTTGGTAGTTGGAATGCCCGTCTTGCGAGCAACTTTTGTTTTGAAGCCGCTGATACCAACAGCGCGTTTAAGTGAAAATGATAATCCCTTCATTGTGTAAAAAGTTTAATATGTTTTTTGCTTGCAAAAGTACTGCTTTTTGGTGATATGACCATAGTCCTTTTTGGTCCTTTTCGCGTTTGCGTTTGTGTACGTATATTATTTGTAGTACTTTTGCGCAACTTTTCGAGCAACAAAAAAGTGTGGACTTCTGTTTTATTTATTGGGTAATTCAGGCTTCGACTCCTATAGACTCCAATATACGCAGAAAGTCCACACTTGCGTGTGAACATTCGCTATATTGTGGAAGTCTATTACAATTTGTCGAAGGTTGAATTACTCCTCAATAAAGCAAACGCTATAAATCAATATGTCCTCCGGTTTTACGTCAGGGAGTGACGGTGTTTTTTAATTTCGGCTACAAAGATAGCGTTTTTATTTCATTCCTACAAATTTTTTTAAGAAAAATATGTATTTTTAAGCGAAAACGAGGGGAAAGACGCCATGCGTGTAGTGCATGACGGCGTGTATGTGCTGCGCACGTTTATTGTCCGTTGGACGTTTATTGTTGCTGCGCGACGTTTATGGTGTTTATAGAAGCGGCGCGGAGGGCAATGAATAATTAATAATGAATATTTTGCCTACGGCATAGATGATAGATGATAGATGAACTTTTTGCAGGGTGGTATGGGATTATTGGGATTTTTGGGATTTTTGGTACAAACGATGATCCTCGAAAATTCCAATGTCTTGTCCTGAAAATCCCAGAAATCCCAGTAATCCCACCTCGGAACTAAAGTCTTGAGCACGGGAGGAAGAGAGCGGCGAATTATATTCGCCTGAAAAAGAAGAAAGAAGGGAGAGAGCGGGCGAGCCGAATTGGAGATTAAAAATTAAAGATTAAAAGTTTGGCGGCGGAAGCCAAAAGTCAAGGCATTTCTCGAAGAAGCGGTATAAGATGCCGGGCTAACGGACGGAGAAGAAAAAAAAAATGAACTTTTGGAGATTATAAAGCGATTAAGTGCCGATTAAGTCATAGTGGAGTCAGGCATGAGAACCTATCAGAAACCTATCTGAAACCTAGTATATCGAACGAATAACCAACGAATAACCAACACTGAATAGATGAACCTTTTACGGCCGAAGGCCTAATTTTAGATTGTAGATTGTAGATTTTAGATTTAAAATTTATAGATGATAGATGAACCTTTGGCGGCTGAAGCCTTATTGTAGATTTTGCGGCGCAGCCTTATTTTAGATTTTAGAGCCAAGAGTAAATAGATAAACAAAAAAAGTGCAGTTTGAGGGGACTGCACTTTTTTCTTGTTGGTAGGTACGGAACTATTTGAGTTTGGTTCCTGTGACGTCGTATTTCTCGTTGTTGCGGATGATGACGACGTGGTCGTTCTCAATAATCTTATAGACACGCGTTGCATCATCAGGCACAAGGAGCACCGGCTCGGTGAGAGAGCCATAATGAGAGTCAGGCTTGTAATTGATAGATTGAGCCGCAGCTCCGCTGCTCAATGATGCGGCCGATGGCCTATTGATGAATGGCGTAAGCGGCGTGCCGTCCTCAGTTTCGAAGCGGATGGAGCCACTCTGGTCGTAGGAGATAGTCAGGAAATAAAGACTACCTATCTTCGTTGCTTTGCCAACAAGCTCATCGCCGATGTAAGCGTAAATGGCTCCGCCATGTTTATTGCCTTCGGCGTTTATTGCCTCGCTGTTTAGGGCGCAGATCATGGTCATGTTGGTGGCTGCCGAAGACTTCGTTTTCGGCATAGATGTTGACGGCCGATGGCCTAATTTTAGATTGTAGATTTTAGATTTTAGATTGAAGAAGCGGACAGTGACATCACCATCTGCGACACGCCTGATGAAATATCCCTCGCCCGGACGAAGGACAGTGAGGTCACCTTCCCACTTGCGATTCATAGAGAACGTAGCAAAATGGTCATGGGACTTAATGAGGTCTCCCGGTGTAGCATAGTCGTAGTAGTCTGCCATGGCGTCGATGAGCGGTGTGGTCGTGTTCAACAGGCACGGCAGGGCGCTCCATTGTCCATTACCACGGACGGTGATATACATAGAGTCAGCGGGCAGCAAATCGCCACTGATGCACATCGTATTGGGCTGGCTGCAATAAACCATGTAGGTGTAGATATATCTCAGATAGCTGAAATCGCCGACGAAGGTACCCAACGAATCGGAATAGGTGACAAAGTGTCTCGAAGCCGGATTCTTAATGATATCGCCTTCGGTCCAAGGCTCAATAGCCGTGACGACTTTGGAGATAGAGGCGGTAGAAGGTCTGAGGTCGAGGTTATAGGACACCCAGTTCCATCCGCTGTTGAGCGGGATCTGCTGTATCTCCGAGCCGTTGGCGGTAAGAATAATCGGTTCATCGGCGCCACAGCCATAGACGGAACCAGAAGCGAAAGTGATGCGTTGGGATGGCGCTAAGGTTATGACTTTGCCGGTAGAGGCTTGCCATAGTACGAAGGACACATCCTTGCGGTTCATGGTCTCATTGCCATAGATAGTGAGGAAGAGACTGGATGTGGACGATGTATAATCGAAGGAGATATTCGCCATGCCGATACACTCGTTCCGATAGAGCGCATAGACGATATCATGCACATCGGTATCAATCTCATCCCGTACGACAACGCGTCCGCAAAGCGACATATTGAGCGGGTACTTCGTTCTATCCACCTCGTCGTAGAGCGGTAGTGCTTCGATGGTGAATTCGATGCGCATAGGCTCAGATAGTCCGTTTTCGTCAGTGAGGTAAACGATGTCCTCATAGACTCCAGGAGCTTTGTTGGTGTTCGCAGTAAGAGTGAGATAGAGTTCTTCCGTTGGTTCAATAGCGCCGTAGCGTTTATCAACAGTGAGCCAGTCGGGTAGCGACTCGATGTTGAACTGATGCCGTTTGCCGGAGTTGTTGAGGATCCGTGTGACGTAATAGACTTCATTTGTTTCGTCGCCATAGATAGCGTGCATGCGGATGGTTCGTTCCTCCCACTTGAGCGCGTTCTTATCGACGAAAGCTGTCCATGTAACGGGTGAGATCATCGGGTTACCATTTACATCCTCAACATCACGGACGGTGATATAGACGGTTTGTTTATTTATTTCTCGGTCGAGCATGTTGAGGTTAATGAGCAGTTCGTCGTTATTGAAAGCCCAGTCGAAGTTGAGTTTGGTGAGCTTACCCATTTCGTGTACCGGTGCGCACTGTTGTTTATCGGCGGCGGTGTGTATATCCTCACCGTCTTCCAGTCCGAGGACAAGCGGTTGCACTTTATAGACGAGTTCGCCGGATGAGTTCTTAAACTGCCGCTGGTTATTTACGGAGAATATCTGCTCGTAGACGCCGCTGCTGTTTTCTTTCATTTCGGAGAAAGGAAGGAAAGCAACAAGTCCCATCTCATCGCCGACGGGAGCCATTGTGCCGAAGGACTCGAGCAGTGTTTTAGGCAGTGCTTGCTCGAATATGAGGAACTGGTCTATGTTGCCCTCGAAGCCTTTACCGCCGAGGAACATCGCACCGGATACGGCGCTAAGTTTGGAGGCATTGATGGTTTGTCGGAGCACATCATCAACATAGACGGCAGCATTGTTATGCGTGCGGTCGATAGCAATAGCGAGATGGTGCCACTCGTTGTCGGTATAATTACCTGCTACAGGCCAAGAGCTGCTGTCGTTTCTGAGATACATACCTCCGCTGACAAAGGCGATTTCGGTGCCATGCTTGCTATCAGCACGACCTGCGGAGAAGATAGAACTATTTTTCTCAGCGGTCTTGAACCAGAACATGATTGTCTCGTCCTGATTAGCAGAGCGTGAGAGAATGTTACCGTCGAGTCGTGCCTGTTGGTTAGCTTTGAGATGGAGCGATATGCCCTGCTGGTGTTCCCAGGCTGCGCCATAGGTATAGAGTGTAGCGCCGGTGGCTTTGTCGGCAACGGTGTTACCCGTTCCTTCGTCCATTGGGTAGTAAACAAGCAACTCTTTCTCGTAGCCGGTGAGTCGGTGCATGTGAGTGAGTGCAATCTCCTCCTGGTTGAGAGCTTTGGACCAAAGACGAACTTCCATGATATTTCCGTCGAAGCCCTTGCCGAGTAAGACAGGTGCACCGCTCTTTACCAATGGTATATTCGGGAAGAAAGTCGGAGAGTTTGGATTGGTGATATCCTCTGTTCCGACATAGAAGCGCATCTTGTGTTGGTCATAGTCATAGGCAGCAATAACGCGTGTAAAGGCCGTCATTGGTTCGGGAATAGGCAGTGAGAACTGACTACCAACGGAGGAGAGGACGGCTAATCGGTTGTTGCTGAGCATGAGGTTGAAGAAGGACTTGTTGTCCTCGGACTTATAGGTAAATAGTACGCCGCCTTTGTTCGGTTCGCTCGGTCTGATGAGCATATCGATAGTGAATGACTTATCGGCTAATGACCGCAGCACTTTGGACTCGGCGTAGGAGTTCTCCGTGCCGTCGAAGTGTAGCGAGACATCGGTAGTCATACCACTCTCGTTGGTGAGTCCGACCACTTGGAAGTTATTATCCTCGTCGAGATAGTTACCGGCGATAGCCTCGTTGAAGCGTAGTTTGAGGTTTCCTCCGACGCCAAGGATAGCGTTAGCGGGTTCCGGTTCGCCGAAGACTCGTGGATTCCGTGTATCTTTCACTCCGGTCAGGACATCAGAGCTTCTGGTGATGAATCCTGACCCATGCCGGCAGAATGAGACGGCGCGCAGGTTGTACTGCTGCTCCATGGGGTCACGTTCGCCGTAGAAGCGGTAGTTCTCTATCCGTCCGTTGGTTATCATTTCTTTGGTTCCGGAAGCGCGTTGATAAAGGCTATCTTCGGCATAGTAGGAGCAGAGGTTAACCCATGCGTCATTGGACTGCGAAGCGAGTTTATACTGCAGTTCGATATGGTCGAAGTTATCGTAGTTAACGTCGAAGCCATCTATATTGATTGGCATGTAATAGCCTCGTTCATCTTGAGGCGAGAGTGTATTCATTACCCATTTATCGGATGGGAGTGAGATATTAACCGGGCAGCTTACCGGCATAAAGTGCACGGACAGGCGCAGTTGTTGGAAGGTAATCCACGGCATACACTCGGACTCAAGGATGAGGTTGATGTTCTCATAGTCATAGCCATCTCCTGCGCGCACTTCGAGTACTTTGACGATAGGTGTTGAGCCGGTGAAACGGAACTGGCGTCCGTCGGTAAGCGGCATGCCGTCGATGAGGATAGTAGCTCCGTTGGTAGGAATGGTATCATTGATACGGAGTGTGAAAGGTATCTGCCAGCCACTTGCCAAACCGCTTTGCTCATCGATTTCGTTCCACATGGTGATAGTGAACTTAGCCGTCTGGTCATGCGGCACGTTGCTTATCTCATGTCGATTGATTACAATCTGCGGGTTCTCAATCCGTTGCGTTCCGTAATCGAGCTGTGTGCCGGCGCGGTAGAAGATAGTGGAGTCTGCATCTTCCCATGGGCAACGTGTAGCGCCACCTAACGTGCGGTACATAAGCGAGCCATATAAGTGCAGGTCTTGGTTGTCTTCATCAATATTATGCGCTTCGATACGCGTCTCTGACGCCTCTTTATTGAAGTCGTCGGTTCGGGATTTATAGACCGCTAAGGTGAGATGCTCTGTCAGGTCTGGTGCGATGACGTAGCCCGTTGTTTTACTTGAGCCAATGGTCTCCGTAGGTTCCGGCAAGAGGTTATAACCAATCTCCATAATCGGGTCGAAATTGAAATCAAACTTCATACCTCCAACCATTGTAGATACATATTTGCCGGGGTTCACACCTTGTGCAGTTGCCGTATAGGCATAGCGAATATGCTTTACTAACATCTGGTAATTTACTCCACGGAAAATGTTACCAACCACGCGTGTGGAGAAGCTCATTGCACCTATTCCCCAGTGTCCAGAGGTAGAGTTGATGCCCCAACCATCTTGATTATCCCACGGCATAGCGAAATAGGCAGAGCGGAAGTTGGAATAGGCATATGACTCGGTATAGCTCTGGGTGAGTCCTCCATTGATGGAGATGGTCTGTATAGGTTGGTCGCCCTGCGTCTTTACTTTCTCCGCCTCGTTGGTAGCAATGACGCCAATCCAGTTATCAACGGCTTTATTGCACAGATGTACTTGGTCAAATACGACCGCGCTGTAGCCCTGCGGTGTAATGATTTCGTATGAACCTTCTTCGCCAAAGGAGAGCGAGTCTGTAGGAACCATGCTCCAATAAACGGGTTGGTTCGTAGCCTGCGCCGCTGCCACAGCCTCATCGCGCGAACCGGTCAGTAAGAGACTGTTGCGGCGATACAAGAGTTCCGGAATAACGGAGGAAAGGATATGGAACTGCGAGTATGCGAAGGAAGAGGTGATGGCATGCTTAAGCAACACATCCTCGGTGCGCATGAGATACCACGGTTTGCCGTCGGCGCTGACACCTTGCTGCACAACGCGAACGTTCTTATTATCAATCTGCCCTTTGAGCATCTCGTACGATACGGAGTCAACGATGCGGAAGGCGTCCGCTTTGGACGTCATCACACCGTTGGTCACGCCGATAAGGACATCGCCCGCACTGCCTACATGCAGGGGGTCTGTTCCCGTCTCGATGCGCTCGTTAGTTGTGAAGGTATATGACGCTTCACTCGATCCATGCCACTGGACTGCAATAGGCAAATCCCAATTGGATAGCTCGCCTATCGAATTGAGGATTCCAGTGCTGACGCCGGCTGCGGGTGTGCCTGCGTAAGTGCCGACGAAATACCGCGCGTCGTTACCATACGTGAAATGCAGATAAGCTCCGAAACGATAGTTATATAACTCCTTGTAGCTCACGTGGTAGTTGGTACCTTTCTCGAGGTACGCATAGGATTGATTTCCCGGAGGGTCGCGCAGGATATCGAGGAGCGTGATACCTGTTTCAGTGGTATCCATCTCTAAGATATCGGTTGCTTTCTCCACAGCGCCTAAGACATAAGCGCGGAGCGGTTCGGAATTGACATACTCACCTTCGCTCTCCACGCTGAAGTCCAACGCATGAAGCGCATCCTCTCCCGACTGAACAAAGGTCACATGGTCAAACACGACGTTCACTAACGCCGAGCCCTTGGAATCTAACGGCACGGTGCTGACATCTGTCGTTTCGCGCATGCCGTTGTATATCTTGAGTTCACCACCTTTGAGATAGACCACATCAGGCTTGCGGGAGCGATCGTTATTGTAGTAATAATCTTCGTGTGCGGAGACGCGGAACTGATAGCGACCTGCGTTAAAGACAGGTGCTCCGAACAGGTAATGCCACTCGCCGGTCGAATCTTGCTCGGCTACTGCTACTTCTACGTTCTCTCCGTTCAGTGCTTGCGCCTTCCACGTCTTGATGCCGTAGTAGTCATAATCCATGCCGTAAAGAGTCTGCTTATACGTCACCTCTATTGGCGAACGGTAGGTGATGGAGAAGCTGTCCGGTTGTGCTTTGCTCAAGTCTATCGTCTCGCTGGTCTTACCCTGCGCAAAGAGTGTGGCATAACCCTGGGCGGAAGCTTGGATGACCTTGTATCTGGTGGGGAATAAGTCTGCCTCGTATTCGCCGGTCAGCGGATCGGGTTCGATAATGATGCGTTTGTGTTGGTAATGCACTTTAGTTTCCCCAACCTGATACTCCAAGGTATCTCTCGTGAGGTCATCCGGGTCACGAACGATATAGGAGATATTGTCTCCCTCCAGTTCGAGAACGAGCTGGATATGATCACCGAGGTTGTTACGACTCAGTCCTTGTCCGAGAGGTAATGCCGCCTGGTCAAGACCACCGATAATACGTCCCGTGAGGCGCACTTTCGTCGTGTCCCATACACGCACACCGTCCAGCGCTTTGCTCAGCGTCAAGAGGCTGTCACCGTCAATACGCACGAAACCATCGCCCTCAAAACCGTGACCTTCCTTAACTATCTGCAGCGTGAAAGCTGAGTTAAGCGGCACGCTGATACTGAAGTTACCGGACACGTCGGTCTTAACAGGCTCGCCGCTCTTCTTCACGATCTTGCCGTTGAGAAGCATATTCGCATCGCGCACCGGCACGGACGATAGTTTGTAGAGCACGCGTCCGGTGAAGCGCACGGAGGAGATATTGTTAAACGTGAGGTCCTCCGCCACGTTATTATCCGCTGTAAGCGTAATAGTAGCAATAGGCGAAGAAGTGTGCTCATAAACGAACTGCGCGGTCTGGCTTGTAGGTGTAATGGTGTATGTCGTCGATATGCCGTAGAGCAGGCTGTCAAACAGGAATGCACCCGTTTCGTCGGTCTGCAGTTTGATATCCTCTTCGCCTTCTTGAGACAGCGTGACAGTCACACCATAACAGCCGCTGCCGTCCTCGTACTGCACACGACCTGAGATAGCTCCATAAGGCGAACGACGACCTACTGTTGTTGCTGTATGCACCGTGGTGACACCGTTGCACGTATAATGGGTAGAGAGGCGGTATTCGTATGCCGTACCCGGAGTAACAACATGCCCGTTACCATGCTCATCGAAATAGCCCTCTACGTCCGTCACGGTCAAGGTATCGAACGAAGCGCCGGAGCCTTCAATACGGCGCTCAAGCGTATAATAATCAATCGAACCCGCCGTCGGCTGCCATGTTAAGATGACACCGCGTTTATCGGTACCATCCGTCGCCTCAAACGAAGCAATATCGGCTGAGGAACTCGTGTAGAGATCGGGCCCGATCAGGGCAATAGGCTCTAACTGCGAAGGATTCTGCACTTGGAGCAAAGCATTGGTCTGGTCAATACGCACGGAGTAAGCATAGTGCGTGCAGCTGTAATTCGCCACATCCGTCATATGGACGAGATACGATCCGTCTGCTTGGAGAACGATACTATCTTTCGGAACGCGCACTTCATACGTAATTCCTGTGTCGATAAGCTTGCGCTCCAGGATGAGATCTGCATTGCGGTCCCATACACAACGCCCATCCGGAATGATGGGTTTCACCTTTTCTACCCATTTGGGATAAAGCTCCGCCTTCAATGCCGCTTCGTCCCAATGGGGAGCCATCAGAGCACATAACTCTTCTTCGCTGATTAGATTCTCCTCCTCAGACGATATCGAGTACACCAACACATTGACTACGGCGGTATAATAGATTTCGGCGTTCACCGTCTTGCCTCGAACAGGCACATCAAAACTAATCTGTCTGGTTGTCCCGGGAGCACTGGCTTTGATGGTAATCTTAGCTCCTACCGGAACATTAAGCGTCATCGTCTTGCCGTCGATAGTATATGGGATTAAGGTCTTCACACCTTTATAGGTCTGGTAGGCTTCAAAAGTCACTTCGTCAGGAAGTTTCGGCGAATGCACAATCTTAACGGGCACATTTATTCCAGACACGGATGACAAATCTACCGTGTATTTCAATGCCGTCTCATCGATGGTGGGTATATGCGTATGAATCTCGGCATTATCCAGCCGGAAATAGAAATGCACTAACCTGTTCTTGTCAAAATCAGGGTCAAGGCTATAAGGAACCTGCTCCTGAGCCAGCGGAGCCAGATAATTGGTTTTAACCAGATAAGACTGCGCCATATATGGCGATTCATACCATCCCCATGTGGCAGCGGACGCACGACGAACGCGATAGTATAGCGGTACTCCCGGAACAACAAAGTCTGACGACATCGTGGCATCAATGCGCGCATTGAAACCGCCTTCCTCACCTAACTCGATATTGCGTTCTGTCATGGACATATGCAGCTGCTCATCGCGAGCAATAGTATCGGACTTGAGTAACTGCAGCACATTGCGTGCCTCGTCCGTCAATTGATATTTGGCACTATCCGCCATGAGTGGCAGCACACCAATCGAGCGCGCATCCGAGAAGTCAGACGTCGTAGCACGTTGCACCTCGAACACGTC
>ONMT01000052.1 GCA_900319025.1 uncultured Bacteroidales bacterium
TTCGTACTCTGGTCAACCTTTTTAGGTATCGAGTCAAAAGTTTACGATTTTTAAGATAGCATCTCAGTTATCGAGTCAACCTTTTTCAGTTTTAGTCATCGTATCCTTCTGTTCCCGAAGGTCACCCGAAGGTCGCCCGAAGGTCACCCGAAGGTCGACCGAAAATGAGCCATAGGTCAGCCGTTTGTGAACCGGAGGTCAAGCGAGACCATCACGGGATCAAAAAATGATTTAAAAACTCTAACAATATAAAAGCAAAATCTTATGAAACTATCTAACGACGATTCCATCAAAATTAAACATGGAAAAACAAGCAAGAACAGCGGAGGTTACTATTACGAAGGACCTCGTGGTCAGCAACTCTATCGCGATCGCCCGGAAACCTACCAGCAAAAACGTTCGCCTAAACAACGCTGGAACTCCATCGCTTTCACTTATGCCCACCAGCAAATTCGCCAAATCTGGAGCAATCAGCAACAAATCGACCAAGTAACTCAAGAGTGGCAAGCCGCGATGCGTATCGGTCCGTCTAACCAAACCTATCCCGACGCAAAAGGCTGGAAATTCGCTATGTTACAAGTCGACTGGAAAGCTGAGCATCCTTTCGAAACTTGGTACGAACAATACCTCGCAGAAATATCCCAGAAAGCCGCAGAGAAAACTGCTTCCGAGGATACTTCCGACTATATGCTTCGCCACCAAGCGGAAATACTCGAAGCACAAGCCGCTGAACTCCGTGCCAAACTCAAAGCTCGCCACTCTTGAGCGACTAGTGTAGGCGCTTTTATGCTTTCGACCTTTGACTTTTGACTTTCGACTATTTTGCTTTCGACTTTTGACTTTCGACTAAGAAAAAGTGCAGGTTTTTCCATAAACTTGCACTTTTTTCATGCAAATATTTGCATACATGCAAAAAAAGCAGTACCTTTGCGCGCTCTATGAGTATAGAGGAACTACATACGCTGTTGGCAGGCCGTCCTCAAGTCGAGGCTATACGAACGTATCTGCGCAAAAGAAGCGGTCATTTACTTTTGACCGGGCTACATGCGTCCGAACGGTTTTTCATACTCTCTGAACTCGCAACTGAACTGCCGCTGTTCATCGTGATGGATAACCAGGACGAGGCACAATATGCCTATGCAGATCTGCAGACTTTGGAAGCGAAGGTTTTGTACTTCCCTACCAGTCGCAGACGCAGACAAGGTGTGGACGAGGCGATGCAGATTCAGCGAACAGAAGTGCTGACAGCGTTGAGCCGAGAGGCAAGAGACGAAAGCGGAAAGGCTAATGTCAAAAGTCAAATGCCTATTGTCGTCACTTATCCGGAAGCGATCTCAGAGCCTGTACCGGAGGAAGAGACCCTGCGTAAGTCCTCGCTGACCATAGCACAAGGCGAGACAATTGCTCTAACAACCTTGAGCGAACAGTTGGCAGAACTGAACTTTGAACGTGTGGACTTCGTCTATCAGCCCGGACAATACGCCATCCGAGGAGGAATAGTGGATGTATATAGTTACTCGCACGATGACCCATATCGTTTGGACTTCTTTGGAGACGAAGTAGATAGTATCCGCACATTCGACATTGAGACCCAGTTGTCCAAAGAGCGGGTGCAGCAAGCAGGAATAACCGGAGCCGGCGCGCAGGAAACAGATACGGCATCCATTGTCGATTATTTGCCGGAAAAGATAGTGTGGGTGAGTAACGATTGGAGTGTGGTTAAGTTCAAACTGGATAGCCAAGAATTCCAAGGACTACTTGACAACCTAATAAAAACAGTCGAACTCGCGGAGAAGAGTTATTTCCCAACCTACGAGAAGATAGCGTTTAACACCCTGCCCCAACCAATCTTCCACAAGAACTTCGACTTACTGGTGGAAGACCTGCAAAAGCGAAGCTTAGAAGGATATCACATATACATCCTCGCAGACCAAAAGAAACAAACGGATAGATTACAAGCGATCTTTGAACAAATAGCAGAAAGCAATCAGCAAACACCTATTCGCTTTACCGCAGTAGATAAGACCTTGCACGCAGGATTTGTAGACAATGAAGCCAAGGTTTGTTGCTACACAGACCACGAGATTTTTGAGCGCTACCATCGTGTCAGCCTCCAGTCGGAGAATGCGCGTCGCGGCAAAGCCGTTATCACGCTCAAAGAAATCAACCAGTTACGACTTGGCGATTACGTGGTGCACAGCGATCATGGTATCGGACAATTCGGAGGACTCGTCACGACTACCGTCAATGGCAAACCGCAGGAGATGATTCGACTCACCTACCGCGAAGGAGATACCATCTTTGTGAGCATTCACAATCTGCATCGCATATCCAAATACAAAGGTCGTGAAGGCACTGCGCCTACAATATCCAAACTCGGCAGCGGCGCTTGGGAACGACTCAAAGAGCGGACGAAAGATAAAGTGAAGGACATCGCGCGCGACTTGATTAAGTTGTACGCAACGCGCAAAGGACAACACGGTTTTGCTTATACGCCCGACGGATACATGCAGCATGAGTTGGAAGCTTCGTTCTTGTACGAAGACACTCCCGACCAAGCCAAAGCAACCGCCGACGTTAAACGAGACATGGAGAGCCCGATGCCGATGGACAGACTCATTTGTGGAGACGTGGGATTCGGTAAAACAGAGATAGCCATGCGCGCAGCATTCAAAGCCGCTACGGATGGCAAACAAGTTGCCGTACTCGTGCCGACAACAGTATTGGCACTTCAGCACTATAACACCTTCCAAGAGCGGTTTAAGGACTTTCCCGTCAAAGTGGAATACCTCAGCCGCGCTAAGAGTGCTAAAGAGACAGCCGACGTCCTTTCTCGCTTAGCGAAAGGTGAGATCGATATTCTCATCGGCACGCATAAGTTAGTTGGCAAGAACGTAAAGTGGAAAGACCTCGGACTGCTCATTATCGACGAGGAACAGAAATTCGGCGTGGCGGTGAAAGAGAAGATTAAGAGCCTACGAACGAACGTAGATGTGCTGACTCTGACGGCGACACCTATTCCGCGAACACTACAGTTCTCGCTTCTCGGCGCAAGAGACCTGAGCGTGATGAACACCGCTCCGCAAAATAGATACCCCGTTCAAACGGAAGTGATTACACCCGATGACGAAGATATAATCCAAGAGGCGATTGAATTGGAAATGAGCAGAAACGGACAAGTGTTCATCGTGAACAACCGCATCGAGATGTTAGACCGTATCGCTAACAAGATACAACGCCTCTGCCCCGAAGCACGAATCGTCACCGCGCACGGACAAATGCAAACGGACGAGATGGAGAAACGGCTGGAGGACTTTATCAATTACGATTACGACGTGCTCGTATCAACGACCATCATCGAATCCGGAGTAGATATTCCGAACGTGAACACGATGATTATCTTCTCGGCGCAAAACTACGGTCTATCGGACTTACACCAATTGCGCGGACGCGTGGGACGAAGTAACCGCAAAGCCTATTGTTACCTTGTCGCGCCAGATAGAGAACTGCTGACCGAGGATGCACGAAGACGATTGGACGCTATAACTACCTTCGCGGACTTAGGAGCCGGATTCCATCTGGCGATGCAAGACCTGGATATCCGTGGAGCTGGAAACTTACTCGGAGCCGAACAAAGCGGATTCATCGCCGACTTAGGATACGAAACCTACCAGCGCATACTCAACGAAGCCGTTGAGGAGATAAAAGAAGAACTGGACATAAACAGCAGCGAAACTGCGTTGAATAGCTCCGAAGGAGCGTTTAACGGCGCACAGCGCCAGTGGTGTGCAGACAGCCAATTAGAAAGTGACCTACAGCTATGCTTCCCGCAAGACTACGTGGAAAACATCAGCGAACGTATCACGCTCTACAAAGAACTGGACAGCCTGCGTAACGAGGATGAGTTATTGAACTACCGCAAACGGCTCATAGACCGATTCGGGCCATTACCCGAACAAGCGGAAGAATTACTCAACGTAGTCAGACTAAGATGGCTCTGCTGCCAAATGGGTATAGAGAAAATCTATCTCAAAGGTGAACGAATGACACTGTATTTTATTACGAATAACGACAAATACTGGCAATCGGAGACATTCGGTAAGATAATACTCTACGCAACACAACGACTCGACAGATGCCAACTCGTGGAAGATACAGATAAAAAAGGTGTCAAAACAGGAAAAAGACATATAACAATCAAACAAGTTAAAACTTTAGGCGGAGCAATCAACCTACTAACGAAAATATGCAATTTATAGGAATTATACCGGCACGCTATGCAAGCACCCGCTTTCCGGGAAAACCATTAGCAGACTTAGGCGGAAAGCCTATGATTCAGCGTGTCTACGAACAGGCAAAGAAAGCGCTTAACACCGTTGTGGTTGCTACCGACGATGAGCGCATTTACAACTGCGTCAAATCCTTTGGCGGCGAAGTGGTGATGACCCGTGCTGACCATAAATGCGGAACAGACCGCTGCCTCGAAGCATGGGAGGAATTACAAATAGCTCAACCGGCTGTGGTGATAAATATCCAAGGTGATGAACCATTTATTCAGCCCGAACAGATAGAAGCTATCAAATCCTGCTTTGACGACCCGACGACAGAGATTGCAACACTGGTTAAACCATTTACGGAAGAAGACGGATTGGCAGCATTAGAGAATCCAAATACTCCAAAGGTGGTGATGTCGCCCGATGGTACCGCCCTACTCTTCTCGCGCTCCGTCATTCCATACTTGCGCGGCATAGACAAAAACGAGTGGCTCAAACAACATCTGCACTACAAGCACATAGGCATGTATGCCTACCGCACAAATGTGCTCGCACAAATAACCCAACTGGCACAAACGCCAATGGAGAAAGCCGAGAGCTTGGAACAACTGCGCTGGCTCGAAAACGGCTACAAAATCAAAGTGGCTGTATGCCACACCGCCTCTATCGGCATCGACACACCCGATGACCTACAAAAAGCAATAGAATTTTTAAACAAACAACAATTATATAAAATAACCTAATTTAATAACCATTAGAACCTCTCACGTGGCTTAGAGGGCACTCCATCGAGACGTAAACCGAACGAAGTGTTTACGGATCGAAGAGTGGGTGCATCCGAGTACTTTCTGTTAAAACGGAGTTTTGACACATGTACGAGGATAGCCACACACGAATGGCATCAACAAATTGTCCGACTCCTCACATTGGAGCTAAGTATGGCGAAATCGCTAAAACAATGATTATGGCAGGCGATCCACTCCGCGCAAAACTGATGGCAGAACGCTATTTGGAGAATCCTGTTCAAGTGAACAATGTTCGCGGGATGCTTGGTTTTACAGGCACTTACAAAGGCAAACAAATTACAGTAATGGGCCACGGAATGGGTATGGCTTCTATTGGTATCTATACCTACGAGTTATTTAACTTCTACGATGTAGATACGATTATCCGTGTCGGTTCATGCGGAGCAAGACAAATGTACGTAAAATTAGGCGACATTATTATCGCACAAGGTGCTTGCACGGACAGCAACTATGGCGCTCAATACAACCTGCCGGGTAACTTCGCTCCTATTGCAAGCTTCGACCTCTGCCGCAAAGCAGTTGACGCTTGCGAGAAACTCGGCTACACGTACCACGTCGGTAACGTGTTCGCAACAGACGTGTTCTACTGCGAAGACGAACGCAAAGTAAACTGGACGAAAATGGGCGTACTCGCTGACGAAATGGAAGCTCCCGCTCTCTATATGAATGCAGCACGCGCAGGCAAGAAAGCACTTTGCATCTGCACCGTTAGTGACCATATCCTTACAGGAGAAGCTACAACCGCAGAAGAGCGCCAAAACACCTTCACCAAAATGATGGATGTTGCGTTCTCTATTATTTAATAGCAAATACAGAGTACATTGAAAGCTAAATTTATTATCATAGTGCTTGCGATTATGCCGTTGTGCCTTATGGCACAGCGGCGGTCGCAGGACACCTATCAACCTGCTCCAGGCGAACAGGTTCAAGCAACAAGTCACGACGAGAGTGACGATAACAAAAGTACAAAAAAGAGTAAGTCTAATTCTGAGAAGAAGAAAATCTTCACCGGGCTATCCGGCGGAATGATGATTCACGGCGGATATGCCTTCTCAACTTCACCTAATGAACTATTCCGAAACGGTTCACTCAATAAGGACAAAATATCCGACCTGCCTAAAGATGGTTTTACTTTCGGCTTAGGTGGCACGCTCCGATTGCATTTGTTGGATCATATCCATCTCGGAGCAGAAGGGCACATGTCTTATATGCCACTAATGGGTTCAGGTTCTAATATTCGCAGCAGCTGGGGAGCAGCTATGTGCGATTTCTACGCTAACCTCGGAATTATTCGACCACTCATCGGAATGAGTGTCGGTGGCGGCGCAGTAAGACGTACCTACGTACCTGACGAAGCCAACGCGCCTACGGGTGTGAATGATATGGTGTATAACGCCTCGTTCGTAAAAACACCTTTCTTCCTACTCGACCCTTACGTTGGTATGGAAATAGCATTGAGCAAAATTGCTCTACTGCTTCGCTTAGATTATATGCTACCCTTTGGTAAAGATAACGACGGCATAGCTGTTCCGTCTGTCAAATGGAGCAATTTTGTAACACCAAGCGGACCGAGACTGTATATAGGCGTCATTTTCGGCCACTAAATCCTAAACTTGAAATCGTAAATCATAAACTTGAAATAATAAATCATAAATATATAATGGATAAAAATACTTGGATCGGCTTTTTATTGATAGCCGCAATTATTGTCGGGTTCACGATGCTGACTCGTCCATCAAAGGAAGAAATAGCAGCTCGTCAACGTATTAACGACAGCATCGCCGTAGCGCGACAAATGGAATTTGAAGCTCAACAAATTAGTGCTGCCCTTGCCGCAGAGAATGAACAAGCAGCAGTCAATCAACAATCAACAATCAGTAGCGAACAGCTAAACGCCGTTTATGGCCCATTTGCGCCATCCGCACAAGGAGAGAGCCAAGAAGTGGTCCTGGAGAATGAGAAGATTCGCTTATTCATTGACACCAAAGGCGGTCGTATCGCTCGCGCTGAACTCAAAGAATATAAGGCTTATGGTGACTCGGTGAATGACTTATGCCTCTTCCGCGCGGATGAAAGCGAGATGGCATTCACACTTATTACCGCCAACAACCGTATCATCTCAACAAAGAACCTATACTTTGAACCTATCGTTCCTAACGACCAGAACGTCATTATGCGTCTCCACTCAAATGAGGAAGATGCCTATCTGGACTTCGTCTATACCTTACCTGCCAATGAGTATATGACCTCCTTCGCTATTGTTCCTCACAATACGAAAACTGTGCTGGCACAGAACGTAAACTCATTGGAGATGCAATGGCGTCAACTCATTCCGCAACAAGAACGCGGACGAAAATTCGAGGAACGCTACGCCCAACTGCAATACATGCTGGACGGAGGCGACATGGAGAAACTTAGCGAGTCAAAAGCTGCCACTACACGCGAGAGCGCACGCATTAAATGGATTGGATACAAAGACCAGTTCTTCTCCACCGTGCTCATCGCAGACGACACGTTTGATAGCTCTATCCTTGAGTCCGTACCGCAAGATGAGCACTCACACTATATTAAGGAGTACAAAACGCAAACCAATGTGCCGTTTGACGTCAACGGCGTCAAGCAAACAGGTTTCCGATTCTACTTTGGTCCTAACCACTACAATACACTTAAAGCATACGATGCTGATAAACCAAGAGCAGAGAAACTGCATCTGAAAGAGTTAGTTCCACTCGGATGGAAAATTGTTAGTTGGATTAACATGATATTGGTTATTCCGATGTTCGACCTGTTCACCAGTTGGGGCTTGCATATAGGATTAGTTATCTTACTGATGACCTTAGTTATCAAACTCATCATTCTTCCATTCGTCTTTGCCTCGTATAAATCGAGCGCGAAGATGCGTGCACTTAAGCCGCAGATTGAAGAGATTAACGCCAAATATCCTCCTGAAAAGATGCAAGAGCGTCAACAAGCGACCATGCAGCTTTACTCGCGCGCAGGCGCAAGTCCTATGTCAGGCTGTCTGCCTATGCTCTTCCAATTCCCCGTACTGATGGCTATGTTCTGGTTCTTCCCAACTGCAATCGAACTCCGTGGACAATCGTTCCTATGGGCTGACGACTTATCGGCATACGATGCCATATTAACGTGGTCAACACCTATTCCTATCTTCGGAACACACTTGAGTCTGTTCTGCTTACTGATGACAGCTGTAAACCTCATCTACACCTACATCACCATGCAACAACAGGCTACAGACCCGAATATGAAGTTCATGAAATACATGATGTATCTCATGCCTCTCATGTTCCTATTTATCTTCAACGACTATGCAGCCGGTTTGAGCTACTACTACTTCCTTAGCCTCTTGTTCACCATCATCCAAACAATGATTTTCCGTCTGTCTATTGACGAAAAGAAACTGCTGGCTGAAATGGAAGCTAACGCCAAGAAGAAAGAAGGAAAAAAGAAATCAGGATTTATGGCCCGCCTCGAACAAATGCAACGCGAACAACAACGTATGGCTCGAGAGCAAGCTAAAGCAAACGCTAAAAAAATTCGATAATGCGCATCATCATTATTGGACAAGGTAATGTAGCATGCAACCTGCACGCCGCTTTTGTTAGAAACAATGTCTCTGTCGAGATGGTATCCAGCTATACAGGGTTGGATACTATCGCGCAGAATGCAGATGCATATATTTATGCAGTAACCGACACCGCTTTGGAACATGTTATCAATCAGGTTCACACGCCTCAACGCGCTTTACATATCCATACAAGCGGTACCATACCTATCACCGTCTTTGGAAGCGATAAACCACACTGCGGCATTCTATACCCTTTCCAAACGCTCTCTAAAGCGCATATAATAGAGGATTTCACTACCGTTCCCGTCTTTATCGAAGCACGCGGAATAGACGATGTGTCTGCTCTATACACCCTGGCGCTCACACTCACACCGCATATATACGAAGCATCACAAGCCGACCGCGAGAAGCTACACGTTGCCGGAGTATTTGCCAATAACTTCTCTAACCTCATGTACGCCATCGCCAAGGATATTCTGAGTGATACACACATCCCATTCTCAGCGCTGCTTCCGATTATAGACGAAACGGCAGCAAAGATTCATTCCCTTGCCCCAAAAGACGCCCAAACAGGGCCTGCAATACGTAATGATCAGGCAGTTATGGCACATCACTTAGAGATACTTAAACGTCCAGAATACCGCGAAGCGTACAAACTGCTCTCCGCGCTCATTCAGCATGAAAATTAAGATTGTCACATTAGGATGTAAACTCAACTTTGCTGAGTCAAGTGCCATTATGCAACAACTGCTTAATGACGGGCACACGAAAGCAAAAACAGGAGAACAAGCCGACATCGTGATAGTCAACACATGCACTGTTACCGACACGGCAGACCATAAAGACAGACAAGCTATTCATCGTCTGCGTAGGGAGAATCCAAACGCTAAAATCATTATGACGGGATGCTATGCTGCGTTAATCAAACAAAAACAAGACCGCGGCGAGCAACTTCCTTCTGCAGATAATACCATATTGAGTGAGATAGATATTCTCAAACCGAAAGATCTCATTAACTTTGTTAACGCCTACTCTCGAGACGACAGAACACGCTGCTTCCTCAAAGTACAAGACGGATGCAATTATTTCTGCACATACTGCACTATACCTTTTGCGCGCGGGCGCTCGCGCAATCCATATATCAAAGATATCGTTGCACAAGCAGAGCAGGCACTTACAAATGGAGCTAAAGAAATTATTCTCACAGGTGTTAACATCGGCGATTTCGGACGCTCTACTAATGAGACATTCCTCAGTCTAATCCAAGCACTGGACGAGCTAAAAAGCCAAGAGAACTATCGCATTCGTATTAGTAGTTGCGAACCTAATCTGCTATCAGACGAGATTATCGACTTTGTTGCACAGAGCCACCATTTTGCACCGCACTTCCATATCCCTTTGCAGTCTGGCTCTAACGAAGTGCTCCAAATCATGCACCGGCGATATAATCGCGAACTCTTTGCAGAACGAGTAGAACATATTAAACGCGTCATTCCAAACGCTTTTATCGGTGTGGACTGTATGGTAGGTGTACGCGGAGAAACGGAGGAATACTTCAACGATTACGTACAGTTTATCTCCTCCCTACCCGTCTCACAATTACACGTGTTTACATATTCCGAACGGGCAAATACTCGCATGCTGGATATGGACCTGTATGTCGTGCCGCAAGCGGAACGTGAACGCCGAAGTAAGATTCTTCATAAAATAAGTGAGGACAAACTTGCACAATTCTACGCACAACACGAAGGAAGTGCAGCAACCGTACTGTGGGAATCCAAGAAAGTGGAAGATAAGATGTTCGGATTTACGGAGAACTATATCAAGGTAAGCAGACCATTCGACCGCACTAAGATAAACACGTTTGAGCGCATAACTGTGCAGCTTCCTCATTAGGAAGACATTGCAACTCATAAACGCCTACTTTCTTTATTATCTCGGCTAC
>ONMT01000053.1 GCA_900319025.1 uncultured Bacteroidales bacterium
ATGGAGGAAGTAAAGAGGTTGGAATAGCCAATCTGTCCCCACAATCCGAGACGATGCTCAATATCGCGGTTGTTATACGCTTCGGCCTTCTCATTTGCCTCAATGATAGAGGCTGCTTGTTCCATGTAGAGGGCTTTCTCCTCAGCAGCAGAGAGGTTGTTGTTTTGCGGTTTAGTAGGTGCAACTTTTGCTGAAGAACTATTTTGCGCTTGTGCTTTCTGCTGCGCTTCAGCCTTTTGCTGTTGGGCTTTCTGTTGCTGCGCTTTCTTCTTAGCGGCCTCTTTAGCCCGCTTTGCTTTCTCCTTTTCGCGTGCTTTAGCCGCTTTCTCGCGTTCTTTAGCCTTTTTAGCTTTCTCTTTCTCGCGCGCCTTTGCAGCTTTTTCACGTTCTTTCGCTCTATTATCGGCAGCACAAAGTGCTACTATATCAGTTCCACAAACGGCATCCATAATCGGAGCACCGAGAGTAATAGCAAATGCAATAAGTAATATGTAGGTAAGTTTCTTCATATCAATTCTTTATAGCCTGTGTTCCACCACGTTTCCAGATATGCGTATTCTTGCTTCCGTCATAAATATAGCGCTTAGGCTCAACTGGAAGTTGGAACAAAACAGTAAATTTAATTCCTATATTGAAGTTATTAAACGATGCATCGTATGCTTTTTTACTGAGTAGCAACGGTGTTACAAAGTACTTAACGCCTTCATCGGTCTGCCTATAGTAGAAGACATCATTGGCATCTTGGGACACGGAATTGATATTGAGCAATCCGTAGTCCATATAGAGAGACGCGAACCACGTCCTTTTCATCGGCTCGGACTTATAGGTACGATTGGAGATATGGGTATTGATATTCCAACCTATTTCAGCATGCACCATCAGGTTCACGTTCCATTTAAGTTTGCCATTACCTTCGTTACGAATCTCTTGCTCGGACTCAAACTGGTGATTAGGCATATTATAGAAGTCGTCGTAGTAGCGTTCGTAAATACCTGATGTGGTGCACATTGCTTTCGCAGAAGTAACTCCATAAATGGTATAGGAAAGCTTTGGTCCAGCCAGGAAGTAGAGTCTTCCCCATTCACCTCCCACTAAAATAGGCAGCGTGAGGTTCACTGCATGTGTAAGATCCTTTCCTTGGTTCACAAACACGTGCATTTTAAAAGGATCACCCTCAGTGTCTAACATGTCTATGTTGGTATCAACCATACGCAGTTGGCTTGAATAGAGATTATACGCAAATCCGAGACTGGTAGCGAATACAAAGTCATTATGGAAAATGCGGTATCCTACTCCAAGCTCAGTATCCAAGCCGGGGGAGGAAGGTTGCTTATGAATAGAATTAAATAATGAGGAATAGCCGAGGTTAGCATTAACCGTTAGATAATGCTCATGCTCCGCGTTATATTGGTTTTTTATCAAAAATATATCATTTTTGTCTTTTTTGCCAATTATTTACAGCAAAGGAGCCGCTTGAACGGTATCAAGCGACTCCTTTGGAGGATATATCTTTTGCTCGTTATTGTACGATTACTCGGCCAACAAATTGAGCGTTCAGATTATCAGATATTCGAACCGTATAAACGCCAGAATTCTCAAATGCGTCAATAACAATTCGGTTGTTAGTAGCAGGTTTATCCTCGTTATGAACCAGACGACCAACGATATCATAGATTTCGATGTGTACAGTTCCGGAGAATTGACCCTTAGCGGTTACGCTTTCGCCGGTACGAATTACGTTCGGTACAAGTTTGAGATTACCACTTGCTACATTTTCGAGAGCGGTATTGACTGTGAGTATCAGTACGTGTGTACTATCGCACTCGCCGCCTTGACCTGGAACCACTACCTCATAGGTACCAGCCTCTGAATATTCGTGACCATAGAAGGAGTATGTTTCACCCTCCTTAATCTCGGCTTCTTCAGAGTCTTTATAAACCTTAGCAATAGTGAGGTGCAAGGTAACCGTACTATCACAGCCTTCGACTGTCTTGAGAACTGCGGTGAAGTCGCCAGACTCATTGTAGGTCTTATCTACAGCCGGCCAGTAGTAACCATTGGTTTCGCAAGCAGTTACGCTGAACTCAGATATTGCCGGTGGAATAACCGTCAAGGAGAGAATCAGTACGCTGTCGCAACCCGTTACACAGGATAGTGTATCGTAGTAAACACCAGTGCGGCAGAGATCTTGTCCAATGAACTTATCAGCAAACTTCAGCGTATCACCTTGACAGATTCTATACGCGAGATTCGTATAAGCTCTCGGATTTACGAACAAGTGTAAGCAAGCCAAACTATCGCAGTGGTTGATACCTTGGAGTTTACGTTTGTAAAGACCGGCTTTTGTCTTACCACTAAAGTCATAGTAAGAATAGCTTTCGCCTTCACAGATAGTGTCGTAAATAACCGTTTCAACTGCTTCGTTGATAAAGGCATTAAGTACAAATAGTGTATCGTGTATACCTTTCTTCTCAGCTTCAGAGTCTGGAGCAATGAAGAAACGTGAATACGAATGTGCACCCGGTTTAACCTTATCACCATCGATAATGAATCCGTTTTGTTCAATATCTTCGTATTGGCAAGCTACAGCTTCTTCTGTTACTTGGCTGAAGTTATTGATGCGGATATTACCAATATGGAATGCGCAGTTAGTAGCAAGATATGTGAATGCTTCACGATAGAATGCTACACGGATATTCTTACCTTGGTACTTAGTCAGATCCACTCTGAGGCTTGTAGCCGTAGAAGGAATGTCGCGTAACTGGTGACCAGCAGGCAACGTATTATTCCAGATACCAACGATGTTCTCCTTCTTCCACGTCTTACCTCCGTCATCAGAGATAACGATCATGAAGGTATAGTCGTCGTTGAGCGGAATCCTTTTCATTCAAATATACTACCGGCGAAACCATCCAATAGTAACGATACGTCGTTGTTGTATTTGAAGAAGTGTAGCACGGAACGGTGTAGTGAGCGCCGGTAATACCATAGTTCGTGGTTACGCGCTTAAATCCGTAGGTTGCATTACTTGTACCATTGAGTTCTACATCAACGCTGTCGATGATAGAGACTGCAGGATTGGTACCGAATGACCATTCAGCTTCCAAGGATGGCAAGCTGAAGTCTTCGCCATAGAACGGGATACGTATGGTTGTAAATAGCGCATTCTGTGAGAACTCACTTTCACCATATTCCTCACCGCAGATAGCTTGTACACGCCATGCGTACGTAGTATGCGGTTTCAGGTTGTTCAATTGGAACGAAGTAGCCTCAACTGTATCGTTATAGACAAACGCTGTATCGTAGTAGAACGACAAGTCTTCAGAAACTTGGAGAACGTACTTCTTCGTCAACTCGCTTCCTTCCCAACTGATAAATGCACCTTCTGAAGTTACATCTTTTGTTGTTAAGTTAGTCGGCTCAACGCACTCTTGCAGTTTAGTGAATGAGATGTCATCCAAATACATATTATCAGCAGTAGACTTATTCTCAGCTCCTTTTGCCCAGAGTGTTGAGAAGAATGCCACATACGGACCGGTTGCTCCGCGGAGTGAAATTTTCTTCTTTTGGAAGAGGTAATCGTTAGCCTCATTTGCAGGATCACCAACAGCGAATGTTCCAATATAGTTCACTGTATCAATAGGAACGAATGTGGATGGATCATCCGGATCTGTCATCGTACCAACAATGATAGCCTTAGAGTAATAGTATTCTGCCGTTGCAGCACTTGAACCTAAGGTATATTGGGTAGAGATTTGCCATGGTCTTGTAGAGTGACTTGCCAAGCCATGTGCACCCGGGCGCATCCAGAAGTTAACCTGAAGGGTATCATAAGCTGTGATATCCATTGCAGGAGATGCGATATACGTCTGATAGGTTGTTGAGGAAGCATATAAGTACGGAGCGTACGCACCATCTTTCGTGTGGTTGTAACCAACCGTAGCGGTGTTCGCATAGTTATAGCGGTACGAGGTAGTAACTGTCGAACCAGCGTTACCGTACGTCCAGCACTTCGTCTGCTTATACGTATCAGAAGTCTGACCTGGCATAATCCACCACGGATCGGTCAACTCGAAACCAGTTGCGTAATCCGGAGTAACAGGTACGCATTCTGTATAGAACTTCTCAGGAGTAGTAAGAGCACTATTCGCTTTACCATTTGTCTGATACATGTACCATGAGTAGATACTTGCCGGTTGCAATCCCTTAGCTGTATAGGTGGTACCAACAATTGTATCACGGAAGATCTCTGTTTCGCCATCCTCACCTAATACAACGACTACTGATTGCAGCGTCGGATGTTTAACTTGCCAGCTGAATGTAGCTGTATCAACGCCAACGGATACTGTTACCGGATGAGAAGGAGCAAAGATATTGTCACCTACAGGTTTAATGCTCAGGTCATCGATGAAGAACAGACCATAAGCCGGTTGGTAGATAGCAATATACTTACCTTTCGCACCGGACAGCGGTGTTTGCAGTTTCTGCCAGTAGCGGTTGCCGTTCGGGTCACTGGTAACCATCGCTGCCGTTGTACTGGTGTAAGCGGTATAGTTCAGCGTATCAATCACCTCGAATGTTGAGAAGTCGGATGGGTCTGTCATTGTACCTACAATAACGGACTTGCAATACGACGCACCTACATAAGAAGCGGATACCATCTTATTTCTGTTAGCTGGCGTTGCATGAGTAGCATCGTAGTTTGCTAAGCAGCGGCCCCAGAACTCAATCATCATCGTATCATAATCGCACTTAAGTGCAGGCAGTACGAAATACGGTTTGGTATTGTATGATGATGATGTATATACTTTCAGGGCAGGACTATCGTCACGACCGTACTCATAGTGAGCATACGTTGCGCTATAGTTAGAACCAGTTGCAGTAGTACTTGTGTAGTTGATACCCTTGCGGATAATCATCCAGTTCTGGTTTATCGTCGATGATGTCGGGTTAGACGAATAATTCCATCCGATTGTGAAGCATCCTGGTTTATGGAATGCCGTATCATTGACATTCGTAGTACCATAATTAGCACAAATCATATCTGATGGCTCCCAATCTGCAGGATCATTGAAGTCCCAAACGAACTCACCTTTCGCATCAGGCTCAACAGGCAGACAGAACGTCTTGAAGGACTTCTTGGAAGTCAATACATAATTCGTTCCGGTTGGCATATTAGCCGGAGTCAAGGTTGCCTCATACTTTGTATTTGGAGTCAGGCCTTCTACTACTTGTGATGTAGAAGTGAGGTTCTTGAATGTAGCAACAGTATCTGTTACGTTCTTATCCTCATCCTCATCATAGTATGTATGTGTAATAGCCAAATTCCACGGGCCGCCTAACTTCGACCAGTTCACCGTTGCAGTCATAGATTCAGCAGTGATAGAAGTCAAGCTTACCATTGAGTAGCCTTTGCTTTCACCGAGACGCACGTTATCCACATAGGTCATCGCATAGGATGCGCCATCTGCAGGATCTACTTCAGGTTGATAGAGAACAATTTGCTTATTAGCCATTGTCTCCTCGTCGAAGTCGAAGGTGTAGTTCTTGAACAAGAAGTTATTGCTTTCGGATGCTACAATCAGCTTCTCGTCGGCAGTAAACATAGGCATCTCAATATCAGCTACCATCTCAAATGTCTCAAAGCCTTTACCCTTCTCAATGGTACCAAGGATGATGTGACCAGGATAAGTCGTTGAAACCTTCATTGTGCTCAAGGACATATATGCATTACGAGCGTTAAACTCGAAGGAACGAGCTTTAGCTTCAGTAATACCAGGGAAGACTACGTAACCTCCGTAGTAACTGGTTGAGCCGCTCTTGTAACCATAGAAGCGCAATGCGCCCTTACCTAAATCACCATTCTTAGGACCATAACCATAGCTATACGATGTTGTATTTTCTATAGCGTACGGGCAATAAGAAGATGTGAGGTCAGTGCCTTTGGTATAATAGTCAACCTTCAGTGCAGGATGGATATAGTTATTATCCGATGTAGACTTCAGACTACGTATCCATCCTTCATTCTTCTCAAAGCCGAAGAAGTAGGAGTCTTTGAAGTAATACTGAGTAATAATAGTCATCGGAAGCTCAGTCCAAGCACTCTTACCATCTTCGCCACCGCAAACAGTGCGGGCAAATACTTGGTAAGTTGTACCATCTTGCAGGTCAGGAACAATGTAGTTAAGTGAATCTGCCATTACAGTATTCGTAACGGTATCCAGATAGTCCTTAACATCATCCAGTTTCTTATATACTGAATCCGGTATCATAGCCAGTTCCCAAAGGCTACCACCTTGAGGAGCAGGAGTAATACGTACTTCAGCAGTGGTGAGTGTTGTGTTACCAGCCTCCAAGGTTGGAGCATAGCAGGTAGGCGGCAAACCAATGCGGAAGTTATCAATATAGAAGTGAGCATAGATACTCGTCGTTTCAGAAGCAGGAGTAATACCTTGCTCTTTATAGTTGGCTTTCAACGCAATACGAGCTCCGGCAGGAATAGTTGCCTTATCCTCCAATCTAAACTCATAGTACTTTTGTGCCGTACCCTCTATCTCTACTTCGCCTAACTTAACGAAAGTAGAATCGATTTGCTTAAGCTCGGTATTGGTAACGTAACCGATAATCATCTTCTTACCATAATTCGCTCCGGTAGAAGATTGACGAGCGTAGAAGCTAACCATATAGTCATTCAAGTTACCTTGCATCTTAGGTGCGACAGCAATTGTACGATAGTTCGTCGAACCGTTCAGCGTACCATAAGAGTAGAAATAGAGTGAATAGCTTCCACTATAAGCATAAGATGCAGTAGTATAAATATACGGATAACTCTGCGTTACTGCTGCTGTGTCGTGATTCAGATACTCACCTGTCCAGCAGTCAGGACGGTTACCAGTACCTGTCTTCGAGTTGCTATCGAAGTCCGTGAAGTACGGAGCCTTGAAACCTTTGTCGCTCGGACAGTCGGTGAGAATACGTGCATACTTGAGAGAAATCTTACTGCTGTCTATTGCAGAGCAGATATTCTGAACATAAGCATAGTAGTTCTTATTCGGCTCGAGGTCAATAATACGAATAGAATCGTATTTAGTTACAATCGAATCTACTAACCACTTGTCATAGGTTGCCTTCACAGAGTCAGCAACATCCTTATCAGCAAGTAAGAAACGGCACTCAGGAGCATTGCTCTCCCAACTAAAGATAGCGAAATCACTACCAATGCTATCTACCGCGATTTCCTTAACCGGTACGCAGGAAGGAATCTTCTCTACTGAAATCTCGGTGATGTTTACATCGTTAGCTGCGCCAAAGTCAGAGAGGAACATAACATACTTACCATGGTTGCCCAAGAAGTCTCCGTCGTAGTTCTCAAACGATATCGTATATGCCTCCCAGTTAGGAGAAACAGGGAAGGTTACCGTATCAATAGCAACAAACGTAGTCAAGTCGGTCGGATCTGTTACAACACCTACAATCAGTTTGTGTTGACCACTTGACCAAGCCGTACCCCAGAAGTTCACTTGATAATGCTTAATAGAATCCACATTAAGTTGTGGAGTAACTGCAAACGCACCACCTTCCGATGCTGTGTCATAGAACTCAAGTGAGCGATTACCATTGTGCCAATAGTTACCGGAAGTACCATAAATATAAGGTGTTCTTGCAGCTGCTGTTGAACCATGTAAGTTACCAATTGTCCAGCAAGGCAGATAACGGTCTGCACCATTACCGGCTACATAACCATCAGACTCGGCAAAGGTAATTGTACCCATTTGCTCCGGTGTTACAGCCAAACAAGGAGTAATAAACGAAGTTGTTACCCAATAAGGAACAGACTCGGCATCGCAGTAAGAAGCTACGGCTACGTAGTATCTCGTTTTCTCCTTTAAGCCAGTAACGACCTTAGAGCGAGTGTCAATCGTATCGAGATAAACGATAATCGAATCCGGATAGGTGAAGCCCTCCTTATTCAAGCTATCAGCCTCCAACTCTTTGTCAGTGATTAACAAGATCCAGTCATTGTCGGTACGCAGACCGCTATTGATACGAACTTTATTAGCCTCCAACTCAGAATAGGAAGGTTTAGCCAACGGACACTTCATGCGCAAAACAGAGACATCGTCCAAATAAACGGTGGTTGATGCGCCATAAGGAGTACGCCATGCAAAGTAACGAGCTTCGGCTGGAATAGAATCCTTAAACTCACTCAAGTCCACACTCAGTTGTACCGACTTACCTGTTCCTTGTATCGAATCCAATACAACGAACGTGGTGAGATCTTCCGGATCTGTCATCACACCATACAGCAGAGCATATGTTGAAGTCGTGGACATATAGTAGTTGAACGTAACTACCAATTCGGACATGTCATCACATGCGATCTCAGGTGTTGCACACCAAGCAGGATTGTATTGAGATGAACCCGAAGAGTATCCGTACAAACGATATGTGTTTTGACCGGAAGATGCATACGTCGTGCTCTTGTAGATAAACGGCAAATACGTTGTAGAACTTGGGTTAGCATTACTTGACGTCCAGCAATCAGGCTGCTGGTTTGCAGCATAAGACGTTCCGCTCGGCCAACTCTCAAAGGTCTCTTTATTAACGATATTCGGATTGATACGAACGCAACCGGACTTAATACTATCTACTGCCCAGATACTATCACCGCAAGTAGGACGAACGTAGATATAATACTTCGTTTGAGCTTTCAGTCCTTCGATATGAAGTGCTGCATTCTCAACGATGGTATCGTTAATGATAGCGACCTTAGCGGTATCGTATTTAGCAATCTTATTCGTCTTGGTATTCAGACGTGCGTACTTATTGAGCACCTTTACTTCCCATTTGTCGTCCGTACGACCTTCCCACTCAACATCTGCCGTCGATATTTGTGTATCCACTGCTTTGATATTGTACGGAGCTGCACAACGAGTAGATTTGAAGCTTACATTGTCAATATTTACATCACTGTTAGCCTCCAATACGGAATACATACCGGATGTAAATACTACATATTGCCCCTCAAAGGCCTTGTAATTAGCCAACTCGTAGGTGTATTGATAGTACTTTGTTCCATTCGGTACATAGATAGTGTCGATAGCGACGAAGGTAGTTGTATCTTTCGGGTCCGACATAAATCCTACGTACAGAATAGATTTAGCACTTGAGCTCCAAGAACGTACGTGGAATTGCAGCATCAAGTCATCAAATGCCAAGTCCACTTTCGGAGCAGCTGCCCAGTTACGGTGAGTAGTGGAAGTTGACCACAACTCCATCGAGCTACCGAATTGTTGTGCACCACCCGAGGCGGAATTGATTTTCGGATAGCCCGTTCCCGTTCCTGCGTCAAATACTTGCCAGCAACCGAAGTCGGCATCTGTCATGTTGTCAAATGTCTCCTCGTAAGGCACAGGATACATTTCTGGACACGGGGTTTTGAATGATAACTCAGAGAACCAGGAAGTCTCACTACCACAAATCGCGCGTGCGTAGAAGTAATAAAGAGTTACCATATCCAGTTTCGTGAAGTCCACAGTCGGATTTCCGGTAGCCGGCGCCTCGATTGTATCCACTACAACTACTTCATTGAGTTTAGCAATATCTTCCAATGATTTTTCCTGATCGTAAGAGCTCAAAGGAATTTTCTTCGTCAGCACAACTTCCCATTGTGTTGCACTACCAGCTTCCCAGCTAACGGTAGCTGCAGTAGCGTCGGTTACAACATTGAATGTTTTAGGAGGAGTGCAGGTTGCAAGAGGCTCAATCGTTACGTTATCAATGTAGTTATTGGTATTCTTGCCATCTTCGGTATCAGACCACACAATAGCTATTACACCGTTCTCACCTTGATATTCCTCAAACGAGGCATAGCAACGAATGTAAGACTCTGCATTCGCAAAGTCAGCCACCGGAACAAAGGTAGTTATATCCATCGGGTTAGTCATCACGCCGACTGTTGCATGAACTTGCGCCGGGGTGGTATTACCACTCAGATAGAACGAAATCTGTACATCTTGAACACGATTAACCATCGGGAAGGTAATCCATGAGTCATTACCCGGATCCTTGCTCAAATATAAGCAAGAATTGCCCTTAAATGGATTGGTTGTGTATAAATGTGGATATTCCGGATCGTTGGAGAATATACCAATATTCGTTGGATACTTAACCGCATTTATTTCATACATTCCGGCAGATTGCTCCATTGTGAAGTTCATTGGGAGAGCTTGTTCGCCGGCAATCGTTACGAACGGATAACGATAAGACCAATCGGACTTAGCTTCACCATTGATAGCCTGTACATAAACATAATACGGTTTATTCCATGTTTGGCTTTCTTGCAGGTTGTTATATACAAAACTGTTCGTTGACAACATGGTATCTACCAATACATCCGTCATCTTCGGATTGACAGGATCTACTTGATTGGTAGTAATTAACGCGCGATAGGAAGGCGCATTACCATTCCAACTAATTGCAGCATAGGTATCACGAGGATTAACCTTGATTTGAGTCGGAGTATTAACCGTTTGCTTGTACTCAATCGTCACATCATCCAAATAGATGAGGTTACGAACATCGAAGTAGCTAACAAAACCAACGTACTGACCATCGCCTTGATAGGAAGACAAGTCAACAATATTCTCTACGAACTCGGACGTTCCCCATACGCTTACAGTATCAACCGCTACGAAGGTAGTGATATCCTCAGGGTCTGTCATCACACCTACTATCAAGCTGTGAGCGTACGTACGACCAGTGTATTTATGAACAGTGGTCCAGAAACGTACTTGACATTGGTTGAGCGCGAAATTAGGATTCTTTGTATCCACAATCGCAGGTGTAGCGGTATAGGCATACTGACCGGCTGCGAGAGCTGTAGTCATGTTGTTTGCGCCAGTAAAGGCAACGCACATAGAACGATCTTTTGAATACAAAGCACGATCCGTCTCATTCTGATGGGTGTTAATAAACGGATTGAAATTACCGGTATTAGAACCCCATGTCCACTCGAGATCACGGTGCAAGTTTCCTGCATCATAATCCAGGTTAAATCCGTACGAATAAGGCACTTGTTTAATAGCCTTTACACGGAAACGGAAGTCACCTTGCTCAGGATCTTCACTACTCCATGCACTCGTCTCCGTCTCACAGATGGAGCGGATATACACGTAGTAATACTCACCTGATACCAATTGGAGGTCGTAGTTCTGCTGACTACCACTTACGTTCTTGTGGAAGGCAAAGGCTGAAGCAGGTACTTTCTCGATGGTGTCAGGGTCAATTTTCTCCTTGAGCACTGCCAGCTCAAACTCATTAGCATCCCAACTGGCATTCCAGGCAATGTTCACTTTACCAGCACCTTGGCTATTTGCGGTAATGTCGTGAGGCACGGTACACTCCGGAGTAGAGCGAACAATCACGCTGTCCAACACAATACCTCTACCAAGGTTGTCCTTACCCTCAAAGGCAATCTGGTACGCTGCCGAATACTCTGGGAGCTCCAATTGTACCTTACGCCATTGTGCATGAGCATCGGAGAAGGTAGCTAATACCTTCCAGCTCTGCTTTGGGTCGGATTTGTACAAAACGCGCAACGTGTCTCGATCGGCAGTCCATTTCGGGTTAGCGAACCAGAATGACAAGAACGGCTGATAAACAGTGTCCAAGCGCATTACCGGACTAATCAAGCGAGTCACGTAACCTTGCGTCTCACCGGTGGTGTTACGCAGATAAGCACGTTTAGTTCCTTGAATCACGGTGGCAGGATACTGCAGGTCTGACCCAATACCTTCAATTTGCCAAGCAGTATTTCCTTCTACTGCCTCTTGAGTCCAACCTTTACTATCCAAGTCTCCGCTCTCAAATCCATCAACAAACGCAATAGATTGAGCGTTAACGCCACCTGCAATGACCATGAAGGTCATCAACAGACTAAGAAAAAACTTTCTCATAAAGCTTGTTTTTAAGTTAATTAATAAATATATATACACTCGGTACTATATAAAACCGAATTTTATCAACAAACAAAAAGCGCGCAAAATTACAACCTTTTTTTGAAATATGCAACTTTTTGTGCACTTTTTTTTGAAAAAAATACAAAAAGGAGCCATTTTGCTATTTTTACATAACAAAATGGCAACTATAGAACAACAATAAATATGTTGTTATATGGAGGAGGAGAAGTTTAGGGAGGTTTAGGGATTAGGGGTTAGGAGTTAAAAATTAAAAATTAAGGATTAAGGTTTAGGGGTTAGGGGTTAGGGATTATAGTAGTTCGTCGGAGGTGACATGTCCGGGAAGTCTTCTGAGGTTATATTGTGACGCCATAATTTCTCCATAAGCCCCTGCACTTCGTAGAGCTAATAAGTCCCCTCGTTGAACTTGAGCGATGGCGTAGTCTTTGGCGAAGATATCGCTTGATTCGCAGATAGGTCCGACGATATCGTAAAGTTGGTCTGGGCTATTGGGATGCGTAAGGTTTTCGACGCGGTGGTAAGCCCCATAGAGAGCCGGTCTTATAAGGTCGGTCATACCAGAATCGACGATAGCGAATTGTTTATTCTCGCCGTGTTTGACATAGAGCACTCTCGTCATCAAGCTGCCACACTGTGCGACGATGGATCGTCCGAGTTCGAAGTGTAGGAATTGGTTTTTACGCAGCGTGAGCATTCTGCGCCAAATAGAGAAATAGTCAGCGAAGTCAGGAATAGGGAAATGATTAGGATGCTCATAGAGAATACCTAATCCACCGCCGACATTGATATGTTGGACGACGGGTTTTATTAGGCATCCGTTTTGGTCGAGACAGTCCAATTGCTCTACTGCAGTCACCAATTCGTTCACTTTTAGGGCTAACTCATGAAACGGCTCCATGGATGTTATCTGTGAGCCGATATGGAAATGTAGTCCGATAAAGTGTAGCGCCGGCAAGGAGTAACAGAGTTGTACGGCCTGAGGAAGAGCGTTTATAGAGATGCCGAATTTATTTTCGTTGAGTCCAGTCGTTATTTTATCGTGTGTATGTGCATCGATATTGGGATTGACTCTGAGGCAGATGTTCGGGGTCAAGTTCATAGATGCGGCTATTTCGCTAATGACCATCAATTCTTCCGTTGACTCTACATTAAAGGAGAATATGCCTTGTTCTAAGGCGTAACGGATTTCGTTATCTGTTTTTGCGACGCCAGCGAATACGATTTTTTGTGGTGGGCATCCAGCCTGCAAAGCAGCTTTTATTTCTCCTCCGCTCACGCAGTCTGCTCCTACACCGTCGGCGAAGATAATCTTAAGGAGGGGGAATGTAGCGCAGGC
>ONMT01000055.1 GCA_900319025.1 uncultured Bacteroidales bacterium
CGGACTGTCTATACGGCCCGTGCCCACCGACAGCCTCGATCTCCTTCGTGCCTTTCTTCAAGCGCAGACCTTCGTCAATGCCGATACCCAACCAATCGAGGGCCTCCAGGATATACTCCTCAGCGCCCGGCACAAAACGCGTCGAGTCGGTATCCTCAATACGCAGGAGCATGTCTCCGCCGTGCTGACGGGCAAACAAGTAATTGTACAAAGCGGTACGTACACCGCCGATGTGTAATGCGCCCGTCGGTGACGGAGCAAAACGAACTCTAACTCTTCTTTCCATATATATTTATTATCGAATTATTTTTGCAAATGTTAATATTATGATTTTGAGGTATTCTCCATACGTCTGATGGTTGATATACCGCATATTCAGAGCTATTTTAGCCGGCATGATCTCTTCTATATAGGTCTTGTCCGGATCGTCAGACAGCGCCAGGAGTTTGTTTTCATCGATATACTCGATAGAGGCGTAATCCGTTATCCCCGGTCGCACCGAGAGCACCTTGCGTTGCTCCGGCGTATATAGATCAACGTATCTGCGCACCTCCGGTCGCGGTCCTACGAGCGACATCTCGCCGATGAGCACGTTCCATAACTGCGGTAGTTCGTCTATCTTGAATTTCCTTATGTAATAACCCGCGCATGTGACACGAGGGTCTCGATCCCCAATGGTGATAAGGCTCATCTTGTCGGCTCCTACACGCATGGAGCGGAACTTCAATAACCCGAAATCTTTGCCGTCTTTTCCTACTCGCAGCTGGCGGTAGAAAACAGGTCCCGGGTTGTCGAAGACAATCCATAATGCTACTACGAAGAACAGCGGGCTAAGAAACAACAGCCCGAAAAAACTGAAAACTATGTCGCTAAACCGAATCATCGATGCGTCAGGATATCTGTGTATTGCTCAATGATATAGGCCACCTCCTCGTCTGTTAGACGGGTATGTAACGGCAGGGTGATTTCGTTAACGAAATGCGCGTAGGCATTCGGGTAATTCGCGATGTCAAAGCCGAGATTCTTATAAGCCGTCATCATTGGCAGGGGTTTATAATGTACATTGGTCGCTATGCCTCTCTCTGCCATTTGAACGATGATCGCTTGCCGTTCTTCGAGCGACGCACCCGGCACCCTTGTCAGATAGAGGTGTCCGGAAGAAAGGTGTTCAGCCGTATAATGCGGCAATACACCTACGCCTAATAGTTTGAAAGCTTGATCGTATCGCTCGATGATCTCACGGCGACGAGCCAAAAGAGCAGGGTAGCGTTTCATTTGTACAAGACCTAAAGCAGCCATGATATCCGTCATATTGCATTTGTACCAAGGTCCCACGATGTCGTACTCCCAAGCACCGAGTTGGGTCTTTGCCAGCGCATCTTTCGACTGCCCGTGCAGAGAATAAAGTTGTAATTGATGGTAGATAGCTTCGTTGTCAGCATCGGGAATATTCCAAGTGAGCGCACCGCCTTCTGCCGTCGTGAAATTCTTCACGGCATGGAAACTGAAAGAGGTGAAGTCAGCAATGGAACCTACCATTTTGCCTTGCCGCGATGCTCCGAAGGCATGCGCCGCATCTGCGCAAATAGCTATTCGTCCTATCTTTTGTTGCAAATCAGTAGTAGGAGCAAAGACAGCTTTCTTTCGATTAACTATCTCATAAAGGCGGTCGTAGTCGCATGGGATACCTGCTAAATCAACTGGTATAATAGCTTTTGTATGCTCATTGATGGCAGATTCTACTGCCTCATAATCCATCTCCAGAGAGTCCTTCTGCGAGTCGATGAAGACAATCTTGGCTCCCACGTGATCAATCACAGACGCCGATGCGGTATAGGTGTACGCAGGAACAATCACTTCATCTCCAGCTCCGATGCCTAACAACCTCAAAGCCATCTCCATGCATGCCGTCGCCGAATTAAGACAAACGGCTCGCTCTGTCCCTACATAAGAAGCTATCTGTCGCTCCAACTCTTTGGTCCTCGGTCCGGTGGTGATCCATCCTGAGAGGATAGCTTCTTTTACTTCGTTCACCTCAGCCTCCGTCATGTCCGGTGGTGAGAAAGGGATATTAAATCGTTTCATATCGGTAGATATATTTTAATTTCTTATAACTGTTTCCTACGATGTTGACGCACATCCAGAAGAAGGACGCGATAGCGTTCATCCGGGCTCCCTCACGGAAGAGAATATAGTGCCATCCAATCTTCTTCCAGATGCCTGTAGGCGTGATGGAACCTGTACGTCTTCTATATTGCGCAAGATTTTCTGATAGAAGATAGCAGTCTGCCTTTTTGATTATTTGCAGCCACATAGCGGAGTCATTATTCTTCTTTATGTCCGGTATCTGTATAAGACCGACCACCTTTGTATCATACATCACAGTCAAGCATCCTGGCCAGCAACAACTCTTCATTCCCCACTGTCCTACAATTTTCTTGCCGCTTACATACACGCCAAGCGGCTTGGACTCTTCGTCTATTTCCGTATATTCGTGGTAGGTAAAATCATAGCCGTTTTGCTCCATGAAGGCGATCTGCTTCTTTAATTTTTCCGGCAGCCAGAGGTCGTCCGAATCCAGAAAGGCGATATACCTGCCTTTCGCCTCTCGAAGCGCTCTATTGCGAGTAAGAGCAGCTCCCCAATTTTGCTCATTGCGCAGGTAATGGATACGCGGATCATTGTACGCCGCAACAATCTCGGCAGTGTTGTCCGTCGAACAATCGTCCACGATGAGCAATTCCCAAGCCGTATAGGTTTGAGCGAGGACACTATCGATCGATTCGGCAATGAACCGACCGCAGTTGTATGTGGGCATTATGATTGAGACCAAATTCATTATTCAAAAAACTGTGTATATATGGCCTGCAGGCTTTCCTTGCTCCATCGGGATTTCCGGGCTTGGTTAATTACACCTGTGCTGATGTTGCCGGTGTTAGCAATATGCAGGGTCGGACAGTATGATACGTTCAGTTGCGCTTGACGCACTAATTCCGCCATGTAAATCTCTTCGCCGTACATAAATCCCGGGAAATGTATCTCCGGATTCTTTTCTACAAACGCCTTGGTAAACAGCATGAACGATCCATGCCCGGCATATATGTTGCAAGCAGGATATACCTTTGATTGTTTGTTCTTTAGGAGGTATAGCGAATGGTACATCCGATAAATCCACGTACTACTATAAATAATATTCCAAATCAAGAAATTGTATTTAGTTGGACGGGTGAGCATATAAGGATTTTCGTGACGATTTATCTTGTCTGTATAGATGTCCGGCGCTATCCATCCTAGACCTATTGTGTCGATTTGTAATAACTGCTCAAAGAAATCCGGTCCCAGTAGTAGATCTACATTAGAGATAGAGACATAGTCGTAATCTTGTGCATACCGGTTATATATTGGCAGCGCGCCGCCCAGATAACCCAAGTTAGCTTTTCCGTTATCTGCAACTTGAATATCCACCATCATTTGACCCTTTACACGTTCAGCAGCGCGATGAACAGACTCCAAGAATGCTTGGAGTTCCTTGTCTGAATGGAAGGTAACGCATATAATCAGAATCTTTTTCATCTTAGAGCTTTCAGTTGTTTAACGATGGTTTCTATGGCATATGGAGCAATATCGATTTCTTGCGCATGATGGAAATCGCCCTGTATAAACTCTTCCCACATCTTTTTGTCAAAATGATTGGCCGTACAATGAAATACCGGACGTCGGGATATACCATAGTCTATCAGTTTGGATGGTAGTTGGGTGCTATTATTATTCCCTACATTGACCAGAAAATCGTATGTGCTTAGTTCGCTAATCAATTGCTTGCGTTCGATACCATATTTTACAATCAGTCGTTCCGATAAAATAGGTCTGTAGCGATTGAGAATGGTCTCTGTCTCCGCATCCTGATGCCGCAGGTAAATATAAAACCTGAAATCCGTTCTTTGCTCAGCCAAATAGTGCAAAAGAAATTCCGGATTACGTATATCTTTATAGAACACACCCGCGTAAGCAAATGTCGGGACAGCATTCTTTTTATATTCTTGAATAGGTGTAGCTCCAAAATCAAAACCCTGCGGGATAATACGAATTTTCTCCCTCTCTATCACTTTATTATATGCCGGAATAGCGCCTTCGGTAGGTATCGTAAGGAAATCATAGAACCGATACACCCATTTCTCCAACCATCGCATATATATAGCCCGTTTCGTCTGCTGACTGCCACTGAAAGGATCGCCGCTGTCAGCTATAAAAATAGTATTATTCAGGCCATTTTTTCTGCGATACAACGCGCCTGCTAAAACATCCATAAATGGGGTAGAGAGCGCAATAAACAGATCGGTATCTTCCGAGATGGTTATATGGTCTGCTATTTTTCGTGCATGGTGGAATAAGTTACCGGCAAGAAAGTACTCGACACCAAGGCGGAACAAGCGGTGCATGAGCTGTAAAACAGGATTGGTTGAGTTAAAAGAAAGTCCCGTTTGTCCGGTTTCGCCGATCTCCCGTTGGTATATTCCCAATACATCTACCCGAAAACCATACTCTTCCTGCATCTTCTTGTAATCAACGCCGTTGACCTGCGTCAAAACGGATACAAGGACATCATCTCCCTGACGCGCAAAAGCACGTGCTAACTCAAAGGCTCTGAAAGCCCTTGGGTGTAACTCCGGATAGAAGCAAGATGTCAGGATATGAATTTTCATGCTGTTAAGTCGTTTTTACGTGCGTTGAGGAATATTACCAAATATAGCGACATCCAAAATAACGGTAACATACTCAATGTTCGAGAAAATAAACTATACGATAGGTACTGAACAAATAGCAATGAGACGAATAAACAACCCTTATCCTCTTCCGCCATTCGGAAAGCTATGCCAAGTGTACGCAAGATGATTATCGTAAACAGTAAACCACCGATGATGCCGAGTCCTAAGAATGACTCCAAAATACTATTATGCACGTATTCTCCTCCTATATAGAGTGATGAGCCCAAAATAGGACTTTGCAAAATGTTTTTCCAAGCCTGATCGTATAGCACGTCTCGTCCGCTCGTTACACCGGCTTCCATACTATCCGGAGCATAAATAGAATTATATAAACGGTCCAGAGCCAAATTACCGTAGGAAGCTAATATATCCCGGAGAATAGGTAGTAATGCAATAAAAATAGCTGCTAAAACCGGCAAGCCTATGAGTATTTTTAACTTATGACCATTCATGTACAGATATGCTACGAAACACAACAATAAGGCTACTATAGCGCCTCGTGAACCTGCTGCAAGAGTAATGAATAAGCCGGATAAGATAGCGAAAGCACCCAATATCTTATGTAAAAATCGTATATTGGCTTGATAGAGTAAAGATAGACCCAATATAGTAATGCTGGTACCTAAATGCCCGAAAGCGATAGTGTCCATGGATGCGTTACCCATAAATCGTCCATCGTCTCCCAGATATTCGCTGGCTGCTTTGCCTGTGAATATATACCACATACTGACCATGCCCATTATCAGAAATATACCAAGCATCGCGGTATTCAGTTTCTTGAGATCAATTAAATTCCACTTGAATACATAGAAACCATAAAATGGAATGATAGCCGCGTTGACGTACAGAAAGATAGCCGTAAAAGGATTAGTAACGATTTCCTGGTCAACACCAACAATCATAAAATCATAAAAAAGCCGCACTAAATACAACCAAAAATAGATCTGTATCGCATAGGAAATGCTGCCTAAATGGCGGTGCATAAGGTGACCATGATTAATTTGAAGGGTACAAACTAACAAAAAGGCTATGAAAATGAATACATAGTAAACGCTTTTGTATAGTGCAAAATTGCTCTCTTCCGGCAGATAAGTAAATCCGTCGTAAGCGAACAATGCAAGCAGAATAAACCACTGCAAATGCGATATGAAGGATTCCCTATTTAGCATTTCCAAATAGCCTTTTGTTCCATTTAAGTCTTTGCTCTTCGCTACGGATATACGTTCCTTTCGGATGTCCTTGTTGCTGCAGCACGTATTCGTTGGAAGTGATACGACGCCGGACTACGGTCTCTGAATGCGGACGATCCTCCGTGAGATGAAGATATACGAAGTCTTTTTTGAATATGTCATGAGCTTTCGGGAAGGCATGGTGAATCCGATAGTGTATATCATTCTCTTCGCCGTACAGGAAGATATTTTCGTCAAATAAACCTGCCTGCTCAAACATCGATTTGCGAACGCAGAAACATGCTCCGGCAAAATACATATATCGCCAAAGAAAGATGTTTGTCCGGTTTGCAATAATGCCTCCAAGCAGTCGCACAAGACCGGAATAGTGGTTTAGCATAGCGAATGAAATTCCACGTCTCCCGTTCTTGTTTATCACTTGTTTAAAACCGCAGAGAGCTACTCGAACATCTGTCTTGTATAGTTCAACGATATCTTTAAATGAGATATGAACCAACCGCACATCGGGATTCATGATCATGATCACAGGCGAAGTGGCATTCCGGATACCGATGTTGTTTCCTTGCCCGTAACCGCCATTTTGAGAATTACTAAGCACAGTAACGGTTTCGCCGTACAGCCGTGTAATCTCCTCTTTCATCTGCTGGAAATCGCGACTGTTATTGTCTACCACAATTACTTCCAGAGCATCACCGATATCGTTGTGGGCAAAAAGAGCCTCCAGACATCCGTAGATATCCGGTTCGGAGTTATATGTCACTATGATTACAGATAGTTCTTTCATTTTCCCCATAGTTCTTTAATGATTACACTCGGCCATTTCCAGTTTTGATATGCCAGCTGTGCTATTCCCGGCGCTAAAATCAAGCCCCAGATACCCATCTGAAGCGGGTTGAGGAATACAAACAGCAGAATAATAGTTGCAGCACCGCTGACCAGCGACGGAATGAAGAACGGAATCTTGTTATCCGCCATGATAAATCCTGCAGATACTGCGTGGTTGTGCTCTAAGGCGCTGATTAACAACATTACGCACAACATCATAGCCGGAACAAAATGCGTCTGGCTATGAATCAGATCCAACGCCCAGTCACCCGCTAACATCCATACGATTCCGCCAATGATATACACCGCCAATAGGCTTCCCGTGCAGAGTAGGTAGTAGCGTCTCAAGCCCTGCAGGTTGTTTTCCGCGCGGCATTGAGCCAACTTCGGCAAATACGATTGGTAGAAAACCGTCGCGCAGCGCGCTAAGATATCCATCACCTGCATCGTGATGCCATAACAAGCCACTTCTTCTAACGTCAGAAAAGCTGAACCGATTAGCACCGCACTCTTGTTTACGCAGAAACCGCCAAGTTGCGTCAAACCGATTTTCACGGCGTTTGGAGAAATGGCACTTAGTATGGCTTTCGGTTCCTGTGGCTCTGCCTCTCGCAAACGAGTTTTTATCTCCGCTGTAAAGAACACGCTATAGGTCAACACACGCCTGATAATCGTCGATACCAATTGCGAAGCTACAATCGCCGTCAGACCGAAACCTGCGTAGATAAGCCCGATAGCCAGTCCCAGATACACGGCCTGACCTAACATCGTAATCTGCTGCATGCGGGTCACATAACCCTTTCCAGTCAGTAACGCATCGTAATACAACGTGTAGAGGTTGTAGCAGTTGATCGCAATCAGAAGCACCCAGGCAATCATCGCGTCTTGCCTGTCGCCCGAGTATTTCTGCAAGATGAAGTAGAAATACGCCGTGCCGGCTGTGGCTAACAATCCAAAAACCCCTACAGCCATCCAACGGTAGAACCGCCGCATGGCGATCAGCGTACCTTTCAGTAGCCCGTAATCTACCTTTGCTTCGGCATCTGCATGGGCTACGCCATCTTTCTGCAACTGCTTGACGCCCGAGAAGATATAACTAATATTCCGTGCGAAAGAAGGTCGAAAACCGAAATCCAGCAGCAACACAAGTGCCGTGATTGTCTGGAAAATATTCCAGATTCCCACGGTCTCTTGCGGCATCTTATGCAGGATGAACGGCAGCAGCAATACGCCGGCGCCGATCATGAATGCCGTGCCTGCATAGCTCCATGCGATCTCCTTCTTGCCAATATGTTCTACTTTCTCAGCCAATTAGTCTCTCCGGAAAATATCCCTCGTATATACTTTTTCTTTTACGTCATCCAGACTCGCGTCATACCGATTGGCGATGATGGCTTGGCTGCGAAGTTTAAATTCAGCAAGGTTATTTACTACTTCGCTACCAAAGAAGGTCGTTCCATTCTCCAGCGTCGGCTCATAGACAATCACTTGTGCACCTTTGGCTTTGACACGTTTCATGATTCCCTGGATGGAGGATTGACGGAAGTTATCGCTGTTGGATTTCATCGTCAGACGATAAACACCAATCGTGCAAGGTTTCTCCTCCGAGGCGTTAAACTGGCCGTTATGATAATAATCGTAATAGCCCGCTTTCGCCAGTACACGGTCGGCAATAAAGTCCTTGCGTGTGCGGTTGGATTCGACAATCGCCTCAATCAGGTTCTCCGGCACGTCCTGGTAATTCGCCAAGAGTTGTTTGGTGTCCTTCGGCAGGCAATAACCACCATAACCGAAAGAAGGGTTGTTGTAATGTGTGCCGATACGCGGATCGAGACACACGCCGTCGATGATGTCCTGTGTGTTGAGACCTTTCATCTCCGCGTATGTGTCGAGTTCGTTGAAATAGCTCACGCGAAGCGCCAGATAGGTGTTGGCAAACAACTTGACGGCTTCGGCTTCGGTCAGTCCCATGATACGCACCTCGATCTCTTCTTTGATCGCGCCTTCTTCCAGCAGTTTCGCAAAACGCTCTGCCGCCTTTGTGAGACGTTCGTCGCCTTTGACTGTTCCGACGATGATTCTGGACGGGTAGAGGTTGTCGTACAGCGCTTTGCTCTCGCGCAGAAACTCCGGCGAAAAGAGAATGTTCTCGCAGTGGTATTTGTTTCGCACACTCTCAGTGTAACCCACAGGAATGGTCGATTTGATGACCATGATCGCTTTCGGGTTGATGCGGAGGACGGTCTCTATGACGTTCTCCACCGCCGAAGTGTCGAAATAATTCCGCTGGCTGTCATAGTTCGTCGGGGCGGCAATAACGACGTATTCCGCATCCTTATATGCGGATTCGGCATCGAGTGTCGCTGTGAGGTCGAGTTCTTTTTCGGCGAGGTATTTCTCAATATACTCGTCTTGGATGGGTGAACGGCGAGAGTTAATCATCTCCACTTTCTCTGGGATGATGTCCACCGCCGTCACTTTGTTATGCTGGGCGAGTAGGGTAGCGATGCTGAGACCTACATAACCTGTTCCTGCAACTGCAATCTTCATGATTCAAAAAAGGGTGTTATAGAGTACTTACCTTGGCTTTGACCGTCGCTTGACTGTCGGTTGACCGTCGTTCGACCGTCGGGATTAGACCGTTTTTGGAGGCTCTTAAATGTGTCCCGTGAGATTTTTAAATGTGTTCCTCGACGCCACGGAAATGAACGTTGAGTTCGTGGAGGTGCTCCAAGAGTGTTCCGAGTGAGGTTCCTTTGGTCATTTCTGCAAAAGCGTTCACATCTTTCGGGAAACATTTTCCGCCATAACCGAACTTACCATCGGGTCCCGGGACGTAGGTGTGGGTGTCGTTGATGTAACCGGAGAGGAGCACGCCTGTGTGTACTTTGCGCCAATCGGCTCCCATTTTCTCGCAGTACTCGCGGCAAGCGTTGAAATAGGTTACTTTGTAGGCACCAAAGACATTGTGCATGTACTTGGTCAACTCCGCCTCGAGCGGGCTCATGACGGTAAATTTCTTGCCAACGAAAATCTTCGTCAACAGCTCTTGCTCACCGGTGAATACCATAATCTGCTTGTTGAAGTCCTCAATAAACGTACGCTCGGTCAGGAACTCCGGC
>ONMT01000086.1 GCA_900319025.1 uncultured Bacteroidales bacterium
GACAACTTAGCGTCTTCCGAAATAGAAACGAAAGTATATGCTGATTATAATGAGCAGTATCAAGGATTTGTGCTCTTAGCTTTACTCATCCTGCTCATAGACTTCTTCATTTTCAATCGTAAGAACAAAGCATTGGCTAAATTAGACTTGTTTAGAGAGGAGAAATAAGATGAGATATAGTTTAATGTTGATATTATTAGGTATTTCTTCCCTGCTTTTCGCACAGAAGGAAGCACCGGATATTCGTCATGGCAATCGCGATTATAACAAAGATAATTTCGCCGAGGCGGAAGTAGATTATCGTCGCGGATTAGAGAAGAATAATCAATCGTACGAGGCGCATTATAACCTTGGCGACGCGCTGTTTCGTCAGAATAAATACCCCGAAGCAGCCGAAGAGTTCATGAAAGCGGCACAAGTGATTGATCCTAAAAAGGATAAACAAAAAGCTGCTAAGACCTATCATAACTTAGGGAACAGCCTCTTCGCACAACAACAGTACGACAAAGCTATTACAGCATACCAACAATCGCTGCGCGCTAATCCGAAGGATAATGATACACGCTACAACATGGTCAAAGCAATGCAGATGCTGCAACAACAGCAGCAACAGCAACAACAAAATCAGCAGAACCAAGACCAGCAACAACAACAGCAAGATCAACAACAGCAGCAACAGGAACAAGAGCAGAATCAAGATCAACAGCAACAAGAACAACAGCAACAACAACAGGATGAGCAACAAATGGATCAAGAAACGGCGGAACAAATCTTGCAAGCTTTAGAGCAAGACGAACAAGATACGCAGGAAAAACTGCAAAGTCAACAAGGTTCTAAACGTCGTGTAGAGAAAGATTGGTAGAATATGAGAAAGATTTTATATATAACACTATTATTAAGCATCACTTTAAGTGCATGGGCAGAAGACGTGGAGTTCCGCGCTCAAGCACCATCACAAGTGGTTGTAGGTAAGCCGTTTCAGTTAACCTACTCTGTTAACCAGCGCGCCAAAGACTTACGCGCACCGGAGTTTACTGACTTCGACTATTTGGCAGGACCCTATACATCGCAATCGTCGTCAACATCCTTCGTTAACGGCAAACGGTCTTCGTCCTTCCAATTAACGTACACATATACGCTCATGGCTGCGAAAGAAGGTACGTTCACCATTCAACCTGCCCAGATTAGCGTTGACGGTAAGAACTATTCGTCCAATGGTGTGCGCATCACCGTGCTTCCGGCGGACGAACAACCAACACAAAATCGTCAGCCTTCTGCTGCAACAGGCAGCAACCAACAAACGGCACAAACGTCCTCACAAACATCAAGCGAGAATATCTTTATTCGCACCGTTGTGAGCAAAACCAAAGTGCATGAGCAAGAGGCTATCCTACTCTCCTACAAACTCTATTTTGCCGGAGTGGATGTGGCACAGTTCACGAATAACACGAAGATTCCGGAGTTTACCGGTTTCCTCAAACAAGACCTTGAACAAGGCGAGATTCAAACCGAGTTAGAGCATTACAATGGTCGCAACTATCAAACCGCTACGCTCTATCGCACGTTGCTTTACCCACAACATGGCGGAGATCTTGTAATTGACCCAGCTACATTCGAAGCCGTTCTACGCGTACAGACTCGCTCACAGGTACGTTCGATATTTGATGACTTCTTTGGCTCTTATACGAATGTTACTAAAGTGTTGAAAGCACCCGGAGTAACGATACATGTATCCTCTCTACCTTCAGGCAAACCGGCTGGATTCTCCGGTGGCGTAGGTCGATTTACTATGGCATCAGCTATTTCGGGAACGGAACTCAAAACCAACGAGGCCGTTACGATTAAGATAGATATCAAGGGTACCGGTAACATGAAACTGCTCAAGACTCCTGCTATTGACTGGCCGGAAGGATTTGAGGCATATGACCCGAAAGTAACGAATAACTTCAAGACCACCACTTCCGGTGTATCGGGCTCCAAAGAGATTGAGTATCTCGCTATTCCTCGCGCAAGTGGAGACTACGTTATTCCTGCTATCTCCTACTCTTACTTTGATACTCAGGATAATCAGTATAAAACGCTAACCACGCCGGAATATACCTTACACGTTACAAAAGGCGCCGGTAACGACGAAGCAACGCAAGCCATCGTGCAGAACTTCGTTAACAAAGAAGATGTACAGCAGTTTGGTTCCGATATCCGCTATATTCATAGTAGTGAGCATTCAGGAATTAGCTATCAACCGGCTAAATTAGTATTCGGTTCGTTGACGTATTGGTTGTATTACCTTATCCCACTACTGATTGCCATCGTGCTCTTGGTGGTATTCCGCAAACAGATTAAAGAGAATGCCGACCTGACACGTGTTCGCTATAAACGCGCTAATAAAGTAGCACAGAAACGCCTCAAAGCTGCTAAGAAACTGCTCGCAGAAGGCAATAAAGCTGCATTCTACGAGGAGATTGAACGTGCGGCTGTTAGTTATTTATCCGACCGTCTTTCTATTCCTACAGCGGATTTAAGCAAAGAAACTATTGCCGATATCCTGCAAACGAAAGGGGTGCGTGAAGAACTGATTAAGGAAGTTAAAGATGTGCTTTCTACGGCTGAGTTTGCCCGCTATGCCCCTTCTGCTGATAGCCAGATGCAAACGCTATACGACCGCACAAGCGAACTGATTAACCAACTTGAAAACCAGAAGTTATGAAACTACTACTCATATTTTTAGTTGCCCTATTTAGCGACGCAAATCAATTATACTCCGACGGCAATTATGCCGAAGCTGCTAAAGCTTACGAAGAGATTATTACCGAACAGCCTAACTCGGAAGTATATTATAATTTAGGGAATGCATACTTTAAGCAAGACGAATTGGCAAAAGCTATTTTGGCTTACGAGCGTTGTCTGCGTCTCGACCCGCGCAATAAGGATGCAAAATACAACCTCGCCTTTGCGCAAAGTCGTATTATTGATAATGTCGAAGACAATCAAGCCTTCTTTATTAAGTCATGGCTGCAAGCCGTTCGTAATATGCTGCGCGAACAGACTTGGATTACACTCAGTATTATCATGTTCTTTATTGTGCTTATCGGTGCGTTGCTCTTTGCGTTAAGCAAGGAACAATGGCTACGTAAGACTGCATTCTATATTGGTCTCGTTGCCTTGTTTATTTCCGTATGCGCTTGTGCGAATGCCGGCAGTTTGCATCGCCGCGACACGCTCCGAAATGAGGCTATTATTACGCAAGGTATCGTGAATGTNTGTCAAAGCGTCACCGGATCGCTCAGGTACGGAACTGTTCACGCTCCACGAGGGCACAAAAGTCACCATTCACGAGACGTTAGGTGATTGGTGTAATATTCACGTAGGAAACAATGTCGGTTGGATGAAAATCAGTTCGTTGGAGCGTATCTAATACACCCTACTGACTTAAACTAACCAAGGATAATCTTTCTGAAGCGCACGGAGTTGTTGTTCTGTGCGCTTTTTAAATGCTTCGTCCTCTGCGCTTCCCGGATAGAGCGAACGATGATTGCGATTAAGCCATAGTGCACGTAAGGTCTCCATTTCCTTTTGCGTAGATGCCGAAATAAATGCACCCACGAACTGCTGCCAAATAAATGAAATAGCCACAGGACTCGGATGAAGCATATCGTCCGAATAGAATCGGTAATCACGCAATTCGTCCATCACAATCTCATAGGCAGGGAAATAGATGGGACGTTGGCTCGCGGACGTGGCTGACAGAATGAGTTGCTCAACAGCTAAATGCAGAATAGCTTTGCTCAGATTATTCTCATGCAAACCGTCTTTGATATGCCGTATAGGAGAAACGGTGAAGATAAAGCGCTTATCCGCATAGCGCGCAATAATCGGCTGCCAAAGTGCTACTATTTCTTCTATCGACAAACGTCGGCGAATAAAATCCGTAGCGGGGCGTTTCTGACAATTATCGACCACTTCGTTTGTTGCTTTATCCACATACACCCAAGCCGTTCCGAAAGTAATGATTACCACATCCGCTTTAGGTGCAACATCGTCAATGTGATGCGCTATAGATACCGGGTTATAGAGCGTTCCGGTGGGATTGCATGTCACTTGGAAGTAAAACTCACTCATCTTACGGGCGATGTTATCGCTAAAGCAAGAGCCTAACAAGGCAATCTTGTCTTTATACCCTATTTGCCAGGGAGCTGGCTTAATATCTACAGCTGTACGGAAGTTCATATTATTCAAAGCGCATTACTTGAGAAGGACTGATTTTGGTGATGATAGCAGACGGCGCTAATAGGATGAGCGTAGAAACAAGTATCGTACCGACATTAAGCAGTAAGAGCCATCCTATCGGGAAAGCGATAGGAACATAATTGACATAATACGTGGTTGCGTCCAGCGGTAGTATATGTCCAAAATACTGTATTGCGCAGAGCACTAAACCAAGGATATTGCCCCAAATAACGCCTTTTCCAATTAGCATGACTCCTTGAGTGATAAACACGCCGCGCACTTGTTTATTGGTAGCGCCAAGTGCCTTCAGTACGCCAACTAACTGAATGGAGTCTAAGATAAGAATGATAAGTCCGGAGATGATACTGAATCCCGAAACAGCTAACATGAGCAAAATGATAATGATTACATTCATATCCAATAGGTCGAGCCATGAGAAAACAGCAGGATTAAGTTGCTCCATCGTTTCCATATAATAGCCATTCCCCTTTTCGTCAAAACGGTTGGCAGTTGCAAAAAAGACATCATCCGAAGCCGCATACAGGTTCCTCAGATTATCCACACGCAGTTCTACACCGGATATCTGGTCATCACTCCAACCGTTCAAGCGGCGTACTACATTCATTTGTCCGAGAATAAAGCGTTCGTCAAACTCCGTAAAACCGGTACGATAGATGCCCGCAATAGTGAATTTACGCACTTTGACGCTTTCGCCAACGAAATAACTCATTACCGCATCGCCTAACTGCAGATTCATTAAATCACAGAGTTTACGGGATAGAATAACTTCGTTTTCTGCTTCCGGCAAATGACCTTCGATGAGATTATCAGCGAAATAGTTCCAATACGTCGTTCCTTTGAAGACTATCCCTTGGAATGCCTCATTTGTCTTAATGATTCCGGGCTTAGTGACAAAGGCATTTACACTCTCGATATGAGGAATAGCAGCCAAAGTTTGCATCATCGAATCGGGAACCACAATCGGACTCAGCTCAAATGTATTATTATTCTCAAAGTTCACTATCCTTAGATGCGCAGCAAATCCCACCACCTTGTCTGTAACGGTCTGCTTAAAGCCCACTACAACGCAAACGGTAATAATCATCACCATCACGCCTATAATCAATCCGGCAAGAGCGACACGAACAGCTGGACGGGATGATCTGCCCTCCGTTTGTTGCGAGAAGTACAACCTTTCTGCTATAAATCGTTCAAATTGCATTATTTTAACACTTATTCCTTCTTTTCGCTTCACATGGCATAGTTTTTGCTTGTATGGCTTATATATGAAGCACATCTATTTGGCATTTATTCTTCTTTTGGTCTCTACATTCGTTCAGGCCGAACCTATTGTGCCAAATGAGCAGCCTCAACGTACTCCGGAAGATGTGGCGCGTAAACAGACCTATCGTTTAGTGCGCGAACTCAATCTCACCGATTCAATCGTTATTGATTCCATCTATCGCATTAATATTCGTCATAATCGCCTTCGGATGCAAGGTATGACTCGTGCGCAGGAATATAATGGCTTGCAGCAGTTTATTGAGGAGCTTCGAGGTATTCTGACGGAGGAGCAGTTTAACGTTTTTATGAATCAGACCGTCAATGTCCCTCGCCACCCACACGCTTCCTATGCGCCTGCTCGATCAGATTCCATGACCCGTAAACAGCAAGCGCCATAAGAGTTCCTACTATCAATCCGCCTATTATATCTCCCGGGTAGTGCACTCCTAAATACACTCGACTATAGCAATTAAGTGCCACAAAGATCATCAGCCACCAGCCGTGGTTGTTTTTTTTGTTTGTAGGCGGTTGAGGTTCGCGCCAAATGAGACTAAACAGCAGCGCGAGACTCATGGTGTTAGCAGCATGGGAACTAACAAAGCCGTATCTGCCGCCAACGTAGTTGTGCACGATATGTACCAATCCGGCTAATGTCGGTTCATGCGTCGGACGCGGACGGCAAACCAAGTGTTTGATTATGCCCGAAGAGACGTAATCGCTCAGTCCCACGGCAGCAATCAACAGGAGCGTATATATTACCCCTTTCTTCCAACCAAATCGCCAGATGAGTAAACCGATGAGCACGGCGTACAACGGAATCCAGAACCACGATTGGCTGATATACCACATGATTTGGTCTAACCACGCCGTATGAGCGCCGTTGATGGCTAAAAGCCAAGCCTTATCTATTTCAATCAGTTCGTTAAGCATAGTCATTACTCGCTGAACAAATTACATATATGGCACGCCACAATTCCCGCCGTTTCGGTGCGCAACCTACTCTCGCCTAAACTGACGGGAACAAAATGATGCTGTAGTGCTTCTGCTATTTCCTGCTCGCTGAAATCGCCTTCCGGTCCAATCATCACAACGACACTCTTACCGGGCTTTATCTCGTTACGCAAATCGCGCTTATCCTCCTTATAGCAATGGGCAATAAAACGTGTCTCTTCCTCTGTGCGACGAATAAATTCCGTGCAGTCGGTCATCTCGTTCAGTTTAGGCAGATAGGGCGTGAGGGATTGCTTGGCAGCGGAGAGAATAATCTTCTGCAAACGGTCAATACGTAACTGCTTGCGCTCCGAGAAACGGCATAGGAGCGGTGTTATCTCGTCCACGCCTATCTCTGTACATTTCTCGACAAACCACTCTATTCGCTCCACATTCTTCGTGGGCGCGATAGCGATATGAATATAGTTGGAGTGATGTTTAGATTGTTTTTCGGCAGTACGGACTTCAAACTCGCAATGCTTCGGATGCGGATTGGTAATGACAGCGGTATAAGTCATACCTTGCCCGTTAGTAAGCAAGATCTCGTCTCCACGCGTATAACGCAGCACGCGCACGCAGTGGCCGGATTCTTCTTCGTCCAGGCTATAGGTCTTACCTATTTCGTCTGCCGTGCCAACTATTTGTGGGGTATAAAACAGATACATAATCAATACTTTAGCCAGTTAAGGAAATCGTCCACTTTGACAGAGAAAGCGTATGGTTCGCTAATGATTTCGCCTTGCGGAGACAGCTGTATATAGTACGGCTGCGCGTTAGAACCATATACCTCACGCTGCAAGCGGCTGTTTTCATTGCCTTCGCTTTCGCCATCAGCATCTTTATCCAGTTTATCGTCCACATATAGGGTGATGAGGACGTAGTTTTTGAGTCGTGCTTGTACCGAATCGTTGGAGATGACGTACGCTTCCATCTTTCGGCAGTTGACGCAGCCGTATCCCGTGAAATCCAGCAAGATAGGCTTGTTGTGCTGTTTCGCGAAGAGCAAGCCTTCTTCATAATCACTAAATACTTCGCGCTCCTCAACAGGCATCGGCGGAGCAAAAGCACTAATGAGTTTAACCGGCGCGCCGCGAAGACCCGGTACCAGGTAAAACGCAAAGGCCAGGGATGGGATGATCACGATCGCACGGATGATTTTACGTGGGGTCGATACGCTCCATTGCCGAGGAAGCAGACAATCCATATAGCGATGAAGAGCCAGCGCGGTAAGATCCCCCAGCCGTATGCCATATCTGCAACCGATAAGAACTTAAGAGACAGAGCTAATTCGAGGAAAGCAAGGACCACCTTAAAGGATGTCATCCAGTCTCCCGATTTAGGTGCCTGTTTAATCCACTGCGGGAACATAGCAAAGAGCGCAAATGGCAATGCCAAAGCGATGGCAAATCCGAGCATACCTATTGCCGGTGCCAAGAGTGATTTGCCCGCAGCTTCCACAAGGAGCGTGCCGATAATCGGTCCCGTGCAAGAGAATGAGACGATCACTAACGTAAACGCCATCAGCAGTATGCTTAAGAAACCACCCGTTGAACGCGCTTTATTATCCAAGGCGGTGGACCATGAGTCCGGCAAGGTTATCTCGAAGAGTCCAAAGAAGGACAGCGCAAAGACAACCAATAACACAAAGAAGAAGAGATTAACTATCGCATTGGTTGACAGCGCATTAAGTGCAGACGCACCGAAGATTATCGTTATAAGCAAACCTAATCCCACATAGATAATCACGATACTTATTCCGTATAGCACCGCGTCCTTAATGCCACCACCTTTCTTAAGGAAGAAGGAAACGGTCATTGGGATAATCGGCCAGACACAAGGAGTGAAGATAGCCATAAAGCCACCCAATAATCCCAACAAGAATATCACCCACAGCGACCTGCCACCTATAGGCGATTCATCGCCGTCCTGTAGCGCAGCGTCCTCTACCCCATTCCATTCCCATATCTCCGGCGAGGTGCATGTCTTATCGTCGCAAGCATTATAGCGGATAGGCTGTGCTTGTGCGAGCGTGACGGAATAGGTCTCGGCGTATTCTTCACCTTTCATCTCGTCGCCGATGGAGATAAGCGTCATGTGCCATCCGGGTTCTATCGTTGCCGTCAGTTTTACGCTATCCCCTACTCGCTCGCCCGACCATGTAACCGGCTGAAACACCTGTGCTGACAGCATCAGGAAAGCAAAAAGGCATCCTATTAGTAATCCTATTCTCTTCATTATATTATGGTATTGCGACCTTCACCACTTGTTGTTCTTGAGCGATGATATATACGCCTTTCGCAAGCGACGAAATGTCCGTTGTTATACGCTCGCCGAGCATCGAATAAACGACGTACGGCTTGCTGTAATCGATAGCATCAGCATGCACATTCTCTGTGAGTTTTGATGGGACGTACTCATAGCCAAGTTTCTTGTCCATCCATGCGATACGCTCTTTCACATAGCGTTTCACATTATTCACCTCGGCTTCATAACTGCCCCAAATGCGCGGGTTTTGATGAACATATTCATTCATGATTGGCCAACGGACGAAGTTCAAGCGTTGTGACTCCTGCAGTAACTCCGCTTGCTTGTCAATATAGGCAAGGAAATTCTCCTCTGTCAATCCTGCCTCGCGCGCTTTGCCCCAAATATCTTTCAGTAGAGCTTTGCCGGCGGCATCTTGAACGGCTACTTGGTCAGCAAGTGTCCTCATATAGCCTGTAGTGCTGCCATTCGTTCGATAGATATAATCCGTCAGGTTCATGATTGGATATGTTCTACCATCGTTCTCAAACGCCAAGTCAAAATCCCACACAGGACCGGTAAAGATGGTATCATTGCTTCTGCGTTTGTAGAAATATACACTCCAGTACGTGTCGGTATTGCCGGACATTTCGCCGACGAGGAAATGCGTTAGGAAGGTTTTTGTATCCAGTGTCGCACGCCAGTTATTTTCCATATTACTATACGCCGTGCGGATATAGTTATATTGCTCGGTTTTTATCTCGTCCTCATCCGGCGACTTAATCGTCACGCCAGTGCCTTTGTCCGACCAGAACATGCTTTTTTCTTGGTCCGCATAAGCATCCGCTTCGATTAGATATCCGCCAGTCAATGCATCTCCGCTGATATCTTCGGGCTTCATCTCCTGAATATTGACTCTTCCCTCGCGCACTTCAATTTGGTCGCATAACTGATAGCATCCTTTGTACTCTCCGTTAAGCAACACGTCCACATAAGCGCAGAACGGCGTATAAGGCATGCCGAGTCGACGACTGAGCTCAAAGGCTAACTGATTGCGCATGAGTGTTTTGTCGCCGTAATTGTTAATCAGCGTCCACTTCTTTGCTTTCGACGGAGCACCAAGCACACTATATTTCTTGTCGAACTTAATGCGATATGGTTTCTTTGGGAACCACATAGATGCATTACCCCGAAGACGAACAAAAGCGCTGTCTTTCAACAGCTTAGTACCATTATCGGAAATAATCGACACGTACGAACGCAGTTCGTGTTCCTTGTCATATGGTTCTGCATTATTCACCACATGAATACTGACGGTCGGCAGATTGGTCACTTGTGTCAACTTCTTCTCATCCCCTTCTCCCGCATGGCCGTAGAAAGCCACTTCCGCCACATTACAGCGTGCATCATTCGGACCGACGTATCGCACATAGCGGAAACCTTTGGAGCAATTTACATCCGCATAAGACATCACGCCGATAGTGCCGTTTTCCTTAACGACAAATAACGGCAGCGCATCAAGGAAGTCCGGCGAATTAGCGCCTTCAAACACGGCCAGCATCACGCGTTTGGGACCGAGTCCGTCATTGCGTGGAGACCAACCTACACGCGTTATCACATGTGGTGTGCCTAAATCCAATCCCACCCATGTTTGCGAACGCTCGTATGTCGCAAGGAATGTATTGAGATTACCATCAAAGGCCATTTCGCGGGTATTAACCGTAGTAGAGGCACTTGATGTGGAATAATCAACATATAAATCAGTGCCGATGACTGTTCCGTGCAACAACTCGTCTGCATGAACTATTTGCGCAGAGAGGAGCAAAGGGAAGAGAAATAATGTGGTTAGGACATTTTTCATTTACTTTTTCTCAGTTTTTTATGCTTGGCACTAAGTTTTTCCGTGCTTGCCGGTTGGGTCAGACGTTTGTATTCGGCTTTAGCGGCTTCCATCTGCTTCAGGAACGCGGGACTATTATGCAAAGCGCAATATCCAATCGCAGCGCCAACACGCGATGCATCCACATCACTCTGCCAGTGTGCGCCGTCGATAACACGGTTCTCGCAATACAACCAGCCGCGGGCAAAGATCGTATCGGCATTATTAGGAGCAATCTCCGCCAGCAACAAAGCACAAGTGAAACCGCGGTGGGTATGACCGGAAGGATACGACCCTTCACCACGCAAATACTGCGCTTCGCCATCTGTCAACAACGAGTCACCCAATAACTCAAACGGACGCAGGCGGTGATAATAGGCTTTTGGTGCCACACGCATGGCGTCAGTGGTGGTGAGACTGGTAATGAGCAGTTTCCATATTTCCGGCGTTCCTTGCTCAGAAATCTCTAAGCCGAACGGCACATTGAACTCCGCAAAGAGCGAGTCATACGACCAAACCGCGTCGCGCTTTACCATCGCAGCACGTTCTTCGTTCTGACGTTGTTTCTTGCCCCAAGCATAGCGCATCAGGTCATTGGAGAACTCCGGGCTATCAAAAGCAGGCGGAGCCGGCAAGCACTTAATCAGATTAGGCAGTTGTTCCACTGTCATATACGGTTTTACTTCGTCTTGTGCCACACAAAGCGTGGAGATCATCACCACTGCTAATAACAAATACTTTTTCTTCATATATTACATTGATTATTTTGATTTATCTAACTTTCCGGCTGCAAATATACGACAAATATTGCATATACACAAATTTATCATTTATTTTTAGCCGAAATAATAGAATATTATTACTTTTAGGCGCAAATAGGACATTTATGCATGCATAAAAATGGACTATTTTTGGGGTAAAAGTGTAGGCACACAGTGCCGGCTAAAAAATATCAATTGTGTATATTCCGCAGGGTGCGAACCACCATTCGAAGGGTCCCTTTTGATGTGACCCCCAAAAGTTGGACGGATTATTAAATCTATTTGACTTGATCTTGAAAGTGAGT
>ONMT01000060.1 GCA_900319025.1 uncultured Bacteroidales bacterium
ATTGAGAATAATGATTTAGTGTTCGCTTCATAAAACTAAAATCTTAAAATTTGACACTTTTTATTCGTTTTATGAGTAAACCTATTTCAGTATAAGACACGAATTAGGGTGCAAAGGTACAATAATTTTTTGGAAAATGCAAATATTTTGTGGGGAAATGCAAATATTTTTGGGGAAAATGCAAATATTTTGTGGGGAAAATGCAAGGATTTTTGGGGGGAAATGGATTTTTTAACAAGAAAACATCATTTATAATGGAGAAACATGCAGATGGAGACGAAAAAATGTGAGTTTTGGTGGGAGAGAAATGCAAATATATATGAGTGCGTTTTTTTGAGGAATGCGATGTGTGGTCACCTATTTTTCGTAGTTATCCTAGACTTCATAGAAGTCCTAGAGACCCTACAAGTCATTGGAACCTATGGTTTCCATAAGGTCAGGGCAAAGCCCTAAAGTCAAAAGGATGTACAAAGGGACAATGTACAAAGTACAAAGGTTGGAAGTGGAGAATTAGTCCGCTTTGGGCAACTTGATTATTAAGCGGAGTGGACGAGAGTCATCATCTTCCTTTTTGAACTGAAGCAAGACAGGGTCATCCGGTTTGGGCAGACGAAAGCCTACTAATTCCGTCCAAGGTGACAATTTGTCTGCAATGCGCCGTTTCCTTTGTATCTGTCTTATCGACTGTGTTTTACGACGATTATCCTGTGAGTTTTGGAATGGTTCAATAAGTCCTTTTTGTTCAGCAGCAACGATATACTCCGCCGCTGCGATAAACATTGCTTCATTGGCTATCTTACTGCATCTCTCGGCAAATTGAAGTCGTTCCTTATGGCTCATACCAACAGCCACATGTTTCACACGGTTTGTAGCATCGGATTTCATAATTTTCTTCCATAAAGAACACTCAATTTCTTCCGAGATGTAGTAGGGCTGTTCGGCAGGCACGTATATAAACCGTAAACGTCTGTCTTTCAGTTTTATAGTACGTGTAAGAGGTGGTTCTTCTTCAATTATTTTCGTCATAGGATCGTGGGGCAAAGTCAAGGCTAAACGGAACCCAATATATCCCGCTGAGGTCTCAGGCAAAAGCCATCGTCTAAAGGAAATATGCGTATTGGCAGCACATTCGTCATAACTTCCTCCTCGCACGACGCGATACATTCCCGTATCTACGCCACATGGGTTGGGTGCCGTCCCCAATTGATAGCGTCCATAACGGTCTTGACACCATTCAGACACATTCCCTGTCATGTCGTATAATCCTAATTCATTTGGTCGTTTTCGTGCAACAGGGTGGGTCCAATTTCCGGAACATGAATAAGTCCATCCCACGCTATCGGGTTCGTTTCCACCAGCGAACCGAAAAGCTTTGCTTTTATGTCCTCCCCGCGCTGCATATTCCCATTCTGCTTCAGTAGGCAATCTAAAAGGCAAGCCGGTAATACTATCCAAACGTCGTACGAACTCCTGACAATCATACCAAGTTACATAATTTATAGGGTGTGTAGGAAACCCTTTCGGACTGAGAACCTCTCGTTCAGTCATAATTTTTTGCCATAGTGTAGTCGTGACTTCCGTTGTGGCAATATAAAATGGTGATAGAAAAACGAGATGTGCAGGCTTGTCATTATAAATCTCTGCATCTGTTTGGTCTGGAGTTGCTCCCATCATAAACGAACCACCTTCCACGCGTTGCATCTCCAAAGATACGCCATTGACTTTCACCGTAAATCGTTGCAGCGAATCTGGTACGACGGGCAATCTTTTTCGTGCTTCGGCAGGCGGTATAATAGCCAATAAGACAACCGATATCATTAGCTTTTTCAGCATAAAACAATTAGTTCCAATCACGGATTTTGATGTACAATTATCGTGCCAAATATTGTTTCCGACACAAAATAATCACTCTATCACATAAAAATATCATTTTTATTTGCATAAATAAAAAAAATGTACTATCTTTGCGGCGTGAAATGAAAAATACCAAACAATTATGCCGGAAATTAGTTCTTTTTATGGTATTGTTATTTACATGTATATGAGTGAGCACAACCCGCCACATTTTCATGTGAAATATCAAGGTTACGAAGCAACCATTACGATCCAGGATGGTGTTGTGACTGGATCATTGCCTCGTCGCGCGTTGCGATTAGTGTATGAGTGGCTTGACCAACATCAAGAGGAACTGATGGCAAACTGGGAGCGTTTGGGTAAATCTGAGGCTCCAATTAAGATCAATCCATTACAATAAGAAAGGGGGCAAACATGACGAATCCTATCTTAAAAGTAACAGATGCGGCTTATGTCCGTGACCATATCCTGCGCCTATCTTTTAATGATGGAGCAGTTAAGTTGGTTGACTTTTGGCCATTAGCGCAGCAAGGTATATGTGTCAAGTTGCAGGATTTAGATTATTTCCGTTCCTTTACACTTGATCCATTTACTGTAGATTGGTCAAATGAAATCGGCTTTGCGCCGGAGTATCTCTATGAGATAGGCACGGCCGCCTAGAAGGGATAAATGCTGGCCTTGACAGCATTCCAAATAACAGCAAGGACATAATGAAAAAGAAGCGTTTGCTTTACTCTTGAAGTGAGAACTTAGGAACTTTTCAACTGATAATAAAAAGAGTAATGCGAATAGTTTCCACGTCCAGCGTGGAGTTACTATGTGCATACTTATTTATCAAGGTTTCCTAAGACCTTCACTTCAGGTGTGTTGCATAGCAGCCTCACGCTTTTTATGTAATATTAACTTGCCTATTGTGGTTGCTGGGCATAACAAAAATACTTATGAGAAAGATATTGTTTTCAACAATCCTAGTTTTGGCGACTATGATTTTGCTATTATCATCGTGTAGTGGTTCTAGTAAATCAAATGAACCAGAGTTAAACGATTATTATTCCATCGAATTTGTAAACACAACTTCTAAGTATTGTGTTGCCATTTATTTTGATGGAGTCTCTGCAATTGGAGCGGATTATAAGTTGTGGGCAGGTGATAAGAATACCCAGAGAAGATGGGATATTAGCGAGCCCATTGACGTTAAAGTCGAGTGGTATGAAATAAAAGATGCTACTCATTATTATACAAAGATAGTATCTACTGCAACAAAGAAAGGTTACAAATTTTCTCCAGCATATAGATACAAACTAACTATTCGCGATACTGATTTTAGTATTTCTCCCATTGTTTTATAATTAACTTACTATAACCTATAAAAATATTGCTATTATGAAAAAAATCTATCTGCTACTTTCATCATTGTTTGTTTTGGTGAACATTTTCGCTAATGGAGTTGAGGTTAATGGAATTTTTTATCTCTTCTCAGGTTCAAATGCAACGGTTACTTATCCAGGTACAGTACATTATGAAAAGAATACCTATACAGGTGTTATTGAAATACCGTCTTCTGTGAAATACAACAATTCTACTTATTATAACGTAACAGCCATCGGTATGGGCGCATTCTGTAATACAGAACAATTAGTTACTGTTATTATCCCTGAATCCGTGGTTTCAATAGGAGCTCGGGCTTTTTCCGCATCTTCAGATCTTAAATATATTTCCATCCCAGGAAGCGTAAAGACAATCGAAGAGGATGCTTTTAATAGCTGTGAATATCTGAGAGAAGTGACTTTAAATGAAGGTGTTAAGTGGCTTGAGTCAGGAGCTTTTACGTATTGCACAAGTCTAAAAACGATACTGCTGCCTAGCTCTCTTGAATCTTTAGGTGAATCTTGTTTCGAGAATTGTACAGGCCTTACATCTATTGAATGTGGAGCCGTTAATCCCCCCAGTTGTGAGGGACGTGTTTTTTATGCAGTTAATAAACAGATTCCTGTATATGTTCCGAAAAATAGTGTTGGCGCATATAAAAATGCTGCAGGATGGAAAGAATTTAATAACATTCAGGCTAAGCCGTCTACCGGACTTGAGAATATTAAGAAATCGAGTATGTATGAAGGTGTACTATATAATTTAAATGGGCAAGTTGTTAATAAAAGTTATCAAGGTATAGTTATTCTCAATGGTTGTAAATATATTCAATTAAAATAATTACTATCAACGATGACAGATCTTCACGTAAATACTTTGCCGACATGGGTAGAGTGCTTTCACAAAAATAATAAAGAAAAGGTATATTTGCATAAACGAACCAAGGATGTCGATTACTATAAGTTTGCTATCTACAGAAATGCAAAATACGAAAATTTAGATGCTTATGTCGCAGGATTTTTTTATTTTGACGGGCATAAACTATTGATTGATAGATATCTTTTTAAGGTAGAAGGTATTTATTTTGATGAGACTTATCATAAACTTGTACAAGAGTACAATAGACTCAAAGAACAAGGAGCTTTTGTGCCAACTCATTGTTTAGAAGAAGAACAGTGGACAGGGCATAGCCCATATGACCATTAATACAACTTCTCTCGGACGGGCGGGGCGGCAATTGGAAATGCCCGTATTAAATCCGGGCGAAATAGACAAATGCCGGACGGACGAGAGAATAACCGTCCTCTTGCAGAATTAACGGCAAGAGGACAGCGAAGGACTAAACCGCCTATGTCCGAGCTTAAACAGGCGGCAAATTAAGTAAAAGTGCAGAAAAAAGTAAATTCTGCACTTTTTATTTGCATAAATAAAAAAAAAGTTGTACTTTTGTCGCCAAATCGGTAAATAGGGCATTATGAAGAAGATTTTGATTGGATTATTATGCTTAGTGAGTGCCGGAGTGATGGCAGCACCGAAGCTGGATTTCGGTGATCGGTTTGCGTTTGCAGGCCTTGAGTCTGCGAAGCTTGTTCCTCCAACCGGTAGTGAGATTCTTGAGCGTAAAGTGCCTGTTCGTGACATGGAGCATCGTCCGGTAAAGGATGCTATTTATGTCTATAATAGCGACGCGCCGGGTGCTATTACAGTTGAGCAGTTAAATGCTTATGTGGCACAGGTTTATGCAGCGGCTAAGGCAGCGTCCAACGACGGCAAAGTGTATAAAGAGCCAGCGTATGGTGATACGAGGTTGGCTGGTGAATTGACCGCGCCGAAAGTGTATGAGAAAGCATACGGCACATTAAAATGTGTAATTAAACATGGTGATAGATGGTATTCTATTCATGCGGGCTATGGTCCAGATTACGGAGGATCCGTTTGGGTGAAAGAATTGCCTGAGAAATTCTATTGCTGGAAGATTTATGTGAGCGAATACTTTATTGACGAGTAGAAATTAATCACCTTAAATATATATACCAAGTAGAATGAAGAAACACGTTGTTTTAGTACTTACTTTTTTACTATTTGCGTTTGGGGATTGTTGGGCGAATGTGATAACCGGACAGGCAGCTATTCCTGACCATTACTACGATAGAGTAGATGGAAAGTCGGGAGCTGCGAGTATTCTGTCCGCGCTCAATACGATTATCAAAGGTCATACTGCTATTATCTATGACGGACTGGAGCCGTATTACCAGCAGACGGACTTTTACGGCGATACGCTGTGGGACATGTATTCGACATGCCGTTTTACCGCAGAGGATGCGAATCAGCCGCAGTCGGCAGTATGCGACGGGTGGAACAAAGAGCACGTGTGCTGTCAGTCGTGGCTGGGTAGCGGCGATATGGTTTCGGATTTGTACAATGTTTATCCGACGGATGCAAGAGTGAATAACCTTCGGTCCAATTATCCCTACGGCGAAACGAATGTGACGACAGGGATTACTAAAGACCCGGACAAGCACGCTTTGGGCAAATTAGGAACAAGCAAAAATGGTCCGATAGCTAATTATTCGACGAGTAGTAATTATACGGATCTTAATAAACGAGTGTTTGAGCCGGATGACCAGTATAAAGGCGACTTTGCGCGCACGTTCTTTTATATGGTAGCTCGCTATCGCGAGAACGTACTTAATGAGGGCAATGGTTCTGCGATGTTTGTGTCTAATCCGACGGATTTCACGGCATATAGTCTGAGTTTTCTGCTTAAATGGCATCGTCAAGACCCTGTGTCACTCAAAGAGATAGACCGCAATCAGGCTGTTTACGGCATCCAACATAACCGCAATCCGTTTATCGACTATCCCGATTTGGTGGAATACGTTTGGGGCGATAAGAAAGGGCAAACGGTGAACTTGGCATCGCTTACTCCGTCTTGCGACGAGGTAACTCCGTATATAGAGACCAATTACGGCGTGACGTGGAAAGTGTTCGGGCAGGTATTGCGTGTGGACTCGGTGAAGAATAACGGCAAGGTAAGTTCATTCCCATCCGAACCGACATCTTGTTCCCAAACGAGTAATGTGTTTGTCGGATGGACGACGAATCCTATAGCGAACGTGAGTCAACAAGCCCCTTCGCCGCTGTTCACTACGAAAGCGCAAGCGCCTGTGGTTACGGGCGATGTGACGTATTATGCGGTCTTTGCACATGCCGAAAAGAAGGATGGAATAGGGGAAGTGACAGCGTCCACGAACTTTAGTTCCTATAAGCGCGGCAATGAGGTGACGTCGGAACAGATTGGCAAAGTGACTGCAACCTTCGACAAGGCTGCAGCCGGAACGAAGACTACGTATTACACGGAAGTGCGTTGCTACGCTGGTTCGACCATTACTTTCACCGGTGCGACGATGTCGAAGATTGTCTTTACCGCCGGAACGAATGATAAGGGCAATGAGCTCAAACCGAATGCCGGCTCTATATCCGGCGCAACGTGGACGGGCAATACTTCGTCGGTTACGTTCACCGTCGGTGGCGAAAGCGGCTATCGCGGTATAAGTGCAATCGACGTGACGTATAATGATAATGCCGTTATTACTACCTATTCCGACTACCTTACGTCCTGCGACGGAATCTCAATGGAAGTGCAACACGTGCAGAAACAGCAACCTGCGGCACAGAAAGTGCTGATAGACGGTAAGTTATATATCCTAATAGGAGAAAAAATATTTACAATAACCGGACAACAAATTAAGTAATATCATGAATGTACGCAAACAAATTAGAATCTTTTCCTTATTGATTATTCTTTCCGTAAGTCTCTTTGCGGAAGAAATGCCTACGGGCTATTACAACGGTATTGACGGCCTGAAAGATGCCACGTTAAAAGGAACGCTCAGGACTTGCATCCGTAAGCATACGCCGATAGAGTATGGAGATGATACATGGGAAGTGTTCTACTACTCCGACCGCGATGATGAGGGCTACTGCATGGATATGTATTGCGACGAATGGAAGAAGTTTACCACTCCCGGTGTCGCTGTATCAGGATGTAATATCGAGCACAGCTTTGCCAAGTCCTGGTGGGGGGGAAAGGAACATGACCCATATAAAGATTGCTATCATCTTAATCCTTCTAATTCCGTAGCGAATAATGCCCGCAGCAACTATCCTTTGGGTAATGTAGTTAACCTAACCAAAACGGCAGGCTCACTCAAAATAGGCACTCAACACCACGAGGCATTAAATGAGGATTTCTCCATCTTTGAGCCTAAAGATGAGTATAAAGGCGATTTCGCGCGCGCGTATTTCTATATGGCTACGTGCTACGGCCGCGACTTAAATGGTCAATATCCGGATCTGCCGATATATAATAAAAAGAAAACTGTTGGTTGGCGTTTGGACAGTCACGATGTTGGTTCGCGCTATGCGATGCAGAATGATAACTACTTGGAGTTCCAGCCGTGGGAGCAAGAAGTGCTTATTCAGTGGCATCGCCAAGACCCTGTTTCCGTGAAAGAAATCAAGCGTGCAGACGCCGTGAGTGACTTCCAGCATAATCGTAATCCGTATATTGACTATCCTTACCTCGCAGAGTATATATGGGGCAAGATGGCAGGCAAGGCGGTTGATATGTCGCATCTTGTTTCGTCCACCGACCCGCGTTTTATTCCGGGTAAGAGTGACGGCTGGTCGGATTCTCCTGTAACGGCGATAGAGGGCGTTATTTCGACACCTAAAGCAACGAAGTATATCATTAACGGACAAGTTATTATTGAGCGTAACGGAGTACGCTACAATATGATGGGTCAACGCGTAGAGTAGAGAATCATTGAGTTATGCGTAGAATATTCTTTTCCATATTTCTATTATCCGCGGTAATGATTTCTCTTAGTGCTGCGGAGACGTCCAGTGAGTTGGCCTATCCGGATCACTCCGGTTCAAGGCAGTTCCTGCGCGGTGGAGATTTGACCATGGTTAACTATATTGAGGATTTTGGTGCCAAATTCCGCTATGAAGATGGAACCGAAGCCGATGTGTTTGATATATTGTCAAATTATGGTGTTAACTTTGCGCGTTTGCGCCTTTACAATGCTCCCGGAACTGCGGTTAAGAATGGCTCTACAACCTATCGTATGCCCATCACGACTCCAGCTTATCCGTCGGGCTATGCTTATGCGGGCGAAGATGATATTGCTAAGTTGGCGCTACGTGCCAAAAAGCATAATATGAAGATTTGTCTTACGTTCTATTTGAGCGACTATTGGTCGGGTGCATTGGAACAATATATCCCTGCGGCATGGAAAGATGTGTCGGATTTGAATACACTCGGCGATTCGGTTTATAACTATGTGCATCGCTACATGACGCGTCTGAAAGAACAAGGAACGGAGCCTGAATATGTTTCTGTTGGTAATGAGTCCGACTATGGAATCTTATTCCAAGACCTCAATCAGTCCTATGTGAATTATGGTGGTCATATAACGCGGAATGGAATTAACAACACAGTCTTCCTTTTCAATAAAGCCTACGAGGCCATTAAAGCTGTTTCGCCTGCCTCACAGGTGATTATTCACTATTCGAGCGGCGACCAAGGACGTGCGAGCGCCA
>ONMT01000061.1 GCA_900319025.1 uncultured Bacteroidales bacterium
TGATGACGACGCGCTGGTTGATCCGAATTATCTGCGCGCTTACGCAGAGTGGTTTGCCGCTCATCCGGAGACCATGGCTTGCGGCGGTCCCATCGAACCGCTTTACGAAACTGCTGAACCGGAATGGATGACGCCTTATACAAAGACTCTGCTCACGGCATGGATGAATTATGGCGATAAACCGCGTGAATACCCTAAAGGGCGTTTCCCCGGGGGAGGTAATGCTGCATATCGCAAATCAGTCTTTGATAAAGTGGGATACTTTAATACCGCATTAGGGCGTAAAGGAAATAGCCTAATGGGTGCTGAAGAGAAAGATATCTTCGATAAGATGCATGCATTTGGTATGCAAATTATGTATATTCCCACTCCGGTACTTCATCATATTATTCCGCAAAAAAAATTAGAGAAGGATTACTTTGATCGTTGGACTCTCCAGATTGGCATGAGTGAACGAAAACGAACGTTAGCTATCGGCAAAGCTAAATATGTAAAACGTCTCTTTAGCGAGGCTATCAAGTGGGGTGGAACAATAGTTCTGTTATGTTACTATACAATAAGTTTCCACCCTTCGAAAGGATGGAAACTTGTATTGTTTCGTTGCAATGTTACGAAAGGATTGCTTGGCATGTCCGCATTGCAGCAAGCATAGCGATATCCATGTTGTAGTATTCCCAATCTACAAATCTTCCTGTCATAAAGAGTTGGTAAGAAGCCAACTCTTTTTTTAATGATTGCAGCATGCTCCGTGTCTCTTTGTCCTGAATAGGATAAGTGTAAGGATGGTAGCGATGGGTAATATAGCGCGGATGTAATGGAATAGTTGTTAACTGACGCTTAATTTCCTCTTCGCTTATCTCATCGGTAAACTCAATAGTTCCGGTCATATGTCCCTCTGCATTATTTGATGGCGCAAAATTGCCGGTACAAATAATGCGGTGGGCTTGATATTCTTTGTCGGGAAGATATATCCACGAATATGGATTCTTGTCTATCTCGCAGAAAACCGTTGTCGTGCCGTGGTATTGTAATTCTGCAATGGGTTTTGTCCAAGGTTGTATATTGATGCCCTTGATGATGGATGGCAGTTGACGGATGTTTCCGCAGAAAACTACGGCATCATATTGCTCGTTATTTACCGACCATGTTTTTTCATTAAAATAGATATGATTGATAGGTGTTGATAGGCGAATATCTAATCCTTCAGCTAAACGGTTTACTAAGAATTGTGATCCTCCGTTCTGCTCATAATAGAAACTGCTGTGTACAAATTGTTTTTCAGCAATGTGGTTGAAATTATTGTATATAATCTCTTCGACGCGGGGCATTGGTAATTTGCCTTCTAACCAATCAATAGGGACTGATTGCAAACTTCTCCTCCATATTTTTTCATTATAGGGCTTGAAATATAGATGATAGAGAGTATCTCCAAAGCGCTTCTGGAGAAATTCTTCAAAATTGTCGTACGTATTCTGACCTGTTCTGGACAGTTGAAGCAAATCCCTAATGATGGCTTCTTGAAGGTCTTTGGGCAAAAGATAGATATAGTTCTCGATTGGATAAGGTATATTTTGCCCGCTTGGCATAAAGATGGAGGAATTCCGTTGAGCCAGAATAAACTCATTCTCTTTATCAAAATACTGCCAAAACCAATTCAATACTTCTTGATGCTTTGTGTTAAATACATGTCCGCCGCAGATATGAAACAAGCTGCCGTTTATTCTTTCGCATCGTACCAGACCACCTGCTTTTTCTTCTGACTCATATATGGTGACATCAAAATCAGGTTGTAACATCCGGGCAACTGTTAACCCGGAAATGCCTGCCCCTATGATAGCTATCCGTTTCATTTCCATTGGGATAATTTAATAGGATGGATGTATAGCATATCTTCCGGAAAAGCAGAGATGAGTTGGCTGTAAGAATGATTGAGCGGGGGTAAGAAATCCCGGTCCTTATTACGTGGAAGGAGCAGAGAATTCTTCAGCCTGATTTGCTGTATGGTCTGTACCTTGTCGCAGCAAAGAATCATTGATGTCGGAATAGCGATTTCTACAAATAATCGTGCAGCAGCAAAGGCTCCGCAATATTGACAAAATTTGGGCATTACTGTGTTGGGTACTACAATCAAATCGCTATACCCTCCTACTAACGGATAAGAGAAATAAATCCGCTGAATGATTCGATACCACAAGACACGTCTGCACCGAAGTAGTGTTTCTTTTACTCTTCTTCGCAAAGATTGGTATGGCCATTCGGGCACAAGACGAGTGGGGATGTTGTGGCGTTGAAAGGCTTTTAGTGCCTCTTCGCGTGACGGTAGAATGGAATCAATCTCCAAACCACGGTTGAATATGGAGAAACGTATTGCATTACCGATGTGAAACCAGCGACGATGGACATCTCTTAAATCCCGAAGCTCGTGTACAAAGCACGCATCCTCGTCTATTCCGGATAATTCGAAGAAGTTATGCTCATTCAACTGCGGATTAATCACCATATCGTCTGCTACGCAAACGAAGTGAGTGAATCCTTTACCTTTTAGATGTTGATATGCCTGGCAGATATAACCTTGGAATTGGAATGAATTATCATACACTGGAATAACGTTTTCTAAATCTCCGTCATAAAAGGGTACGATATGATACACATAACTGAAACGATTTGCATACACCTGATTGATACAAGGTATGTTCTTGTCGTATCGGTGATTGTATATGACTAATAATGCTATCTTGTTATCCATCGTTTTTAGCATTTACTTCATTTCTTTTTAGATATATATTTCTGCCACAAAGGCCAAGTCAATCCGCATAAACTGAGCAATATTCCTATAATTATCAGTGCAATGCACCATTTGTCGATGGCTAATGCTGCTGGTACAAACTCCATATGCAATGTGTGGGATCCGGCGGGCAATACTGCTGCGCGCAAAGTGTAGTTTACACGGCCTAAGGGGATTTCCTTTCCATCGCAGTACAGATGCCATCCTTTCGGATAATAAATCTCAGAAAAGACCGCAACACGCTCTTCCGATAATTGATATGAGTAATCCAACTGATCCGGTGTATATTTGGTTAACGCAATCTCATCGCCTTCGCTCGGCTTGCCGCTACAACTCAATACCTCTCGGAATTGCTCGTCCGCTACTGCGCTCTTGCGCAAATCCAAGGTGTTCAACGCTGCGCTCTCATCATCCGGCGTCGGAACAAACAATACTTCGTTTACAAACCAGGCATTACCCATTGCATCGGGATTTTGCACGACACCTCGTTGCGTAACGATATACTTTGTATTCAGCATGTTCAGCACATTCCAGTTCATCTTGCTGATATGCTCGTCAATGAGGTCCTGATACCTGCGTAACTTAACAGCACTGTAGCCTCCGATAGATTTCAGCCTGTAACTGGTACGTGAGTCGTTAAATGTATTGGCTGTCAGATTCAAAACTCGATAGTCCAAACTCTTGTCTTGCAGAATCTCTTCTTCCCACGGCTGAATAGCAAAATAACGGTTGCCGTCTTTCTTGCTTACAAAGTCTTTACTGCCGAAGAACCGACGATCTACAGGTACTAAATCTACCAATATCAATGCCGCTAAAATACCTAAAGCATAGCCGCTCTTGAGTTTGTCTTTGACATACAACCAAACTATAGCAGCCGCTGCCGCTACCAATCCGAATGACCTCCATGCATCGGCCTTCATCATTGATATACGCTGGTCGATTATCATCCGGTAAATCTCATCGCCCACTTGCCCTTTCCATTGATTGTCATAACTTGAGGTGAAACTAAACATAGCCCCGCCAAAGAGCGCTACGATAAGACATATCCCGGCAGTAATACCACCGGCAATCAGTATTTCTTTACTGTATTTCGACTTTTCCTCTTTTGCCTCCCATAGTTTTTGCAAGCCCATGAATCCTAATAACGGAATGGTGATTTCGGCTATGACAAGAATGGACTCCACTGCACGGAACTTGTTGTACATCGGGAAGTGATAGAAGAACCATTCCGTAAGAGGCATGAAATTCTTTCCCCATGCTAAGAGAATAGAGGCTATGGTTGCAAATAATAATCCCCATTTATACGGCCCCGGAACAATCAGCAAACCTAATACGAATAGGAAACAGATAATAGCTCCTACATATACAGCGCCGCTGGTAAACATCTTTTCGCCCCAATAGGTCGGAGCGCCTTGGCAGAATTGCTTGGCGGAACTCTTAGGTACGCGTGCTTTTACCAATTCTTCGTACAATACCGATTTCTCACCTACATTGTAACCGCTGGCTCCTCCCATGAAATTTGGAATCAAAAGTGTTAGCGTCTCCGCCTTTCCGTAACTCCAATCGGTTGCATATTTGATGTCCAAACCGGCTTTCTGGTTTTCGCTCTTTTGATTCTGGCGTAATTCGCTGTGACCCCCACGCATCGTTTCTTTCAGATACTCGTTGTTGATCTGCCACCAGCTCAATTTCGTCCCGAATACCAGTAATGCGCATAGAACGCATACTCCGACTCCTATGCCCAAATCTTTCCACCGTTTCTCTTTGATATGTATATACAATTCAATACATGCCATCACGCCGATTAGCATCAGAAAGTAATAGGTCATCTGCGCGTGGAGCGTAATACCGATAGTTCCATAAATAATGATTAAGGGCGCGCCTAACCAGTACTTCTTCCTGAAAACAGCATATATACCTCCTATGACGGGAGCTAAATAACTGATGGCATTAGCTTTCGTTATATGCCCGGCGGGTAATATCAGCATATAATACGAAGATAGCGTTAATGCAAATGCTCCGATTATGCTCAACCATGGATTGATATTGAAACAACGAAGCATAAAGAAGAAGCCGAATAAATAGGCAATCAAAATGCCGATATAGCCTAATTCTTCCCTAAAGCCGAAATGAGTGATGGTCTCTAATTTTCCGCGCAAAGTATTCGCGGGTGTTCCTCCGCTGACTTGGAAAGACGGCATTCCGCTGAACATGGAATTCGTCCACCATACTTGTTCTCCGGTTGACTTCTTATACTCAAGTATCTCATTCGCAGCGCCTCTCCATGTATTCACATCGCCGGCTTGGATTACTTTACCTTCCAACAATGGACTGCAATAAATCAACGCAAACGCAAAAAACGCTACGACTGCCACTATATATGGCGCAATCTTTTTCCAATCAATCTTCATATATATTGTCTTTTATCTTACTTAATCAGTTTCCTTATCTCGCATAACTCTTCCCGTACGCGCATCAAAATCTCTACCGCCGCTTGGCGTTCATCCGATCGCTTGGTATTTGATCGGAGCTCCTTGCGGATAGCCTCTATACGCGTGATCTTCATCTCGTCGCGGATATATTTGATGCGTTTGATAACCTCCTGATCCTCACGCGTATAATAACGATTCCCATGACCGTCCTTCCGCGGGCTCAGTTCGTCAAACTGCTTCTCCCAATACCGTAGCGTGGAAGCCGGTACCCCGGTCTCCGTCTCCGTCTCGCGAAGCGAGTAATATTTCTTTTCGCCTTCAATCATTATACACTATACACCATACACCGTACACCTTATCGACAAATCTTCAACTTCTTACCGTCGCGGATATTATCGCTCTTCAGTCCGTTCCATTGCTTCAACTGCTTTACTGTGCAATGGAATTTCTTCGCAATTCCGCCTAAAGTATCGCCTCTTTTAATCGTATAATACGTCACGCCGTTCACGCGGTATGCCCCGTTGACAGATGTCATCTTTGCCAAATCAATCTCCGCGCGGCGGTTGTTGATCAGGCTATCCGCTTTGTATGCCGCAATGCTGTCTGCGTGGTCAATATACAGACCCATCTTGTCTGCCGGCAGACACAGCGCATAACTCTTTCCGCCTGGCAGAATATCGCGTGAATACTGCGGATTAAGCCGCCGCAACTCGTCCATCTCAATATCCAAATTCTTACTCAACTGGTGTAGATGCAGCCTTTGCGTCGTCCGGATAGTATCGGTAATCAGTACTTTCTGCTCGATCGGAGCCTTGCATATACCGTGCTCCTGACCATAATTCATGGCGTAATTGGCGGCAATAAAAATAGGCACGTAGTTCCTCGTCTCGCGCGGCAGGAAAGGATAGATGGACCAGAAATCCCGCTTGCCGCCGGATCGCCGGATCGCCTTGTTCACATTGCCGCTGCCGCAGTTATAAGCCGCGATGACTAAGTTCCAATCGTGGTAAATGGAGTACATGCTGCTCAAGAACCGGCACGCTGCCTCCGTGGCCTTTATCGGATCCATTCGTTCATCGACGAGTGAGTTGACCTCCAAACCGAAAAGTTTTCCCGTTGCCGGCATGAACTGCCAAAGACCTGCAGCACCTGCGTGCGAGCGAGCCATCGGGTTCAGCGCTGACTCGATGATCGGCACGTACTTCAACTCGTACGGCAAATCATAACGAGCCAATGCCTCCTCGAAAATCGGGAAGTAGTACTCGCTCATCCGCATCAGTCGTGCTACCTGTTTCGGATTGCGTTTCACGTACCTTATAATAAACGCGCGTACGCGCTCGTTGTACGGCAACTCAATCACGCACGGCAATGCTTGCAGTCGCGCCTTATATACGGAGTCGGGCAGGGTAGTGGTGTCGTGTACCGCCACGCAATCGGTTGTGTCCAACCACTGCAGACTCCAATCCAGCGACCGCAACTCAATATCCGTCAGGTCGCTGTCGTTCCAAAGTGTGTAGAACGGTTGAAGCGGCGTGATCTCCACCGCTGTGTCTTCCGTCACTAACGAGTCTGCCGCTGTCATCGGCACTAACTCCAACGACTCCACGCTCGTGCTATCCGCCGCCACGCTGTCATTCGCAACCGCTTGCACTTCTTGCACTTTCTGCACTTCCTGCGCACGCATCATTCCCGCGGCGCTAAGAAGCATAACTATCAAAAATAACTTTTTCAAAACTGTATAGCTAATTTTATTTCAGCACTCTTCTGTTGCTGCTGTAAGTCATAATAAATCTGGGGTTCTACGTTCAGCGTCAAGTCTGGTGAGATGTCGTAGTCGAATAACTGCGCATCTACATACGCGTCTATCAGACTCAGCGCATAGACAATAACCGTCGCTAAAATCGAATAGTCCCTATATCGCCGATAGATATTCTGCTGGTTCTTCAGCGTGTTCATCCAGGTGTTCTGTCCGCCGACGCGCTCTAAGTTGTACCCATCCGGAATAACGGCGATGTAACTCTTGCTCGGGTCCTCACTCACCGTTCCGGCCTGGATATCGTTGTACAGATCCAGGTACGCCATCTTGTAACTGCTATGCCGGTTACTGGTCCAGCTGATTGCGTAGCCGCATCCCATGAATGCACCATACACAATCGGCAACTTCCAGTATGACTTGTTGTAGATCTGTCCTGCGCCGGGGAAAATAACCCCTAACCAAACCGCTTTAGTTGCGTCCGGTTTCTGGAAGAACACACTGTCCTGCTGCGCAAAAACCTGCATCGGCAGAACCAACAACACTATGATCCACCACTTTTTCAACGTAACTTCTGGACGATAGCCTCCAACTCTTGTTCGTTGCTAAAAGCAATCGACACTTTCCCGCCTTGGATCTTTACTTTCAGCCCCACACAACCGCTGAGTTCTTTCTCCAACTCGCTATAAGGATTAGCGCTTTTTTCTTTCTTCGGCTTCGCAGCGCCTTTGTCCTCTTGTGCCAGTTCTTCTACCTTGCGTACCGACAATCCCTCGCGCAGAATCCGTTGATACAAGGCCAGCTGATGCTCTGCGGACGGCGATGCCAGGATCGCACGGGCATGACCCATCTCGATCTTCTTCTCTTTGATACCCACTTGTATCTCTGCCGGCAGTTTCAGCAACCGCAAGTAGTTCGCTACCGTCGCGCGTTTCTTGCCCACGCGCTCTGCCATCCGTTCCTGGGTCAACTCATAATCGTCCATCAGTCGCTGGTAAGCTAACGCAATCTCTATGGCGTCCAAGTCCTCGCGCTGGATATTCTCAATCAGCGCCCATTCCATCACCTGCTCGTCTTTTGCCGTGCGGATATAGGCAGGAATACGCTCCAGACCGGCCATCTTGCTCGCCCGGAAACGACGCTCTCCGGCGATGATCATATACGTCCCGTCTCCATTGTCTCGCAGCGTAATCGGAGAGATCACTCCGTGCTCGCGGATCGAATCCGACAACTCCTGCAGCGCCTCTTCGTCAAACGACCGACGCGGCTGATCGGGATTCGCTACTATCGCACTGATCTCTATCTCCGAGATCGAACTGCCGCCATTCGTATCTACATGCGAGGTGTCGATTAACGCATCCAACCCTCGCCCTAAACCTGTCTTCTTCATATAAACCTTTAAACCTCTTAAACTTTTAAACCTCTTACACTACTTATTGCGGGCAATAAGTTCCTTTGCTAATGCCGTATAATTCTTCGCACCCTTGGAACTCGGGTCGTACTCCAGAACCGACACGCCGGGCGACGGAGCCTCGCTCAGACGGACGTTACGCGCAATGACGGTATTGAAAACCAAGTTGCCGA
>ONMT01000011.1 GCA_900319025.1 uncultured Bacteroidales bacterium
ATTGAGAATAATGATTTAGTGTTCGCTTCATAAAACTAAAATCTTAAAATTTGACACTTTTTATTCGTTTTATGAGTAAACCTATTTCAGTATAAGACAGAAGTTGGGGGTTAGAGTCAAGAGTCAAGACTAAATAGATGATAGATGATAGATAATAGATGAACCTTTGGCGGCTGACGCCTTATTTTAGATTGTAGATTTGGCGGCTGCGCCTTATTGTAGATTGTAGATTTATAGATGATAGATGATAGATGAACTTTTTGCTGGGGGAAGTCGTTTGGAGGTACTGAGTCCTGGATTGTATCAATCGTTCTTCGGTTCGCAACCGCACAAAAAAGAGAAAGCGCCGCTCGCTATGCGCTATTTTTTTGGCGGTTGTTCACAAGTCGAAACGAGTTGATACATCCAGGACAGAAGGAAATCGTATAGTTGGAGGTTGAAAGTTCTTTGCCCAAGGGCACGATCTGAAGGTATGGGAAGTTGGACCGCTGCGCTGTTGGAGGTTGGAGGATGGAAGTTGGAGGTTGGGAGTTAAAAATTAAAAATTAAGGATTAAGGTTTAGGAGTTAGGAGTTAGGAGTTAAAAATTAAAAATTAAGGATTAAGGATTAAGGTTTAGGGGTTAGGGATTAGGGATTAGGAGTTAGGAGTTAGGAGTTAGGAGTTAGGAGTTAAAAATTAAAAATTAAGGTTTAGGGGTTAGGGATTAGGGATTAGGAGTTAGGAGTTAGAAGTTAAAAATTAAAAATTAAAAATTAAGGATTAAGGTTTAGGGATTAGGGATTAGGGAGTTGGGGGAGGTAGTAGTTACGGATGGTGTCGCAGACGCCGAGGGGGTTGCGGAGAAGCGGTTTGGTGGAATAGAAGCACTCACCCTCTATTTGCGGGATAGTGCGGTTGATTTTCATTTGTCGGTCAATCTCATTGCCAGTACGCCAAGCGGCAGCTTCTTTTTCACTACCAAGTCTGTAAGGCGCCATGCCGATATAGAGTTTGCAGAATGTGACAGGCACGGGCGAAGGATGAATGATATCGTCGCGCGAAGCAGGTGGAACGATTTCTTCGGTAGTTAGGCGACGGAAAGCTTTTTTTGCGTATTCGAGATTGGCTTCGTCCACTCTCTGTGCCCACCAATGGGCGAGTGTATTATAATCGGCAGCGCGATTGCCAATATGCCAATAGAGTTGCGGGCAGACATAGTCTATCCATCCTTCTCTAATCCAATAGAGTACGTCGGCATAGAGATTGTCGTAGTTGGTCAGTCCTGCTGTGGTAGCGCTACCAAGCGAGTCCCGGGTGTTATTGCGCCAGACGCCGAACGGAGAGATACCGAACTCGACGTATGGTTTGGTTGCTTTGATGGTTTTGGCGATATCGCGGATAGCCATATTGACGTTATTTCGTCTCCATTCGCGGATGTCGGTAAATCCTCTTGGATGTGCTTCGAAGCAGGCTTTATCGGGAAGAGGAAGTCGCGGTTTGGGATATGGGTAGAAATAGTCGTCCATGTGTATGGCGTCGATGTCGTATCGAGAGACGATATCTTCGACAACGAGGCAAATCCAATGGCGCGTTTCGTCAAGTCCGGGTTCGAAATACCATTGTTCTCCGTACTGCCAGAACCAATCGGGATGCAGTCTCATGATATGGTTCGCGACGAGTTGGGATGTGTCCATCATGCTAATCGTGACGCGATACGGATTGAGCCAGGCGTGGACTTGCATATCCCGGTCGTGGGCTTCGGAGACGATAAATTCGAGCGGGTCGTATTGGTCATCTATTCCTGCGAGTAGGCTGCCATTATCCTGCCAATAACCTTGTACGCCAGTAAGCCAATGCGACCATGGTTCGAGTTCAGACCAATAGAGCGCATCAGCGGTTGGGCGGACTTGGAAGATGATGGAGTTGATGCCGATAGCTTGCAGGCTGTCGAGCATATCCACCAGTTCTTGCTGCTGCGTAGCAGGATAGCCGATAGAGCCAGTTGACGGCCAGTCGATATTAGCGACCGTAGCAATCCATGCCCCGCGGAAAGAAATTTTCGCTTGGGCAGTAGGAATGAATAATGAATAATGAATAATGAATATTACTATTGCGATGTATAACTTGCGCATGACTAAATATTTACGGGTGGTTAATGGAAGTAGTAATTACACCATTTTCCACGTAGAAGATTTTAGCGGATTCGTCAGGTTTGAGAATAGTAGTCAAATGCTGGCGATCGGTGTCGGTAATGAAAATTTGCCCAAATCGGTTGGATTGCACGAGGTGCACGATTCGTTCGACGCGTTCGGAGTCGAGTTTATCGAAGATATCGTCGAGAAGGAGAATGGGCATTTTGCTATTTGATATTTGAGATTGTATATTTGAGATTTGGGAAAGATAAAGCGCCTGCGCCAATTTCATAGCGAGGAGGTAGGTTTTTTGCTGTCCTTGACTACCAACTCGTTTTAGGGGATAATCGTTATCGCCATCTGTAATGAGCATCTCGAGTTCGTCCTTATGAATGCCCTGCGAGGTCCATCCGAGGATGATATCGCGCTGGTGGGTACGATGGAGCGACTCTGCCAAGTCACGGTTTTGCAATTGGCTGACATATAGCAGTTTAACATGTTCGTTATTGCCACTAATGGCGCTATAAACTTCTTGAAAAACAGGTAGGAAAGCTTCGATAAACTTCGTTCTTGCGGCGAAGATATATTGCGCCGGTTCGAGGAGTTGTTCGTCGAATATCTCAAGCAAATAGAAGTCAGGTTGCTCCTGCTCTTCGAGTTGTTTGAGGAGTGCGTTTCGCTGTTTGAGGATAGCGTTATATTGGGTTAAGTGTTCAAGATATAACTTATCCTGTTGTGAAATAACCGCATCGAGGAATCTGCGCCGCTCGTCACTTCCTTCTTCGACGAGTTGATTATCCTGTGGGCAGACCATAACCAGCGGAATGAGTCCGATATGGTCGATTAGGCGTTTGTACTCTTTTTTTCCGCGTCGGAAGGATTTTTTCACTCCGCGTTTGAGTCCGCAAGTGATGATTAGATCGGCTTCGCCTGTTGGATGTTGGACCTCTTCGTTGTTGGAGTATAGCCCCTGTACCATAGCCATTTCTTCGCCGTGTGTGATGTTTTGGCTGTCAGAAGCAGAGAAAGCAGATTTGGTAAATGAAAGCAAATAGATAGCGTCGAGGAGATTGGTTTTTCCTTGTCCATTGAGCCCGATGAAGCAGTTGAGCTTGTCAGAAAAGTCCAAAGACGCCTCGCGAATATTGCGATAATTTACTATTTGCAGATGGTTAAGCACTTTTTTACCAAAAAATCGCGCAAAGGTACAACTTTTTTTGCACATATGCAAAATTATTTATATCTTTGCAGCAAATTTCTAAAAGAGATGGCAAAAATTCTAATTATCGACGATGAGCGTTCTATTCGCAACACGCTGAAAGAGATTTTAGAGACGGAAGATTACGAGGTAGAAGTAGCAGAGACAGGCGAATTGGGTTTGGAGAAAGCCAGTTCGACAGCGTATGACTTGATATTCTCGGACGTGAAGATGCCAGGAATGGATGGTATTGAGTTTTTGGAGAAGGCAAAAGTTCATTGTCCTGTGATTATGATATCGGGTCACGGCAATATAGAGACAGCGGTAGAAGCGATAAAGAAAGGTGCGTGGGATTTTATGGAGAAGCCGTTGGATTTGAATCACTTGCTTCAGATGACCAAGAACGCCATAGCCCATGGCGATTTGAGCAGCCAATTGCAGCAAAAGACGGAAGAGTTGAAGGCAATTCGCAAGCAAGTGGGTGAACGGAATCAGATGGTAGGCGATTCGGAGGCTATCTCGCGCGTACGCGATATTATAAATAAGGTAGCAGGTACCGAAGCAAGAGTATTGATAACAGGTGAGAATGGTACCGGAAAGGAAGTAGTAGCCCATTTGCTTCATGAGCAATCGAATCGTGCGAGTGCGCCGATGGTTGAAGTAAACTGCGCCGCTATACCGTCGGAGTTGATTGAGTCGGAGTTATTTGGTCACATGAAAGGTTCGTTTACAGGCGCCGTAAAAGACCGCGCCGGTAAGTTTGAGCAAGCCGACGGAGGTACGTTGTTCCTGGACGAAATAGGCGATTTGAGTTTGGCGGCTCAAGCCAAAGTGCTTCGTGCGCTACAGGAGAATGAGATTACTCGCGTCGGTTCTGACAAGACGACAAAAGTGAATGTGCGCGTATTGGCTGCGACGAACAAGAATCTGCAGGAAGAGATAGAGAAAGGAAATTTCCGCGAGGACTTATTCCACCGACTGAATGTTATTCCAATTCGCGTTCCTGCCTTGCGAGACCGTTTAGAAGATATTCCAGCTCTGACTGCCTATTTCACGAAACAGATATGCTCAGAACAAGGTTGGAAAGAGAAGAATTTCACCGCTGGAGCGATAAAAGCCTTGCAGCAGCATGCTTGGCCAGGAAATATTCGCGAGCTAAGGAATGTGATTGAGCGATTGATTATATTGGGCGGCGAAGAGATAACCGAAGAGGACATCAAACTATTTGCATAAAAGAAAAAACGAGATATTATGTTTGTTATTGGTATTGCCGGCGGAACCGGCTCAGGAAAGACAACGGTTGTAAGAAAACTTATCGAACGTTTGCCGAAAGGTGAAGTGGCAGTACTTCACCAAGACTCGTACTACAAAGATTCGAGTAATGTGCCGGTAGAAGATCGCCAAAAGATTAACTTTGACCATCCTGATGCGTTTGATTGGCCATTGTTAGAGCAACATCTTCATACGCTACGTAATGGAGAAAGCATCGAGGAGCCAATATATAGTTATATCACGTGCACTCGCGCAGATGAGACGGTACATATTGAGCCGAAAGAGGTTGTGATATTGGAAGGCATTATGGCGCTTCGGGACGAGAAACTGCGCGAAGAGATGGACCTGAAAGTGTTTGTTGATGCCGATGCTGATGACCGCTTGATTCGGGTTATTAAGCGTGATATCGTTGAGCGCGGCCGTACGGTAGAAGCTGTTATGGAGCGCTACGGACGCGTTTTGAAGCCGATGCACGAACAGTTTATTGAGCCCTGTAAGCGCTATGCGGATGTGATTATTCCTCAAGGTGGTCATAATAATGCTGCTATCAATGTTATGGCAAAGTTTATTAAGCAGCAACTGCGTGAGCAACAGCAAGTTGCAAATGGAGAATATAGGGTGATATAGATTTTATATTTTAGATTGTAGCTTGTAGATTTTAGATTGTAGATTTTAGATTGGAGATTGGAGATTTTAGATTGTAGATTGTAGATTGGAGATTTGGGATTTGGGAGAAGTAAGGAAAATTTTTGAATTGTTTTGGGTGTACTTAAAAATAGGTACGTTCACGATAGGGGGCGGGTATGTAATGCTCGCCCTCGTTCAACGTGAGATTGTAGATAAGCATAAATGGGTTGAGGAGAAAGAGTTCTTGAATATGTTAGCATTGGCTCAAGCTGTTCCGGGTTTGATTGCGGTGAATACGGCGATCTTTGTTGGTTGGTGCGTGAGCAAAGGTCGTTACCGTTGGGCGTATATTCTTGCGGCGGTATTGGGCGCCACCATTCCATCGATTGTGTGCATATTAGCGATTGCGATATTCTTTACGCAATATAAGCATCTGCCAGCCGTTGAGAGTGTGTTTAAGGGCGTACGTCCGGCAGTGGTAGCGCTGATAGCGGCAACTGTGATAAGAATGGCGAGGAAGATTTGATTATTTTAGATTGTAGATTTTAGATTTTATATTTTAGATTGTAGATTGTAGATTTTAGATTGGAGTGATGATATATTTGGAGTTATTCATATCATTTTTGAAGATTGGTCTATTAGGATTTGGAGGCGGTATGTCTATTATCGCCCTGATAGAGATAGAAGTGACTAATCACGGGTGGATGAGTAGCACGGATTTTGTTGATATAGTTGGAATAAGTCAGGTTACTCCCGGTCCGATAGGTTTGAACTGTGCGACATATGTAGGTTATACCGCGACGGGAAGTGTTTGGGGTAGTTTGGTAGCGTCCGCCGGCGTGATTTTGCCGAGTTTGATTATCATGTTGGCCGTGTGTTCGATCTATATGAAGATTCGTGACAAATGGTCGGAGAACCCTGCTTATCAGATAGTGATGAAGATTATTCGCATCGCAGTAGTTTGCTTAATTGCTTTTGCTGCGGTTCGGTTGTGCGATAAGGAAAGTTTTATTGATGCGACGAGTTATGTTATTTGCGCGGTAGTAGGCATATGCACACTACTGCCTCTATTGAAAAAGCCGCTGAAGATAACAGACCCACGATGGTTGAAAGTGATAGATACGGTAAGCCACCCCATTCTATTGGTTGTCCTTGCCGGAGTGGTTGGCGCGATAGTATATTAACTATTTGTAGGCGTCCACAATATGCTTAACAAGCGGATGTCGAACGATATCCTTCTGATTAAACTCCACTATACTTATACCTTTGATGTCGGCAAGACGGTCGATAGCATCTTTGAGTCCTGAATGCTGCGAGGCGGGCAGGTCAATTTGGGTCAGGTCACCTGTAACAATCATTTTGCCATTTATTCCCAATCTGGTAAGGAACATCTTGAGCTGGGAGGACGTGGTATTTTGCGCTTCGTCGAGAATAACTACCGCATCGGAAAGAGTACGTCCTCGCATAAACGCAAGCGGAGCGATTTGAATCGTACCTTTCTCCATGTATTCGTTGAGTTTGGCACCCGGTATCATATCTTGCAAGGCATCGTAAAGCGGCTGCAGATACGGGTCAATTTTCTCCTTCATATCTCCGGGTAGGAAGCCGAGTTTCTCGCCCGCTTCGACGGCAGGGCGGGAGAGGATGATGCGTTTGACTTCTCGATTCTTGAGAGCTCGGACAGCGAGTGCGATAGCGGTATAAGTCTTACCAGAACCGGCAGGTCCGATGGCAAAAAGGAGATCGTTATTGTCGTACTCAGTAACTAATTTCTTTTGATTGAGAGAGCGGGCAAGGATAGGTTTGCCATTTACGCCATGAAGAATGAGATTGTCATGTTCCGCTGCATGTGGATGTTCACCGTGGAGTATTTGGAGAATCTGTTCCTCATTGAGCGTGTTATGTTGCGCACAGAAATTCTCAACGGCCTTGAGATTGGCAGTGAACTTATTGACCGCTGTTTCGGAACCGGATACTTTAATTTGGTATCCACGCGCAACAATGCGCACGTCGGGATGTTGATTCTTCAGACAGAGAATATTTTGGTTATTTACGCCATAAAAGGTGGCGGTATCGATATTGTCAGCGAGTGAAACAATGGTTTCCATGTTATAATTGGTTGAATTGCGGAATGGCGTTAATGAAACTAATGGTATTGTCGTTCACCTTCGCCACAATGGTTTGTGGTCCGTTGTGGAGTATGAGGTAAGGGACTTGGAGTTTTCGGTTATACGTAGCAGCTTGGTCCATCGTTTTTTGTGTGAGCGGCACCGTTTCAGCTTTGCACTCGATGAGAACGATGGGCGTCATGGAGTGATTGTAAACGATGGCGTCACAGCGTTTTTGGACTTCTCCGACTTTGATAGGAGCTTCTACAGCAATAAGTGAAGCGGGATAACCAAGTTGCTCCACCAAGCGGTGAAGCAACTGTTGTCGAACCCACTCTTCGGGAGTCAGGCGGACCCAACGGCGTCGCCATTCGCAGAAGATTTGTTCTTTTCCGTTATATAGTCGGGTTCTCATTTCCAAGCCGAGCGACAATTATTTGAGATAGTTGTCCTTAAGTGAGCATGTGCGGTTGAGCACAAGATGTTCAGCCGTTGTGTCAGGGTCAACCACGAAGTAGCCTTGTTTGAGCAGTTGGTAGTGGTTCTCCTGCTCTATTCCATTTTGGATAATCGGAGCATGGAGTTCGCTACGCAATGAGCCTTCGACTTTTGCAGTAACCACTTTCAGGCTATCGGGGTTAAGCAAGTCGCGGAAGTCACCTTCCTCTGCGGCAGGATTCTCAACGGCAAAGAGTCTGTCATAGAGTCGTACTTCGGCTTCCAAAGCGCTACTGCACTCCACCCAGTTAATCGTAGCCTTTGTCTTGCGGTTACCACCTTCCGTGCCCGATTTGGAAGTCGGATCGTAAGTAGCAAAGACAGTTGTTATATTGCCATTAGCATCTTTTTCGCAGCCGGTAGCTTGGATAATATAGGCATTTTTGAGTCGCACTTCGCGTCCGTTAGGAGAAAGGCGATAGAATTTATTATCCGCTTCCTCAAGGAAGTCGCCACGTTCGATATAGAGTTCTCGTGCGAAAGGCATTTCACGTGTACCGAGTTCTGGATGTCCATCGATATTTTCCCCAACGAGTATTTCTCCGTTACCTTCGTAGTTAGTGATGACCAGTTTAACGGGGTCAAAGATTGCACAAATACGTGGAGCCGTTTCTTTGAGGTCTTCGCGGATTGTATGTTCGAGCAGTCCTTGGTCTATCATACCTTCGACCTTGGTATAACCGATTCTGTCCATAAAGTTACGAATAGCGGTTGGTGTATAACCACGTCGTCTAAGACCGCAGACAGTCGGCATACGCGGATCATCCCATCCGGCAACGAGATGCTCTTGAACGAGTTGGAGCATTTTGCGTTTGGACATCACGGTGTAAGTGATATTGAGTCGGTTAAATTCGCGTTGTTTTGGTCTATAATCAGGTCCGTAAGGCGACATACCGATGAAGTTAGCTCCGGTTATTTGGTCCAAAAAATAATCGTAGAGCGGGCGATGCACTTCAAACTCGAGTGTACAGATAGAGTGTGTTACTCCTTCGAAGTAGTCGGATTGTCCATGTGCAAAGTCATACATTGGATACACATTCCAACGGCGTCCAGTACGATGGTGTGGATGTGAAGTGATGATTCGGTACATGATAGGGTCACGGAAGTGCATATTTGGGTGCGCCATATCTATTTTTGCGCGAAGCACCATTCGTCCTTCTTCAATCTCGCCATTTTGCATAGCTTGGAAGAGGCGCAGATTTTCTTCTACGGGTCTATCGCGATAGGGTGAAGCTACACCAGGTTCTGTAGGCGTACCTTTTTGCTCTGCAATTTGTTCGGGAGTTTGCTCATCCACATACGCTTTACCTTCCTTGATAAAGCGGATAGCGAGGTCGTAGAGTTGCTCGAAGTAATCGGAAGCATAGAATATTTTCCCCCATTTAAAGCCAAGCCAAGCGATGTCTCGTTCGATAGTTTCTACATATTCAGTATCTTCCTTCGCGGGATTGGTATCGTCGAAGCGAAGGTTGCAGATTCCGTTGTATTTTTCTGCGATACCGAAATCGAGACAGATAGCTTTAACGTGTCCTATATGAAGGTATCCGTTAGGTTCCGGCGGAAAACGTGTTTGAATACGTCCGTCATTTACACCCTCTTGCAAGTCTTTCTCTACTATTTGCTCAATAAAATTGAGACTACGTTCTTCTTCCATAATCAAATACCTTTAATAACGCCTCGTGGCGAAGATTTAACAAAGTCAACAATATAATCCCTATCTTCGGATTGTGGGATAGTCTCCAAGATATGCGCGATAGCCTGTGAGACATTCAGGTCGGACTGGAAGAGAATGCGATAGATAGCATGGATAGCCTCAATACGTTCGTTAGAGAATCCACGTCTATGCAGTCCAACCGAGTTGAGTCCGCAGTACATAATCGGGTCGCGTCCAGCAGTAACGAAAGGCGGCACATCTTTGAGCACTTTCGTTCCACCTTGAATCATAACATAGGAGCCGATGTGACTGAACTGGTGCGCAAGTGTTCCGCCGCCAATAACGGCGCAATCGTCCACCACCACTTCACCCGCGAGTTGGGTAGTATTGGACATGATGATGTTATTACCAAGCAGGCAGTCATGTGCTACGTGGCAATATGCCATGATGAGGTTATTGTTTCCGATGACGGTTTTGCCTTTGGAGAACGTACCGCGATGGACAGTTACACATTCACGTAAGACGTTATTGTCGCCGATAATGGTATAAGTGAGTTCATCGTGGAACTTTAGGTCCTGCGGAATGGCACCAATAACTGCAGACGGGAAGATGTGGCAGTTTTTACCGATACGAGTGTGCGCACAAATAGTGGCATTTGCATCGATAATTGTTCCAGCTCCGATTTCGACATCGTCATCAATGAACACGAAAGGTCCTATCTGGGCTGATTCGTCAATTTTTGCGTTTTGGTGAACGCTTGCTAATGGAGATATCATTGTGATTGAATATTTTATATTTCAGATTGTAGATTTTAGATTTTTTGAATACTTTGGAGGATTTGCTTGGCACAAGCGGTATTGAAGCCATGTCCAGGACATGTTGCTTCGATGCGTCCTCTGATTCGTTTGCCTATTAGTGCAAAGTCTCCTATTACGTCCAAGAGTTTATGTCTTGCCGGTTCGTTCTCATATTTAAGCGGACTGAGATAACCGAGAACCGAAGCATCGATATGCGGTTGGTTCAGTTTATCCGTCATTTTGTCGAGCGTACGTTGCGAGAGTTTCTTGTCGTATATAACGAGAGCGTTATTCAGGTCTCCACCTTTTATTAGTCCGAGCCTCAGCAGCCATTCTATCTCGCGTAGGAAGCAGAACGTACGTGCTTGTGCTATCTCTTGCGGATAGATTGTGAGGTCAGTTAGTTCGGCATGTTGCAGATGGAGAATAGGTGAAGGATAATCGACATCTACTGCGACTTCATATCGGTCGCACGGAGTAATAGTAATCTTGCTCCCTTTTTTATTATCGAAAGTGAGTGGTTCTGTAACTATCCATTCGTCCGCATCGGCGTCTTGTGTCAGAATACCGGCTTGGAGAATAGCATCGACAATCGGTTTAGCACTACCATCGAGAATAGGCACCTCGGGTGCATTCACTTCAATAAGGCAATTGGTTATACCCAATGCATAAAGCGCAGACATCACATGTTCAACGGTTGACACTTTCCATTTTCCGTTCTCAAGCACGGTGCCACGACTTGTCTGTGTGACATAGGAAGCCAGAGCGGAATGCGTTGGTTCACCGGAAAGATCTACGCGGCAGAAACGGATACCGCTATTCTCCGGCGCTGGACAGAAGTGCGCCGTGATAACAATTCCCGTGTGCAAGCCTTTGCCTGAGAGGGTAAAATCCGATTTGATTGTCTGCTGCTTCATATTATTGTTCGTTCTTTTTCATTTTTTGCTCCAAGTCAGAGACTCGGTGCATAAGGTCAGGCAGTTGTTTGAATCCGGCAGTACATTTGCGCCAAGCGAGCGCATCAAAAGCCGGAGCGCCTTGATAGAATCCCGGTTTGCGAGGATTGGAATGCACACCGGCTTTAGCGCCAAAGACGCAGTGGTCAGCAATTTCAATGTGTCCATTTACTCCGACTTGTCCAGCGAAGACACAATGGTCTCCAATAGTTGTGGAGCCTGCAATACCTACTTGTGCGCAGAGGAAACAACTCTCACCGACTACGACATTGTGCGCTACTTGGACGAGATTGTCTATTTTGGCATTCTTCTTAATGATAGTTGAGCCCATCATTGCACGGTCAACGGTTGAGTTGGCGCCTATTTCGACATCATCTTCAATAATGACATTTCCTATCTGCGGCAGTTTTTGGTTCACGCCATTGGCATCGGGTTCAAATCCGAAACCATCTCCGCCGATGACGACTCCGGCGTGCAGGATACAATCTTTACCTATTTCACAGTTATAGTACACTTTGACGCCGGAATAGAGAATGGTATTATCGCCTATTTTGACATTGTCCCCAATGTAACAATTGGGATATATTTGCACGCCTTTTCCAAGTTGCACATTCTTACCGATGTAAGCGAACGCGCCAATATACGCATCCTCAGGAACTACGACTCCTTGAGCGACAAACGATGGTTGTTCCACACCTTGTTTTGCAGGATTGAGGGCTTTGGCTACGAGTTGTAGTAATTGTCCCATCGCTGCACGTGCGTTCTCGACCACGATGATAGTGGAGCGAGTCGGCAGCGCCTCGGCAGCGTCTCGTAAGCCGCTCGATAGAAGGACTACGGATGCATTGGTTGTTTCAAGCTGCGGAAGGTACTTCTCTTCACACAAGAAAGAGAGTTGTCCTTCGCGTGCCGATTCTAATGGTCCAACGTCCGAAACTTTGCGGTTTTGGTCACCAATGATTTTTCCGCCTAACAGTGTGGCTATTTGCTGTGCACTAAATTCAATCATGCTCTAAACTGGAATAAATAAAGTTTATGTGGTTTACGCGTAAGCGTTTTGAGGTCAAGTATTTCGCTTGCGGAAGCGATGTCTCGTACCGTTCCGTCGTTATAGAGAATGTCGATTGAGTCATCCTTTTCGGAATAGGTATTGCTGGTTGAGACATGTTCGGAATAGAAATAGTGAGCATCCGCCGGATCAATTCCGAGCACTTGTACATAGTGCCGTTCGAGTATAGCCTTCTCGCCATCGGTAAGCGGTTCTGCGAGAATTCGTCCGCGATAGAGTTGCCTATTGGTGAAAGCAGCCGATAGGTATGCGAGCACTTTGTCGTCGCAGGACATCCAGGCTTTGATAGCGGAAAGGACATCGCTATCGTCGAGCAAGGCATATTGTTTCATAGCCTCCGAGCCAAGTGCAAAGTCTTTTTTTGCAACATGGTTATAAAGGAAGTAATGTAAGGACGGAGCACAAAATAATTCCACACCGCGGTCTGCAAGTTCTTTTGCTCGCAGTAGAATTTTTATGAGCAGTTGCTCGGCTGCCACAGAAGTCTTGTGCAGATAAACCTGCCAATACATAAGTCGTCGAGCAACAAGGAATTTCTCAACAGAATAAATACCTTTATATTCGACTACCAGTCTATCATCCACAACGTTGAGCATTTTGAGCAATCGTTCGCTTGCCACTCTACCTTCTTGAACTCCGGAGAAGAACGAGTCGCGGCAGAGATAATCCATTCTATCAACGTCCAATTGGCTGGAAATCAGTTGATGCAAGAAATGGCGTGGATATTGGTCTTTGAAGATAGCTATCGCCAAGTCGAGTGGCCGCTTAGTCCAAAGTTGTTGTTCGGATTTAGGCGAGAGGTCGAAGTTTATCTGCTCCATCATTAGGAGTGATATTTCCTCATGGGTAATGCCATCAACGAGTGTATGTTCCAACACGTGAGAGAAAGGTCCATGCCCTATATCGTGAAGTAAGATAGCAGCCATCGCACCGGTTGATTCTCCATCGGAGATAACGACACCTTTGTTTCGGAGAGAGTTTATACCCTCCTGCATAAGATGCATCGCTCCAATCGAGTGCAAGAATCGCGTATGCATAGCCCCCGGGTACACGAAATTACTCAAGCCGAGTTGTCGGATACGCGAAAGCCTCTGCACATATGGATGCTGCAGTATGTCGAAGAGCAGATCATTCGGAATAGACAAGAAGCCGAAGACCGGATCGTTAATTATCTTACGTTTGTTTACCATTTACTAATACGGCATACTTCGCAATTATGCCAACGATAGGAGATTGAGAGACCTATTTGGAAATATCCATCTCCCCATTGGAAGACGGAAGTCGATTCGAGTGGCCAAGCATCTAAGTTAGCATGAGCAATATCCATCAGACCTTGGTGAACAGCCACGGATACTCCAAGAAACCAACTACGACCGAGATAGAAGTTATATCCTATTTCGAGAGGGAGCATAGGCAAAACGCTGACGGTATTACCTTTAGGTATTTTGGTTTTATAAAAATCGTATTGAATATAACTTACAGCCACACCGAGTCCGGCATACAAATAAAATCCTGCACGAGGGAAGGGATAGAACTCGATTCCGACGTTGGCCTCACCGAAACCGCTTTTGAATAATCCTTTACCGGCAGGTATTTTCTCACCACTATCCTTGATGGTATAGCGTGCGCTATCGTTACCATGCATAAATCCGCCACCGAGTGTAAATCGCCAGTTGCAGAATCTACCCATTGGATGCATATAGCCGAAATGCAGTCCACCACCGACTGAGAGGTTTTGCGGTTGGAAGCCGTGTACAAAGGCTTGGTCTAACATGTCAATGTCGCCATAATAGTACATAGCATTCAAGTTAAGACAAACTCCAGAAGCGACAGACCGGTTACGGATTGTGTAAAGACCTGTTTGCCGACTGGCTTTTTTACCCCAAACAGGCTTGTCATCATGAGCTACACGGCTGTTGTATTGAAACTCAGTTTGCTTTTGTTTTGGTTCTGCGAAAGAGTAACCGGGCGCTAAAACACAACAAAGGAGTGCGGTTGATAGGACGAGTAAAAAACGATTTGTGTAAGTCATACGTGCAACGTGTATGTGTGTGCTTTATAAGTATAAATTCAAAAAGTCCGCAAAGATATAACTTTTTTTTTAATCTTGCAAATTTTCTGAGAATTTTATTATTTTTTTACGCTTTTTCAAAAAAAAACAAAATAAATTTGTCTATATGAAAAAATAGCAGTACTTTTGCAGCCGGTTTTTACCGAGAGTTGCATTTGCAACGCCGCGATGGTGGAATCGGTAGACACGAAGGACTTAAAATCCTTTGGCCAGTGATGGCTGTGTGGGTTCAAGTCCCACTCGCGGTACAAAAGCAAAAAGGCACGGTTTGACCGTGCTTTTTTAGTTATGCATAGATTTAAACCATATATATTACCCATAGCGATTATTTTAGGCATCACGTTTCACCATTGGTTAGAGATAATCAATGGTTTGACTCCCTATTTGATATTCGTTATATTGCTTCTTACTTTCTGTTCGGTCAAGTTAACCGATTTGCGTCCTTCCAAGTTAGAGTTTTGGATTGCAGCGATACAAGTTGTGTTTAGTTTGGCAGGTTACGGCTTGATATTATGGTGGACGGAGAATGCCATATTAGCAGAAGGAGTGTTAATCGGCATATTATGTCCAGTAGCATCAAGTGTGAGCGTAGTAAGTTGTGAGTTAGGTGCAAAGAGAGAAACGGTCGTATCCTATACGGTAGTGGGTAACTTATTGGTAGTGTTTGTTGCGCCAATAGTGTTTTCTTTTATCGGCATGCAACAGACGATGCCTTTTTGGACCTCGTTTTGGACTATTTTGAAGCATATATCTACGGTATTAGCCCTGCCCTATTTGATTGCACTATGTCTGCAATGGTGGTTACCAAGAGTGAATGCACAATTAGCGAGTTGGAAATCGTATGCTCTTCCACTTTGGGCAATGGCGCTAACATTAACGTTAGGCAGAACAATGGATTATATTGTTTTGCACTATGAAGGAAACGAGCAAAATATAATATGGTTAGCCGTTATATCGCTCGTGTTATGCGTGATACATTTTACTATTGGTAAGTTATTAGGGAAGCATTATGGGGACACGATAGCCGGCGGACAATTACTGGCTCAAAAGAATTCAGCAGTGGGAATTTGGATGGCATGTTTATATTTGCATCCGCTATGCTCCGTTGTTTTGGCTTTTTACTCTATTTGGACCAATATTTTCAACTCGTGGCAGTTATGGTATTATCCCCGCCACGTCACTCAGAGCTAAGCGCTGAATTTGCTTATGTAGGAAACGTTCTATCTTTTGAAAGAAACGTTTATCCTGATCTGAAACGAGTGTGATAGCTGTTCCGATATTCTCAGCTCGAGCTGTTCTTCCAATGCGGTGCACATAATCTTCAGCATCACGTGGTACATCGTAGTTGATGACCAAAGGTATATCATCCACATCTATTCCGCGGGCAACAATATCTGTGGCAACAAGCACTTGCACTTTACCATTGCGAAAATCCAACATTACGGCTTCTCGTTCCTTTTGGTCAAGGTCGGAGTGCATAGGGCGTGCATCTATATTCCTCATTCGTAGCGCATGTGTCAAGTCTTTAACACGTTGTTTTTTACCAACAAAGATGATTACCTTATTGAGCGCTTTTTTGCCAACTACCAAATCGACGATGGTGTTTGTTTTTTCGGTTTCGTTCAGTTCTACAGCCAATTGACGAATGGCTTCGGGAGGTCGTGAAACAGCAATTTTAACCTCTACCGGGTTATTCATTATAGCCCTTGCCATCTTGCGGATATCTTTCGGCATGGTGGCAGAGAACATAATTTTCTGGCAGTCCTTGGGCAGTTTGCGCACGATAGTCATGATATCGTCGTAGAAGCCCATATCGAGCATTCGGTCGGCTTCATCGAGGATGAAGTACTTGACTCCGGAGAAGTCGGGTGAGTAGATATTAATTAGGCTGAGTAATCGACCGGGAGTAGCGATGATGATGTCAGCTCCTTTGGTAATACCGGAAGTTTGATTTCCCCACGAACCGCCGTCATTTCCCCCATAGATAGCAACGGAAGAGAATGGTACATAAAAACCAAATCCCTCCATTTGTTGGTCTATTTGTTGGGCAAGTTCTCGCGTTGGCGCCATGATGATGGCATTTAGTTTGTCAGGATCGTGGTCGTCGTAAGCGAGATTAGTAAGAAGCGGAAGTATATATGCCGCCGTTTTACCTGTTCCTGTTTGTGCACAAGAAATCACATCTCGGCCATCAAGGATGACCGGAATGGTTTTTTCTTGTACGGGAGTGCACTCGTCAAAGTGCATGTCCCATAGAGCGTCTAAAACGTCATCAGAAAGAGGTAATTCGTCGAAGTACATATTAAGGGCGAAGGGTTAAGGGCGAAGGGTTAGGGGCGAAGGGCGAAGGGTTAAAATGCCTTTCGCCTTTCACTATTCCCAGCCGTCAAATACTTCAGGTCCGTAGGTGTTGTCTTCTTTCGGGTCGTGTAATGGTGCCCACAGTTGCGCGAAGAACGGATTACGTTTTGCTTCTTTATCCCATTGCCATGGACGCGGATTCTCTTCTTTGTACGGCCACGGGAAGCAATCCGGACACCAATGTCCGCCAAGAAGGATAAGACGTGGAGAAGCTTTAAACTTATGACCTTGTGCACATTGCCACTCGAGTTGAGTGTCCAAATCGCCTTTCACCATGGACTTAGACAGACATTTGCCGCCACGGAACTCAGCCGCAGCTTGCATATCGGCGATATCCAATTCGTTGAGAGGTTTTGTCTCGTCGTAACCATGATTGAGAATAACAGCATCTTCGCTATTGTGTGAGAGATCCATTTTGTTCCAAGGTCTGATAGCGAGATAGTCCTCATAGGTGCCATAATAAGCGCTAATACGTTGTTGACATTTTGCGCCGAGTTGCGGGTCATTACGATGCTTAATCCACCATTGTGTTCCGTGCTCTTTAGACATTGCCATGAACCACATTCCGAGTTTGACAAGATGCGGGAAGAGTTTTGCCACTTTTGTTTTGGCAGCAAACTTGATACCACTTGGAACGGATGGCGCTTTAGCAAGTTTTTTGAAGTATTCCTTAATAGGCATATTCTCGCGGAAGTGAAGGAAGCCTTCGAGTTTGTCGCTATCAAGATACCACATTCCGTGGAAATTACGTGTTGTAAACCAATTGGAGTTGAATATCTTTTCCGGTTTTGGGCAACCAATTGCGTCCAGAAGGAGACATTCGAACTCATAGTTAGAAATGCGATATTCTGCGCCGGAACCGATATTGTAGTAATTTTTCCAGAACTCTTCGGGCACACTTGGTCTGCAGATACGCTCCAAGAGTCTGCCGCTATCTTCGACAGTTGCCCATTCCAAGACACCACGAACGGGCACGTGGAACATAATCGGGTCATAGTTTTTGAGAATAGCCGGATAGAGAATTCCCGATTGGCGGAGTGAAACCCAAGTCTTAATACCAGAATCGGTGATGATACGTTCCGCCCAAGCTTTTGTTATTCCATAATGGTCATAGGCACTAACGCAGATAGGGTCACCTGTTCTTCCCCAATGCAATGGCTCACGACGGTCACCCATTTGTGCCACAGAACCTATATAGACGACTTTGGGCTGTTTGTCAATCGGCTGCGACTCGACAGCGTCTCTAACATTCATGGCTGCCGTTATATTCGTTTTTCGGGTAGCCGTTGGACGATAATCGGCTTGCGGAGAAACCATTCCTCCAACATGCAAAACGATATCTGCACCTGTAACGCCTTTAAGTACATCTTCGTATTTAGTCAAGTCTCCCCAGATAACATTTAACGCTGAATGTTTAGCGATTAGGGGAGTCAGAAGTTCTTTGTTTTTCTTACTTGGTCTTGCGAGAATACGCAAATCATATTGTTCGGGATATTTGAGGATTTCCATCATTCCGGCAAATCCCATTGTGCCAGTTGCACCTGTTAAGAAAACAGTTGTTTTCATGCGAATATGAATTAATTATTTTTTCTTTTTATTACTATCAATAAGTCTTTTCCAGCGCACACGCATAAATTTGCCGGTATGCGCTACAAAATCCATCCACCAATGCGTTAGTATTTCGGCTTCTTCGTCTTCGAGTTCTTGCACTACTTTTTGTGCGTTATTATCCGAAATAACAAGCAGTTGGTCGCCAAGTTGCAATTCAGTATCTCCTTTTGGAACAAAGAATGTATCTCCTCTGCGAACCATAATAACGAGCGTATGTGGCTGAATAGTCAAGTCCTTGAGTCGATTTCCTTTGCTAATCAGTTCTTCGTCCACGACGCGCTCCCAAGATGAAGACTGAATCTCGTCGGGCAAGTCAATATCGAAGTAACGAAGTTTATGCTCCGGCGCTTGGGGCGTAACGAGTTTGAGTTTGGAAGCGACTACTCCTAAAGAAGTACCTTGTATAATTAGACTGATAAGCGTGCAGGTAAAGACGACATTGAAAAGGATTTCGGAATGTGGAACATCGGCAGCTTCGCAGAGAATGGCGAAAATAATCGGCACGGCACCTTTCAGTCCGACCCATCCGACAAACAAGCGGTCGTTTTGTTTGAACTTTTTGAAAGGAAGTAAGCATATAAACACACTCAATGGTCGCGCCACAAAAATCATGATAATGCTAACTGTGAGACTGAATACCCACACTTTCCAATCCAGTAGTTCAAGCGGTTTAACCATCAAACCCAACATCAAGAACATAACCAATTGGCTGAGCCAAGTGAGTCCGTCAAAGAAAGCCTTCGTTTGGCGTTTGCGGTAGAACCGACTATTACCTATAATAAGTCCGCCCATATAAACAGCTAAATACGGATTACCCTTTAGGTAATAAGTCACAGAAAAGATAAAAATACATGCTGTGAGCACCATGATAGGATACAAGCTATCATTGCTAAGAGCGCCTTTATTGAGCAGCCACACAACCACTTTACCAAATATAAATCCGATAACAGCACCCATTACAAGCTGAATGAGAATATTCTGGAAAATCTCAAGGGCATCAATTTCTGCTGTCGTTGAGGTCACAATGCTGATAAGCGTAATCGTTAAGATATACGCCATCGGGTCATTCGCTCCTGACTCCAATTCCAATAATGGTCGCAGATTATGTTTGAGTTTTACATCGTTCGTTCGCAAGATAGAAAACACACTTGCCGAATCAGTTGAAGACATCGTAGCCGCCATAAGTAATGCCGACCAAATAGATATGGTAAGCAGACTATGCAGCCAACCGAAAAACAGCCATGCTAATACGCCGGTCACCACACAAGTGATAAACACGCCTACCGTAGCTAACGTAATACCCGGAGCCATAACAGGCTGAATATCAGAAATCTTCGTGTCCAATCCGCCAGAGAACAAGATGACACAAAGCGCGATGGTTCCAATAGCTTGCGCAGTCGCAATATTGATGCCATAACCATTCTCTCCTCCGAGCCAAACGCCTAATCCGCTTGGTCCGAAAAGCATTCCGACAAAGAGGAACAGCAACAACGCCGGCACGCCGAACCGATATCCGATACGGTCTGTAAAAATGCTGGCAAAGAACAGCAAAGAAAGGATGAGTAGAACAAATTCAACTTGCATGGATTACTTCGTAATGAGATGTTCGTCGATAATGGCCTTTATTTCCTCTTTGGGCTGCAAGCCGATTTGCATCATCGGTTTGTCGGATTTAGGGATATAGAGAATACGTGGGAAACTGGTTATTTGAAACGCTTGCGCAATTTCTCTCTCTTGCTCCACATCTACTTTGTAGAAATACACTTTGCCAGCATACTCCTTTGCGAGTTGCTCCATAATAGGCGCTAACATCTTACAAGGTCCGCACCACGTCGTGTAGAAATCAATAATACACGGTTTATCACCAAGATATTTCCACTCCTTTTCGGTTGTATAGTTAAACACTTTTGTCTTAAATTGGTCGGTAGTGAGATAGTTCACACTTTGCGCACTTAAGGACACAGAAAAGAATGCCACCAGGGCAAATAAAATAAGTTTTCGTTGCATAATTATCCAATTTGGGCGGCAAAGGTAGTGTTTTTTTTGCATATATGCAAGAATTGTTATAATTTTGCAGCGTTTTTCGTAAAAAAAGATACTATGCAAGCTGAATTAGCAACTTTTTTGCAACAATATGATGCCAATCAAGTGTTCGTTATCCGTAGCGTAAGGTCAGCGTATCCTATGCGGTTTCCCACTTTCGAATTGGAAGATGGTGAAGACGCAAAAAGTCTGTCAGTGGCGGAGAAGATTTGGATGTGGTTAACCGAACAGGGAGCTACGCGCAAAGCGCTTCTGATTAACATAGGTGGTGGAACGACATGTGACTTAGGCGGTTTCGTAGCAGCAACCTATTTGCGCGGTATTGATTATATCAATATTCCGACAACACTACTGGCGATGGTTGATGCAGCCGTAGGCGGAAAAACAGGTGTAAATTTAGGCGGTCTGAAGAATCGTGTTGGCGCGTTCTATCCACCCAAATTAGTCATCACGGATTCATCTTTCCTGCAGACTCTGCCTACAGAAGAAGTTTTATCCGGTTATGGAGAAATTATAAAGTGTGCATTATTGGAGAGCGAGGAGCGTTTTTCGGCTGCGTTGAACAGTCTGGAGCGATACATAGAAGAGAAAGCGGATGTGGATACGGACATTATCGCCGCAGCACGCGAATATAAGGAGCGCGTTGTCGCACAAGACCCGCAGGAGAGAGATTGGCGCAAAGTGCTGAATTTTGGTCACACGGCAGGCCATGCGTTAGAGGAAAAAACGCGAGCTCGACATGGCTATTGCGTAGTATGGGGAATGATTGTGGAACTATACTTGAGCGTGATTAAATTAGGCTGCTCCAAAGAGCCATTAACAAAGTTAAGTCAAATTATGCTTACCTATTATGGCAGACCTAATTGCAATTGCAAGCAGTCCTCAGAATTGGTGGATTTGATGTACAAAGATAAGAAAAATGATTGCGCGCAGGAAATCAATTTTACGCTCTTACGTAACATCGGCGAACCGGCAATCAATCAAACTGCAACTGTGGAAGAAATTCGGGAGGGAATAGAGTATCTATTCAGTCTATAAGTTGCAATTTCGTTAAGTTTGTGTTGCAAAATGCAGGTTTTTGGAAGAAAAATCCACAAAAATTTGCGTATATAAAAAAAAAGCTATACTTTTGCAGCCGATTTTGTAAAGTGCGTAGTAAGCGCTGCGCCGGACAAAGTCCGAAATACGAAAATTATTAACTTTAAATTATACGATTATGTCAGAAATTGAATCCAAAGTAAAAGCAATCATTGTAGACAAACTTGGTGTTGAGGAATCTCAAGTAACACTTGATGCAAGTTTTGCAGCAGATCTGAATGCAGACTCTCTGGACACTGTTGAGTTGATTATGGAGTTTGAGAAAGAGTTCAATATCACTATTCCAGACGAGGACACTCAGAAGATTGCTACCGTAGGTGACGCTGTTGCTTACATTGAGAAAGCTGTTGCTTAATCTGTTTTTTAAAAATAGCACTTTACGAGTTTGCGGGTAACTGTAAGCTCGTAAATTGTACAATAATGTTATGGAATTAAAACGAGTAGTAGTTACTGGTTTGGGTGCTGTAACGCCTATTGGCAACGACATCCCGACCATGTGGAATAATATGGTAGCCGGCAAAAGTGGTGCCGGTGAAATCACCCAATTTGATTGCAGTAAGTTTCGCACCCACTTTGCTTGCGAAGTGAAGGATTTTGACTTCTCTTCTATCATGGATCCTAAGGAAGCACGCCGATTAGACCGTTACTCACAGTTCTCGGTTTATGTCGCTAAAGAGGCTTTGCAAGACGCTGCGTTGGACCTTGAAACGGAAGATAAGGACAGAATAGGTATAATCTGGGGAAGTGGAATGGGCGGTTTGCACAGCTTCGAAGAAGGTGTAGGAGAATTTGCCACAGGCGACGGTACTCCTCGCTACAACCCGTTCTTTATTCCTAAAGCATTGCATAGTATGGGTGTGGGGCATATCTCCTTAGAGTTTGGCTTGACCGGAATGGCATTTATCGTTTCGTCAGCATGCTCCAGCTCATCACACGCTATCTCCCAAGCCTTTGACGCGGTGCGTTTAGGTCGTGCCGACGTGGTGCTCACCGGAGGTGCAGACGCAGATATCAGACCATCAGGTATCGGTGGATTTAATGCCATGCGCGCTATCTCAACACGTAACGACAGTCCCGAGACTGCCAGCCGTCCGTTCTCCAAATCTCGTGACGGATTCGTTTTGGGCGAAGGCGGCGCTTGTCTTATTTTAGAAGAGTACGAGCACGCGAAAGCTCGCGGAGCAAAGATTTATGCAGAGATGGTTGGCGCTGGCGCCACATCGGATGCTTACCACATGACCGCTCCGGATCCAGAAGGCAAAGGTGCTATTCGGGTAATGAAAGTAGCGCTGGCGGATGCAGGATTACAACCGAACGACATTGATTATATCAACACGCACGGCACTTCAACTCCATTAGGCGATATCGCAGAGTTAGGCGCTATCCGTGCTGTGTTTGGAGAACATATCTATGATATGAACCTCAACTCCACCAAATCAATGACAGGCCATTTAGTAGGTGCTGCTGGAGCTATCGAAGCTGTCGCTTGCGTAAAAGCGCTCGAAACAGGAATTATCCCGCCAACTATCAACCATGCGGAAGGCGATGAGGATGAAAAGATTGACTACAAGGTGAACTACACGTTCAATGTGGCTCAAAAGCGCAACATCAGATATGCCTTGTCCAATAACTTCGGGTTTGGCGGTCTGAATGCGTGTGTCATTTTCAAAAAAGCGGAAGATTAAAAACCGAATCATTCGGTATTATTTGTTAAATATTTAAATTTTGAGGTATTATGATTACAAGTAAAATCGGAGAGAACGCCGGCTTAGTTTGGACTGCATTGCAGAACGGTGCTCTCGCTCAAAAAGCTCTCAAGAAAGCTACGAAACTGAAAGATGCTGACCTCAATCTTGCACTTGGTTGGTTAGCTCGTGAAGGCAAAATCGCTTTCGACGTAAAAGAGGCTGACACAATTATCTCGTTACAATAATTATTCATTGTTACGACTATGGTAGTAGCGATTGTGGGCGCTTCGGGCGCCGTAGGTCAAGAATTATTGAAAGTGCTTGAAGAGCGCCACTTTCCTGTTACCGAACTGCGTTTATTCGGTTCTGCGCGTAGTGCCGGAACCGAATATTCATTCCAAGGACATTCCTACAAAGTTAAAGAACTTATACATGGTGATGATTTCAAAGGTGTGGACATCGCCTTCACTTCCGCAGGGGCTTCCGTATCACGGGAGTACTGGGAGGACATTACCCGTTTTGGCGCGGTAATGATTGATAACTCCAGCGCGTTCCGAATGGACAATGACGTGCCGCTGGTCGTTCCCGAAGTGAATGCAGCCGATGCACTCAATCGCCCGCGGGGTATCATCGCCAATCCAAACTGCACAACCATACAAATGGTGGTGGCGCTGCAGGCTATTGAACGAATAAGTCATATTAAGCAAGTGCACGTCGCTACTTATCAAGCGGCTTCCGGTGCCGGCGCTCAAGCGATGAAAGAGTTAGAGACACAGTATCGCCAAGTGCTGAACGGAGAAGAAGTGACGGTGAGCAAGTTCGCCTATCAGTTAGCATATAATCTCATTCCGCAAATCGATGTCTTCACCGACAACGACTACACGAAAGAGGAGATGAAGATGTATAACGAGACCCGCAAGATTATGCACTCCGATATTCGGGTAAGTGCTACTTGTGTTCGTGTCCCGTCCCTTCGCGCTCACAGCGAAAGCATCTGGCTTGAAACGGAACAACCTATTAGCGCCGAACAAGCTAAAGAAGCGTTCCGTCATGCCGAAGGATGCGAACTAATGGACGACCCTGCCAATAAGCGCTACCCTATGCCGCTTTTCCTAAGCGGAACGGACAAAGTGTACGTCGGGCGCGTGCGAAACGACATTTCAAAGGACAATGGACTCACTTTCTGGTGCGTCGGGGACCAAATCCGTAAAGGAGCGGCGCTGAACGCAGTACAGATTGCAGAATATATAACTAAACAGTAACGCCTACGAAAAACAACGCCATCAATATTATGGCTCCGGTCGGATGCTGGGAAAGTCTGACCGCGGCGATTGAAGCTGGAGCGAATAGCATCTATTTCGGTGTGGAGCACTTGAATATGCGGGCGCGGTCGTCTGCTAACTTCACGACCCAAGATCTCCATAAGATTGTTCATATCTGCCGCGAAGCCGGCGTGCAGACGTATCTCACGCTCAATACGGTGATGTATCCGGAGGATTTGCCGCTTATGCGTACCATCGTCGATAACGCCAAAGAAGCGGGAATAACGGCTATCATCGCAAGCGATATTGCCGTCCTGCAATATGCACATCAACAGGGCGTCGAAGTGCACCTCTCCACCCAACTGAATATATCCAACACCGAGGCGTTGCGATTCTACGCACAATACGCTGATACAGTCGTCTTGGCGCGAGAACTTAATATCAACCAAGTGGCAGCTATCCATCGGGACATCATCGAACAGCATATTTGCGGTCCGAAAGGGGAACTGATTCAGATTGAGATGTTCTGCCATGGCGCATTATGTATGGCAGTAAGTGGCAAGTGCTACCTCAGTCTCAATAACCTTGGCGCAAGTGCTAATCGGGGCGCATGTATGCAAGTATGCCGACGCGGATATATCGTAAAGGACAAAGAGTCGGACCTCGAGCTGGAGGTGGATAACCAGTATATCATGTCGCCAAAGGACCTGAAAACGATTGGTTTCCTCAACAAACTGTTGGATGCCGGCGTACAGATTCTGAAGATTGAAGGTCGAGCACGCGGAGCCGAATATGTCCAAACGGTCGTTTCATGCTACAAAGAAGCGGTGGAGGCATGGCAGAACGGCGAATATGCGCTCGACACCATCGACGCTAAGATTGAACAATGGAACACGCGACTCGCTCGGGTCTTCAACCGAGGATTCTGGGACGGCTATTACCAAGGACAACGCCTCGGAGAATGGACGCGCCACTATGGAAGCCTGGCTACGCGCAAGAAAGTGTATGCCGGCAAGTGCACCAACTTCTTTAAGAACATCAGCGTGGCGGAATTTCAACTCGAAGCTATACCAATGCTTAACGAAGGCGACGAACTACTCATTACGGGAGAGACCACAGGCGTCTATGAGACCATCGCGCAGAATATACATAACGATGCCCAACAGGTCACTTCCCAAATCAAACAAGGCGAGCTTTTCGCCATTAAAACGAATAAAACACTCCACCGAGGAGATAAACTATATAAGATGGTAGTGCAAGATAATGGATAAGCTTCCGCTGATATCATCCCCTTTCTCTGAAGCATGGCCTACTTGGCTTATGTTCGCACTATTAGTGTGTATCGTCATGGCGGAAGCACTCCAACCCGAAACGATTCGTACCAGTTTCCGCACCACTTTCTCCCGCATGCAGCGCATGTACGGCGATAGTGCAGTTAACTTCTGGGGACTCGTCGCACTCACACTCTTTCGGCTGTGTGTAGTAGCACTTACGCTCTATCTCTTTTGCTATACACAAGGCGAGTTTTCTATACTCACTTACGGAACAATTATCCTTGTCGTCATCGCGTTCGTAGCCGTGAAGTCGCTCTTCGCTTGGATTATCACGTACGTCTTTGACCTCAAGCCCAATACCAACCTTTATATGCCGCAGTACTCCAACTTATGGACAGCGGCTTGTGTTGTTCTATACCCCATCCTGCTGCTGATGATTAACTTCGGCGAGCAGACGATTATGAAATGGATTATCGTCGGCATTGCGGCATTGTTCTGCGCCGGCGTTATCGTCAAACTGCTGCAACACTACTTTAACGGAATACCGTCATTAGGCTATATCCTTTTATACACTCTTACGCTGGAAATTATTCCCGCCGTAGCGATGGTATGGACGGTGAAACAACTTGTATAACGTAGATTTTAGCATGTGCAATATATGATAAAGAAGATTCTTATTTCTCAACCACGGCCTATTAGTGAGCGGAATCCCTATACCGACATGGCGGCGCGATTTGGTGTCCAATTTGACTTCAGACCACTTATTCACGTCGAGGGATTAGATGCCCATGAGTTCAGACAACAGCGTATCAACCCGCTGGACTATACCGCAGTACTACTCAACTCAAGATTGGGAGCGGACCATTACTTCCGACTTTGCGAAGAACTAAGACTGCAAGTACCGGACTCCATGCACTATTACTGCATCTCCGAAGCCGTCGCTAACTACCTGCAAAAGTATATTCAATACCGCAAGCGAAAGGTCTTCTTCAGCGAACATAATAACTTCGCCGAACTACTGCCGACTATGTACCGCAGACCTAACGAGAAGTACCTTATGGTTATGTCCGATGTGCATAATGATAATACCATCAAAATGTTCGCCGAGCACAATATCACTATCAAACCGGCGGTCATGTATAAAACGGTGGCTACACAATGGCCACAGAACGAACCGTTTGACTACGACATGATTATCCTCTTTACGCCTACCGGTGTCGCTTCTATTCGTAAGAACTTCCCGGAATGGCAACAGGGCGATACCGCTATCGGATGCTTCGGACAAAACACCATCGCTGCCGCTAAAGAAGCCGGACTCAATGTGGATATCTTTGCGCCTACCCCTGAATGCCCAAGTATAACGACTGCTATCGAGCAATACCTTGAACAACAGCTTTCCTAAATACGAACGACTGTGTGGACAACTACGCATTGCTGACCTATATAAAAGAGGGAAGCGACTCGTCGTTTGGCCACTGCGGGTTACCTATCTGCAGGCACAAGACACCCAAGTCCTCATCTGGGCTCCCAAGGCGCTCTTTAAACATGCTACAGACCGCAATCGACTAAGACGACAAATGCGCGAAGCATGGAGACTCAATAAACAAATGCTTAATGGCAAATACCTCATCGCATTCAACTATATGGACAAAACCATGTCACCCTATGCGGCTATCAATAAGGCATTTGTCAAAACCATCGCCAAACTAAATGAAGAAACTAATTCGTAACATATTTTTACTGCCCGTGTACTTCTACAGGTACTGTATCTCGCCGCTCACACCACCTTCCTGCCGCTACACACCCACCTGCAGCCAATATATGGTCGAAGCGGTGCAGAAATATGGCATCTTCAAAGGCACTTGGCTCGGTATTAAACGCATCCTCCGTTGCAATCCTTGGGGCGGCTCAGGATACGACCCCGTTCCCTAAAATCTAAAATAGGCTTTAGCCGCAAAAGGTTCATCTATCATCTATCATCTATAAATCTCAAATCTACAATCTACAATGAGAATCGACATTCTCACATGCTGTCCCGAACTGCTGGACTCACCACTCAACCACTCTATCATTCAACGAGCTAAAAACAATAAGCTCGCCGAAATCTATGTACATAACCTAAGAGACTATACGCTCGATAAACACCGCAAAGTGGACGACTATGCGTTCGGATTCTCAGCCGGTATGGTCCTACAAATCGAACCTATCGACCGATGTATATCTGCGCTGAAAGCAGAACGCGACTACGACGAAATCATCTTTACTGCTCCCGACGGAGAACCCTTTACTCAGAAAGCCGCCAATTATCTCTCACTCAAGCAGAATATCATCATTCTCTGCGGACACTACAAGGGAGTGGATCAACGTGTGCGTGACCATTTCATCACAAAAGAGTACTCTATTGGTGACTTTGTACTCACCGGTGGCGAGATGCCAGCGGCTATGATGACTGATGCCATCGTACGACTACTTCCCGGTGCACTCGGAGACGAGACTTCTGCGCTCTCCGACAGCTTCCAGGACGGACTTCTCGAAGCCGGTGTCTATACCAGACCCGCGGACTATAAGGGATGGAAAGTGCCCGATATCCTACTCTCCGGAAACCAAGCCAAAATCGAAGAATGGCTCTACGAACAAAACCTACAACACACACAACAACGCAGACCAGACCTACTCGATTAGTCGAAAGCATTTTTTGTACCTTTGCAGCGGGAATAAAACGGCATAACTACTATTATCAATTGGAAGTATAGCATATTGGTTCTGACGTTGGCGGCATTGCTGCTGAGTGGTTGTAAGTCTCGTGCGGTCGAAGAGGCGCGAGAAGTGATTGCTGTTGCCGATAGTCTTCGTGCAGAAGGGCAAGGCTATACGGATAGTGTCGTTATAGCGGAGGCGTATAATACGTTAGAGAAATGGCAGTATATCTATCCGACGGATTATGTGCATGCGTGCTATCACTATGGTCGTTTGCTGCGCAATAACGATGATCCAGTTGCTGCGATGCAGGTGTTTATCAACGGCACCCATTCCCGCTCAAAGGATTACCATATTCTCGGACGGATATATAGTAATATGGGTTCCATCAGTCATTTGGCAGGCGAGTATCAATTGGCATACGATATGTATAGCCAATCAGCTGATTTGTTCCTCCAAATTGGTGATACCTTATTATATTATTATTTGCTAAACGATATGGCTGTAGAGCAAGCGGTACAAGGAAAAAAAGAAGAAACATTAACAATCCTAAATCAGATAGAAAGTAATAGTGCAACACCGTCAGTCTTATTGAATGTGCTTGAAACGAAAGCCGAATTGTATTTACAGGTACAGCAATATGACTCTGCTATATATTACTCGAAGAAGTTATCTCAGTATCAAAAGGATAGGCCGACTAATCATTTAATTTGCGCTCAAGCATATTCTTATATAGGGCAAAAGGATTCTGCAATTTTTTATGCTAAAAAGGTGGTATCACAATCTAATTCCATATATACTTTAGGGAATGCATATTACATGCTTACAAATGATAACACCATAAGTGGTATTGAAGAAATTAAAGAAGTAGCTGCTGATAGAGCTGACATACTTTTAGAAGTAAGTCATCAACGTAGTAAACTATCTCAGGCGACTCAATTATTGGAGCAGGATTTAAATAAACCTCTAAATTTAATATGGTTGTATTCCATTTTTGGTACGTGTGTGTTGATAGGTTGTGCATTGTGGGTATATATTATTTGCAAAAAGAAACGACAGCAATTATTGTCTCAACAAGTCGAAAATCTTGAGTATCAAGCAAAAACATCTATAGAAAGCATGAGAACAAGAATTGAAGAGGCTTGCATTACATTTGCTCATTCTTCCAATATAGAAAAAGATTTAAGTTGGAAAGATTATGATGCGATGACCAGCAAGGTTAATCATCACTTTTTCATGTTAGCAACAAAATTACAAAATAAAGGCTTAACAGAAAAGGAAATTAGACTCTGCGTTCTGACACTCTTGAATTTTGGGTATGATGAAATGGCAAACTTATTATACTACTCTCCCAATGGAGTCGGAAAGTTTAAGATGCGAACAGCTAAAAAAATAGGAGCAACAGCTAAAAATCTGCGTGATTTTCTTATCACAATAGCTGTCTCATATTAATTTGCCCATTTTGGACAATTGATAATTTACTGTATAATAGTATTTTAATAATTTCCAATTGCCCATTATATAATTTGTCCATGTCCATTTAAAGCAGTAATTTTGCACCGTCAAATCGTAATGGTTTGGCGGTGCTTATTATTAATTATTAAAAGTTAAAAATTATGAGAACAAAAATCTTTACTTTGGCATTGTGCGCATTATTTTTGCTTCCTCTTATTCTTCGTGCAGAAGAAGTAGAAATTCAACTCTTTGAAGTTGTAAGTATGACACCACTTCCTGGTGATAATCCTTTGGATAATCCATCAGAATTGGGTTATGATCCTACTCGTCCTGGTGATTTCCGTGCGACGATTAATGGTCGTGCATTATCTATTACTAAGCAGGAAGCAAGTATTCCTTCCGCTCAGGCTGTTGTTGTCAATGCTACTACCGGTAGTGTAGTCGTTAACGAAGTGTTCACGGAATCTATGCAAGAACAGATTCCTAACGCGGGCGCGTACATATTAAATATACTGACCGCCGGCGGTGCTTTGACGGGACAATTTATGGTGCAATAATGTTTAACTAATTAAAGTTATAAGATTATGAAAAAAGGATTATTCATTTCGTTAATCTTGGCTATGGGAATTATATCTGCCCGTGCCAATAATGCGGATACCGGCTTGCGATATGGCGGAACATGGTTAAGTGCATACGATTCTATAGTAGTTAATGGCTCCGGTTCATTTATAGTGACGATGACCGAACATACATCAGACTACGTGCGGTGGGGAGTTAGTGGCGATTTGCGTATTGATGAAGAACATGTCTCTGCCACAGAAGTACAGATATATTCGACCGGTCCGGCTAAGGGAAGAGTATATTACTATTATGACGATAATCCGAGTGCAGAATGCCATTGTGGCATAAAGGCTGTATCATTAAATGTATATAAGTCATTCAGCCCATCGGCATATAATATTGACATCTCCGGTCCTGATTGTGTATTGGAAGGCGATACTGTCGTTTATTCAATTGATCCTATTCTGACAAAGAATCTAACACAAGGCATAGGTGTAGATGAATATTTCTGGACCTTCACTCCCGGTCTGGTACAAGAGCAGATATATAAAGCAGGAGATAATAGCTCGGTTACTTTTGTAGCAGGCGCAGTAACTGGTTATGATACAATAAAAGTACAAGTAGGATTGGCAAATGCCGGAATGCAGGCACGTAAGGCTCTTGGTAAATCAGCACCTAAAATAACTTTTTCTGACACCTGTATTGCAGTAGGTAGCAGAGTTGTGACTTTCCTCATTCCGAATCCCCAAGAAGGGCTGTTTTATAAATGGCTAATTCCCTCGCCACAGTTTAGTGCTCAATCTTCTACTATAGGAGATAACATACGTGTCAAATTAAATGATAATAGCAATGGAGAAATTACGGTTCTTTCTTCTTATGATAGAAATAATTGGGATGGATGTTCTGTCTCTACTACCTCTTTTATGGTTAATCGTATGATAGGTAGCGGAAATAGTGTTAAATCTGCTAGAACTTGTTACTCCGTTGGTGATACTGCACTTTTAAAAATAACAGGGACTTTGCCGGACAATACAGAGTTTACATGGCAATATCCAAATGGATGGGATGTCGTATTAGAAGACGGACAAAGTATAGAGGAGGCTTTAGTATTAGATTCTATCAAACTGAAAGCCACAGAAAATATAACGGATAGTGTATTCAATGTAACAATGAAAGGTTGCACTGACATAGTAACTCCCAATTATTATGCATATGTATGCCCTGCAGGAGTAGAAGAAATTATAGGTGATATTTGTGTATCTCGCGATGAATCTGTTTGGTACCATGTAGATCCTTATGCCCATAAACCTTATGCGCATCATTTTGAATGGACATTGCCGGATGGAATGGAAGAGATCCGCTCAACGCCAATGAAAGACAGTATCTATGTTCATGTAAAAAATACAGGAGAATTAGGCGCCATTACAGTTATACCACAAGGAAGCAATTCCGCTTGTGAAGGACCAGCATCTTCGAAACAGGTATTTTTAGAAGCAAAAAGTCCGTCCAGCATTAATCAGTTTCATTGTGTAGCTTCTGGTAAAGAAGATACTGTTACTTTATGGCTGAATGGTGTGCAAGAGGACCAGCACTATTACTGGATATTGCCCAACGGAGTTACTCTAGAACCTAATTCAGGAGATGAAAATTTAACATATATTAAAGTTCACACATCCGGTATAGCAGGTTCTTATCCTATACACGTATATGCAGAGAATAGTGTGTGTGGTAATTCTGATACAATAGACTATGATTTAGAAATAGCTGAAATTGCATACAGTATTAATTTCGTTCGTATGGGAAGCTATACATATTATTCGGTAAACGAATTGGATACATCTAAAATCGCATCATATAAATGGTACGAAAATGGAGTATTAAAGCAAGGTTTTACAACATATGATATTTTTTCAACCGCTACAGTCGTGACTTCAGAAGTAATATTGAAAGATAGTTGTACGCAAAGCATTACTATTAGATCGGGTAATAATATAAAAAGAAGGGAACTTTCGAATAATCCCTCCCCAAAGCAAGATAATGTATTTGCGACTCCGAATCCTGCCAATAATATTTTACACATAGATTCAAATGCTGATAATTCATCTATTAGAATGATCGGTATCAATGGTGTGGTATTAGACAACTATATGTTACATTCTTCTTCACAGGATATAGACATATCAGATATACCATCAGGACAATATGTTATAATCTTATCTGACGGGAAAAATCATATGATACAAAAATTGCTAATCCAACATTAATATGGGACGTTATATATATTGCATATTAGGCTCTTTATTGAGCCTAATATGCTTTGCAGAAAATTACAAGATACCTAACATAGAGGGTGATATACTAGTATATTCAATAAATAATAATAAGGCCTATATAGAACCAAGCGATGAATATTCCTTTTTTATAAAATCGGACAGTCTTATCATTCCTGATAGTATTCAAGTTGCGTTACAGAACTACCCTGTTGTGGGAGCTCGTGCAGCAGCATTTTCTACAATGCCAGCCCATACAATAACACTTTCTCTACCCGCCACTTGGACAGAATGGTCAAATTCTATAGTTTCTCCCTACATAAACAATCATTTTGAGAATTATTATGTAGATCCCGTCAATCCTTTGTTTAGAGCGAAAGACGGTATTCTATATACTAAAACTTGTAACACTTTAGTTTCTTATCCAACAGGAAGGAAAGATTCTATTGTCTTTCTGAGAGAAGGTATAGACACATTATATAAATCATGCCTTTTTGCTGCTAATATCGTATATTTAGAATTGCCTTTATCTTTAAAGCATATTGGAATGAATGCTATGCTGGACATGAATAGTTTACGCCAGATAATACTCAAAGATAGCATTAGAAGTTTGGATAATATGTGTATAGGAGGCAAAAATCTGAGTAACGTCATTATAGGGAAGGAACTTGTAGAAATTGATGCAAACAGCATACAATACTATAATCAGCCTATCAATCTCTATCTGCATGCACTTAATCCACCCAAAATAAATGGTTCTCCCAACGCAAATAATTATATAGTGCATGTACCATTAAAAAGTTTATCTGCTTATCAACAAGCAGAAGGTTGGAAAGAATTCGGGACTATTCTTCCCATTGAGCCGCCGATAGTAACAGGTTTGAGTAGTGCAGAGGTTAGTTGGGTGCAGAATTTCTCGGCAACGGGATATATATGGACGCTCTATTTGGACGAGGCTAAGACGCAACGGTTTATGTCGATGACCTTTGACGCTATTGGTCATTTGACAAATATTGACTTT
>ONMT01000062.1 GCA_900319025.1 uncultured Bacteroidales bacterium
AATCTCACTTCGTGCAATCCGTTCGCTGTTCTTGTAGAAAAAGAACAACAGCATCGCCAGAACCAGAATACAAAACAGTGCAAGTACGCACAAAACAATAATCGGACAAGTTTTCATATTGATGATATTTAAGGGTTTAATAAAGAGCGCGGTGACCTGCTTTTTCGACTTTCTATGAATTGATCATTCTCCGGGTTTTGCCAATCATTATTACTATAAACCGCTTTATGCAAACTCCCAAAATATTCCCATACAGGATTATGATACATCATCTTCCCGGGAATAGGAACACTGTGGCACATTACCTCTATCCCATAGCGCAAGTATATGAATGTTTTTCGCATTACCTGATTTGGGGAGCAAACACATATGATTTGACCTTCTTTGCATTTATATACACTTAGTAATTCCTTATAAATTTCAGAAGCAACATAGCACTCATCCATAGAGTTATATACCCCATTAGGCATGTACTTTTGATTGGTATCTTCCTCTTTTAGAATATCCAATTGCTCTATTTCATTCAGATGCTTCTTTAAGTACTCAATACCAGCCTGACTAAGTGTTAGCTTGTCGCACTTGCCATTCTCACAATGTCGACTACCCGGGACATACAATTTAACGATTCTATCTTGTTTCTCATTCTTTAACGAACGATATAACCTTATGGCTTCTTGCAAACGCCCCTCAAACTCTTCTGCCGGCTCCTTACCATTTTTAAGAGGGTGTTGGGCTGCGATCTCTATAAGCGTTAGGCCATTTGCATTGGCCGGTTGAGCATGCTCGTACATCCAGTTCCAATAGTTTAAATCCGGTAAATAATCGACGAGATGCATTTTGTCATCTTGTTTGATATCTTCCACACGTGTCCTTCCATTGATCACATACCCTTCTCCTGCTATTTTCTCGAGACATTTACAATGCTGTAAAACAAATTGTCCTAGCTGGTTTTCTTGGGATGTTTGCGAACATTCAAACAAGATATCTGGACTATCAATTGAGCGAATCGGCGGAAGCGTTGCGGACAACCATCCCCAAATAGTAGCATCTCTTTCTTCTGTTAAAAATATCGTTTGCCTCAGAAGAGTTTTACTATTATGAATTATTATTTTTCCCAGAACTTCTCTATTTTGCTCTTTTGCTATTTTTTCGGCTTTAAGATAAGCCTCATTCAGATACTGAATGGATGCTTCATATTCTTGATAAATACGATGTTTGTTTTGATTTGTTATTACTTCATTGTCGATGTAGCCTTGAGTTTCCGCTATCGCCACATCTTCGCAAAATGCAGAATTACGAGGAGGAAGAATCATGTGAAATTGAAAATCTTCATTCTGCAAAGAGGTAGGTAGAATTTCTTCCTTCAATGTCTTGAGTAGTCCGGCTCCGGTAGTAGATATACAATAAATGGCTTTGGCATTTTTAGCATGCTTTTTTAGTTCCTCTCTATTATATACTCCGCTTGATGCTAATCTCTTTATCCCTACTTTCTCTACATATCCATTTATCTCGTTTCGTTCATTCATGGTCTGACCTATATATGGTTTGTTACATGGCAGAACACGATACTTTTTGTCCCTCCCACCCATATATCTTAAGAAACGAGAAAATTCGCTTTCTGACTTTTTGAGAATCGGATATATCTTATTCTCCTTTTTTAGAATAAACTCTTTTACTTTCTTTTCTCCATCTGATAATACGCAGTAGACAGTACTTTTTATTCCTATATCCGGAACTCGTTTCTCTACATCTTGATTCGCATATATATAATGTACCTCGATTTCTCTATTTTGCTTTTGCTTTTCTGTTTGAATCAAACATAGTTCGTATATACAAAACGGACTCCGTAGGTAGTTATCCGTGATCAATACCAAAAAAATATTAGTATCTTGATCTTCAATGTGGTTTTTGAGAGATAGCAATAAATCTGCAGCACTATTCAATCCAAGTTTGGGATTACTGGACATGAAAACTTCGGCTCCCTCATTGGTCATTTTATTCACAAGACTACTAACAACCGGATGAAGTGTATCTCCGGATTTTCCAGGGACTAAAACATCCGCTCCTGCATGACTTATAAAAATTTTAGTTCGTTCCATTCTCTATTGTTCATTAGACGACATACTTCTTACTTGAGGGAGCATATTGATAATTTTATTTTGATTTTGGTTCATAATATTATTTTTTTCTTTGCTCCATGAGCCATTCGAGCGCATCAATTTGCAAGTCTACGCCATCTATGGTAAATGGTATGGTAAATGGAGGGATGTTGTCGTTAAAGCAGCGTTCTGCCATATCTAATTGGACAGCATACTTTTTATCGGGGGATGCATATTCCGCTTTCAAGCCTATAGAATAATCCATATTAGTAGGAGCGTAATGCATTATCAACTTGTAGGTATCAAAATCAATGGTTACATATCCATTCTCAAACTCCAAACGGCCATCACGATGACGGTCTTTTTCTGCAACAAACTTTTGCATGGATAATGAGATTTGCGCTCCTTTTGTAGCCGTGGTTCCGCGATAGAGGATACGACAAGTAGGATGACCTTGGTAATCCTCAACCGATAAAACATCTGTCTTCCACTGGTCATCTTTTCCGGTTACCATTTTGGCAAGAACTACCAAATGGAGAAACGTTTCGATATAGTGTCCTCCGTACATATCCGAAGATAGCCATTCCCTATTGTCTTCCCCTTCATGCAGAGAGAATGAAACGGACCGTAGACCACCCATTCGATCAAACATAGTGATTATTGTATCACGCGGGGTTGCGAATTCAATATATCTCTCATAAAAGGAATATGGATTGTACAGGAATGTCAGCGGAAGTGCTTTTTCCAAATAATAGTAGCTAAGACAAAAGACCCTATTCCAAAGACCACTGGAACGAAGTTTTTTTACTGCTTGCAATTCGTATTGAGTGGATGTGATTGGTTTTTCTACTACAATAAAGATTTGATTAATATAATGCGCAAGATATTCAAAATGCGCAAAAGAAGGAGAAGCAATCCACAAGATATTTGAACCTAAGATCCTTTTATCTGTATAGTCATCAATGGGATAATAATGGAACCTGGCCAGATTAGTCGTTATTGAGTATGCGTCATCCTTAACTAATGCTTTATCAAAGACAGCGATATTCTCCGGGATAGGTGTCCGTGCAATAGCCGGGATTAGTTTTTCCTTTACTATTTGTCCGTTACCGATGATTGCGATGTTATAATGGTAATCTCCTTTCTCTTTGACTCGTTCAATAGGCAAATTAGTCAAGAAGATACCAAATATCAGGGCTGTATACAGCACACTCATCAGAATAAGATAGGTATGCGTGTGCTCAGGAGACGGATAGAACAAATTTGCCAAAGCTACGTTAAACGATGGTATATCCGCATATACAATAACAATACATTGGATTTGTGCAGCGATAAGCACCGGTAGCAGAATAATATACTCCAGTACATGCATGATGGCATATTTCTCTTCATAAAACCGTCTGAAAAAGAAATAATAAAGGAGCCACACCAACGATTCTGCCATGAAATAATAGGCAATTATCTGGGTGAATAACCATTCCTTAGGCAGGATAAACAACAAGATGCACCACGTCACAAAATATATCTCATCAAAAATCGGTGGTACGTTGACACGCGTAGAGGGTCTGTCCACAGATGCCGTTTCCGCTTGCTTCGATTTCCACGTCCGAAACCAGAACTTGCAATGCTGCAGCAAGGACAAGACACGTGCTACATACATGAGATAAAGCGTAACGCAAGTTAAGGGAGAGACTTTCCCCTTCCACCGCCAGGACACTTCATTAGGACGTGTGCTGATTCTATCGGCATAATTGAGAATAATATTTAAAAGAGAATGGTTCATTTGAGGATATCGTATTGGGCGAAGAAGGGGTAGAGTTTTTTGGTCGTATAGTTCCTGTTGGCCTGGACGTATTTGAGGCGGACGAGGGTCTGCTCGTTGAGGAGATGACCGGGACGGGGACGGACTGCACAGCGGCCGTAATGCCAGACGCCATTATCAAACTGCAGACGACACTCGCAGCCTTCATAGAGTTCAAAAGGATCGTTGAGGATTGTATCAATCCGAGCGCGGAAAGATGCAATTTCCTCCGATTTCATCGGTAGTTTTCGTAGCCATCTAAGGATCGTGAGCAGTTGATAAAAAGCGACACGGGAGAGGTATTTCGCTTCGCCGGATTGGACATCCGCGTCCACCGCCAGACTGCCGGTTTCATCGTCCTCGTATCTGGCATGACTGCCATTATTCACCGTATCGATCAGGGAGCGGAAATTAGTCAGGATATACGACGGAACGATCGCCGGGGCGAGCTCATGAATATCCGACAGGCGTTTCTCCGCCTCATGGGTAGAATCGATGGAAGAGGGAAAGAGCCCGTGGATCTTAGCATAGGAGATGGCATAAGCCAGAAGTTTGCGCATCGCATTGAAGACCGTGGTGTCCTCGGCGTTCTTGGGATCCTCCATCTTGCGGATGATGCTATAGAGGCGAGAGGTCATTCCCTCGTCCTCGAAGATGTCAAAGACACCTTCGTAGCGCTTGCGGAGCGCTACATTCTCGGAGTCCCGAGTCAGTTCCCGAATATCGACAATCAGTTGTTGCTGGTCGGTATCTTTCTGATAGTACTGACGGCGCGTCCATTCACGCCGGGGAATAGCGTTAAGCAAGGAGGCAGAGTCCCCCTGACCGGTAGAGAAGACAAACCAGGGGATATGCTTCTTCTCCCCCTCGCAGAGGTTCAGCACACGATAGGCATAATCGCGGAAGGAATCCGTCGATTCATGCTCATCGGAATGGCGGATCTTGCAATTGATGTCCAAAATCACGGCATCGCATATCTCAAGATTATTGGAATTAGAAAGCCATTGGAGGCCATCAACATAGTTATCCGCCTTATAGACCTGTATACCTGCTTCGTGAAGGCGCGTCAGGAAATCCTCTCGGGGCGCCTCGTCAATCCAATAAACTACTATGTTATTCGGGGTGGTACTCATTGGAATCCGATGGGGTTGGGTTTGGTGATATCAAGAGACGAAGGATGGTTCTTGATGACGTTCGTTAGATGAGTTTGGGAGATCGGCTGGTCCGCTATCGCAGCAAACAGCGCTGCTTCGTTCACTACAAACGGGACGTCTGAAGAAGCATATCCGTCGCTCATTTCGGCCAGCTCAGCAATATCTATATCCTCCGCCAAGGGACGGTTAGCGAGATACATCTCAAAGAGCCGCTTGCGCATCTCGAGGTCGGGTGCTTTGACCTCGATGAGCAGGTCGAAACGTCCTGCACGAAGAGCCGCCGGGTCAATGATGTCTTTGCGGTTGGTAGTACCAATGACGAGAATACCCCGTTTATGGCACTCATTCAACTGCACGAGGAACTCGTTGACCTCGTCGTTATGGCTGGAATTAGTTGAACCTTCCTTTCTGCCGGAGAGAATTCCGTCGATTTCATCGATACAAAGTACGCAATGCCCATACTTCTCTGCCTTCGTAAAAATCTTCTGGATATTCCCCTGTGTCTCATGCTGATAGGCGCTACCGAGGGACGCCGTACTGACAAACTCCATTTCCCATTTCAGTTCTTCCGCTAGTTTGGTAGCGAAATAAGTCTTTCCGCAACCCGGGGGACCATAGAAAAGGATGCCATTAGGTAACTGCAGACGATACTGCAATGCTTTTTCGGCATGCCTCAGTGGCCAAAGGACGCGTTGGGAGAGACTCTGCTTGAGTTCATCCATACCGGCGATCTCCGCAAATCCCATCTTCTTCTCTTTGCTGAGAGCTTCTACATCCACATTGATGCGCGATTTCCGGCCTACCTCACTCAACTGCGCCTCCAATAACCGCTCCAGTTCCTCGCTCGTAATACCGCCGTCCATCGTGCGCGCCATCGCTTCGAACATAGGCGGGTGGACTGAAACAAGGGGCTTCAGAAGCGAGTCCACCGAATGATCCTTCCGCCACCGAACCATATTGATATGCTGCTCGACGAACGGCATATCAGATGTAATGGGGCAGTCCTCCCAAGGCTTTTTGCCCGTCAGCATCGTATAGAGAATAGCGCCGATGGAAAATAGGTCATCGGCCTCGCTGACCGTCTGGCTTGCCAACAAATCGGTATGGGAATAATACGGATCGGCCTTCTCGAACCGCTGGGCCTTAAATTTTGTTCCTTCTTCGTGAGGACGCTCGCAGGCGTACTCCAAATCGAAGAGTTTTGGCGTATAGGTGCCTTCAGCAGTGACCTCCAAAAGGACATTTTGCGGCGTTATATCCAGATGGTAAACGCCATGGCTATGCAGATGCTGAATAGCCTTGAGCAACGCCAAGGCAATCGCTTGCGCCTCGCCCTGCGTCAGCTGACCGTTCTCCTCGATATATTGCGAGAGCAGTTTGCCCCGAAAATACTTGGTGACCAGATATACGATATTGGTAAGTCCTTCCTTCTTCCGTCCAGAGCGGATAAGGCGCGGCAGATAGTCGCAGAGACCCAGATGGGTGTATGCCCAAAGCTCCTGCGGGTCCTCTCCGTTTTGTAAGAAAACGGGTATATGATTCATATCATAGACCTTCATGAAGAACTGGAAATTATTCTTGTCCGCCACGCAGTAGGTCTGCGTGTATTCCCTGCTGGTCAAGGGATAAAGGACTACATAGTTTCCAATGGATGCTCCTTTCTTGAATTCATGCATAGTCAAAATCCTATTTTAGGGTTGTGTATCTCCTTCCACTTGAGGGAAGAGAGGTCGTCCATAGTGATCTCAATAGTGTTATTTTTATCCGTTGAAATCGGTGATTTCTGCGTTTCGAGCACGCGCAACTGCGCCTCCGCCGTAAGCGCCGTACAGATATGCTTGATGGTACGGGCATTGGAGAGCCCGGGCCGATTCTTGGAGAGCAGCAGGATACGTTGGTATATCTCCTGGGCCGCTTCGGGAGAGAGCGTGAAGCCCTGCCGCGTGAGACGCTGGGTCAGGATCGCCATCAGTTCGTCCACCGTATAGTCCGCAAAATGGAGCACGGAGGTGGAAAGCGGCATATCAATCGGTTGCGCCTGAAGCCGCGCATCGTCCACCGCAATCACGAAGGCATACGAGCCCGGCATCTCGGCGGTCAGCGAGGTCAGTTTGCACCGCAGCCACTGGATGTCGATATGCGTACCGGCTATGTCGTCCAGATCGATGAAGAGCAGGCCATGTCCTGCTTGCTTCATCGTATCGCGCAGGAGTAAATCGATGTCGTAGGAAGACCACGCGTTCTGTGCCGTCTGGGGCATACGGAGCTGGGTCATACGATCCGATGAGATCAGATGGAAAGCATAGAGCAACTGTGCCAGAAGCCGGGCCACCGAACTCTTGCCGGTACCGGTAGCGCCGGTGAAGGTCCAATGAAGTGGAATAGTATAGGTCAACTCATCGCCGGATTGCTGGCCCGTACGCGCTAGAGCAACGAGGTTATGCAGCGTGCGTTTGATTTCCTCGCGGCCAGTCAGTGCATCCAGGTCTGCGAGGGTACGCGCAATCAGCGCCTCGTCGATGGCATAGTCCGTTTCTGTCGATTTCATCGGTATGTCTGCCGCCTCTATGCGCGACAAAACGAGCGGCGAAGCATCGGCATCCGCTGAAGAAAGAACGCGGCGGCTCATATTCGGGATGATGCGCGTAGAAATCAGGCGTGTGATGTAACGGGCGTTACCGAAATGCTTGTCCTCTTTATTGGACCGCTGCGTCACCTCTCGGTGAACCAACTCGCGGAGACGCTCATACGCTTCGTCGGAGAAGGAGTAGCCGCTGTTCTCGGCAGTCTTGACGGCTATCTCAAGCAATTCCGCCTCCGTATAGTCCTCGAAATGGAAGGTATAGGGGAAGCGGGACTGAAGACCTTTGTTGGATTTGAGCAACTGCTCCATCTCATCGGGATAACCAGCGAGAATGATGATCATGTCCGTATTCTCTTTTCCCAGCTCGTCGAGAAGACAGTCCAGTACTTTGGGACCAAAATCGCGTTTGTCGTCCGGGTCACCGACCAAGGTATATGCCTCGTCGACAAAGAGGATGTTCCCATGCGCCTGCTGCAGCGCGCGCTTGGTATTCTCCTCGGTGTCACCGATATATTGTCCAACGAGTTTCTTACGATCGACCTTGATCACATGTCCGTTCTTGAGTATCCCCAGAGAGGCATAAATCTCGCCTAAAAGCCCTGCCACCGTCGTCTTACCTGTACCCGGGTTACCGGTGAAGATCATATGCAGCGGCGGAATAGAGACCTGCAGACCATGTTGCTGGCGCAGGTGCGAAAAACGGACGAGATTCAGGTGGGTCTCGATATTGTATTTGAGGTTCTTGAGGCCCACGAGTTTATTGAGTTTCGACATCGATTCCTCAAACCCTCCGACTTGCGGTTGCGGTACGTCTTCAGGCAGAAGCGTAGTCAGTTTCTCCTTCGTCTGGAAGAGATCGGACATATCATTCACCACGCGGTAGGACATGTGAGAGATCATCTTGTCTATAAGCGTGTTCACATCCTCCGAAGTAGGGTTAGGAAGTGAAGAAAGATACGATTTCATCGACTTTTTCGTATCCTCCGTAAGGACAAACTTGCGCGCGTTACACTCCCTCTCGGCGATGGACATGATATGATCGAGGGTTAGTTCCGGAAGTTTGTATATCTGGTCGATGTACGCTCCGAGATCCGCGATAGAGAGCAGTTCGGTAATACGATCCGGTGTATCGGCGAGCACGACGGCTACATGATCGGTATCCTCCTTCACGCGGTTTGCCAAGGTCTGTACCAAACGATTCTTGTTCCCGCGCATGTCCGTAGCAATCAGAGAACCCGCATTCTCTATATAGAGCATTCCTCCGCTGGCAAAGGAGAAATAATCCGTCAGCATCGAGTCGTCCTCCTTAAGGGAAGGAGACCATGTACTCGCATCCACGACGTGCAGACTGTCTTTCTCTATCAAACCGTTGCGGAGATAGAAATCAAATAAGACTTGGGCAAAAGCGGACTTACCTGACCCTTTCGTGCCCATGACTGCGGCATTGAGATTGATAGGCATCGGCAGGAGGTTCATCGCCCGACGCTGATCATTGAATAGTTTCTGTTGCGCCAGAACCTCCATCTGTGCATAAATTGCCTCCATACCTACCATCCCAGAGGAGTGCGGTCGCGTATAACGGGGCTTGGATGGCGCAATATTCATATATTGCACGATCGGCTTGCCTATCGGTTTTTTCTTCTTGTCACGCAGGAGGAAAGCGAAATAGTAACGTCCCAAACCGAGGCTCTCTTCCTCTCCACGGGTGACCACAATGGTGACGTAAGAGGTGGTTTCGTACACAGGAATCAGCAGCGGATAAGTGAGATTATCCTTGTGGATACGCCGTATATCTCCGTCCTGATTGCGGTAAAAAATATAAAACTCAATCAGGCATTCGACCTCATTTTTGGTGGAGTTAAAGTACATTCTCCACTCCAAGTGCTTGCCGGGCATCTGCTCTACCACGGAGTGTTCCGCTACGCCCTCTCCGCCCGGCAGACAGTACTGGAGCCCCGTAGCATACGAAATACCGTGGTCCTCAAATTCACCGGATGGACGGAAAGTCGGCTCGTTCGTCAGGTCAAACTCCATACGGCTGGCAAGTTTGATGATTGCCTCGTCTTTTGACGAGTCGTACAGCATTTCCGCATACTCGTCCAGATGAGTGATCTCATCCGGGTAATCCTGCAGGAGGAACTCCATTTCCTTATCGTACATCTCGTCCTTGCGGACCGTAATTTTCGGGTAGATATTTTTCATGGCTTATGTTGGATTCGGATTTATTCGTCGAGTTTGATATCTTGCGCATTCATCTGCAGGGTCGTGCGGCCGCGGTAACTGTTCTCCTCCAGATAGAAGCATACATCGACGGCGTTGCCGTTCTGCAGATGGTCCGCTTTGTCGCCATGCCCGAAGGCTATGCCATCCATCGCGACGACGGTGTCCGTAAGGTCTAGATGGAGGTGTCTGCCATCGCTGACGGAGCGGGTGTTGCGGTTATTGATGAGATGACGGCAGAGGAACAGCGGACGTTCGTTACCGGGACCGAAAGGCTCCAAACATTGGAGAATCTTGTACATCTTCCAGTTCATATCGCTCAGTTCGACCTCCGCCTCTATGTCCAAGGTCGGCACTTGCTGCGCCGGAGTGATATGAGCAGCGACGTACTCCTCGAACCGGCGTTGGAACTCCGGCAGGTCTTTGAGATGCATGCTCAGTCCCGCGGCGAACTTATGCCCGCCGAAATTGGTAAGCAGATCGCGGCAGGAGTCGATTGCCGTGTATATATCAAAATCGGATACCGAACGCGCACTTCCGCTGATGATATCATCGTCACCGGCAGTAAGGACTATCGTAGGCCGGTAATAGGTCTCCGTGAGCCTGCTGGCAGCAATGCCGACTACCCCTTTATGCCACTCGGGAGAGAAGACAACGGTAGTATATTTTGCCGAATTCATCGGGTCTTTTTGGAGTTGCGCAAGGGCTTCGTCGGTCGTCTTGGTATCATAATCACGGCGGTCCTGGTTATAGGAATCGATCTCCTTGGCGAACCGCAAAGCAGCCTCTGCGTCATGACTGATGAGCAGCCGCACCGCCTCCGCGCCGCTCTTGAT
>ONMT01000102.1 GCA_900319025.1 uncultured Bacteroidales bacterium
CGTGATGGTAAAGTTTACAGCGTTCAAGGTCAACTGATTCGCTAATCTATATCGGGTAAAGGTGGCTGATTACCACCTTTACTCTCAATTAAATAAAAGCTGATTATATGAAAAGATTTAGTTTATTGGCACTATTGTGCATGTCGTGTTATATTCTGATAGCACAAGTAACAACTATTCCCGCCATCCTTCAAAAAGGATATACAGGAGAGGTAACTATTATCTTTAATCCCAATGAAGGCAATAAAGGTATGCAAGGCGCTACCCAGTGCTATGCCCATACCGGTTACAACAACTGGCAGGGAGCACCTGAATGGCGTAGTGGATTGGCGAAGCATAAAATGACCAAGAACGCAGATGGTAATTGGGAACTCAAGCTTACTCCTAATATGTATGAATACTATGGAGCAACCACCTCTACAAACATTACTCGACTCTGCTTCGTCTTCAACGACGGACCTAATGGCTCAAAAGAGGGCAAAGATGCCTCTAATCAGGACATCTTCGTTAACTTGGCAGAAGCAGGATTAGCTATATCTCTTACTGCGGATAAGCAAAGTATGGCGTCACAAGGCGATGAGATTACACTGACAGGTTCTGCTACCGAGGAAGCTACATTGATCCTCAAACACAACGGAACGGAAGTAAAAACAGAAACTGGTACATCTATTACTTATACAACTACTTTGACTGAAATAGGTGATAACTCTTTTGAAATGATAGCTTCTCAAGGAGAAGTCTCTAAATCCGCTAAAGTGAAGATATACGTCGCTAAAAAACCGGAAGAAGTAGTACGCCCCTACGAGAATCTCGGTATCTATTACGACGAGAATGATCCGACCAAAGTGACTCTGATAATGTATGCTGCTAATAAGGCTGGCGAACCAGCTAAGCACGTCTTCCTTATCGGTGACATGACCAACTGGACAAGGTCAAATAGCTACCAACTCAAACGAGATGGCAACTACTTCTGGATTACGTTGGACAACCTAACTCCGCAAAAAGAATATGCTTTCCAATACGAAGTGGTTCGTTCGGACGGTGTCGTTAAACGTATCTGTGATCTCTACTCAACGAAAGTCCTTTCACCGGATGATAGATACGAACCTAAACAACATGACCCATCGCTCATGAATTATCCGACAGGAAAAGCGGATGGAAGTTTTGTAACTGTTATTCAAACGGATAAGCCTAAGTACGAGTGGTCCGATGCTACGCTGAATTTCAAACGTCCCAACAAGAACAACCTCGTTATCTATGAGATGTGGGTGTATGACTTCACGCATGATCGCGGATTCGATGGTGTCCTCAATCGTTTGGACTACTTAGAGCAACTCGGCGTAAATGCAATCGAGTTCATGCCACTTAGTGAGTTCGATGGTAACTATAACTGGGGCTACTCACCATGTCTCTACTTGGCGCTGGATAAGGCATATGGTTCTCAAGCCAAGTTTAAAGAACTGGTTGATGAGTGCCACAAACGCGGTATAGCTGTTATTGTAGATATGGTATTTAACCATGCTACAGGCAATAACCCAATGAATAAACTCTATCCGTACGGACCTGACTTGGCGCTAAATCCCTGGTTCAATGTAAATCCTCCTCATGGAGATAACTTCTATGAGGACTGGAACCACGATTTCGCACCTGCTCACCAGATGTTTATTGATGCAATGAAATATTGGATTGAGGAGTATAAAGTAGATGGCTATCGTCTTGACTTGAGCCATGGTCTCTGCGGACCAACTGACGATGCAGTTAAAAATCTGAAAGACTATTATGCGAAAGCAGTTGAGCCTTATGGCGCATATCTGATTCTTGAGCACTGGGGAAGTCATGCTTCTTCAGACTGGAATACGCTGATAAACGAAGGGATGATGTGTTGGTCCAATACGAATGATAAATATATGGAAGCTGCTATGGGCTATTACACAAAAGGAGATTTTACACAAGCTAACTTGGACGGCAGAGTTTCCTACTGCGAATCTCATGATGAAGAGCGTATGCAATATAAGGCGAAGAAATATGGTAGCGGAGACGTTAAGAAAACGGAAGTGCGTATCAAACGAATCCCTGCTTGCGTAGCAATGAACGTTTTGCTTAATGGTTCACACATGCTCTGGATGTTTGAGGAAATCGGTTACGACTTCTCAATCAATAGTGATATAGACCACCCGAATGCAGACGACGACAAATATCGTACAAGCAAAAAACCGCGCCCCGAGGGATATATGCAAAACGAAGCGCGTATGAAACAATATGCTAAAGTCGCACAGGCTATTCAATTGCGCACTAAAATCATGCCTGAAGTATTTGAGGGGAATCCGACAAGTGCTAATATAGCAACTGCTGCCGTCAAATCCGTTCAATGGGGCTCCGATGTATTTGTCGTTGCTAACTTCCATCCGAGTGATAGCAAAGAAGTATCATTGCCATCCGGTACTTGGTATGACTACTATGCTCAAGGCGCTAAGGCGGGGGCTAAAGTCACACTTGCAGCAGGCGAACTCAAGATTTATACCGGTAAGAAGGTTGATCTTCCTCAGATTGATCCCACTAAAGTAAATATTGAGCAAGTGCTTCAAGATGCAGCAAACTCGGCTTCGTATAAATTCTATCGCGACGGAAACATCTATATCCACCGCGACGGACAAACATTCGACATGATGGGAAGACGCGTTAAATAAGCGTTATACTCATAATATAAGAACAGCGGCCGAAAGGTCGCTGTTCTTTATTACGCTAAACTCTAAACCCTAAACGTTAATCTCTAAACCAACTTTCTAAACAGTTGTTTCATATCAACTGCTTTCGAGATTAACTCGTGCAGGTCTTCAATCTTCACACGATCTTGCGCCATTGTGTCGCGGTAACGCACAGTCACGCAGTTGTCATTCAGTGTATCGTGGTCAATCGTAATGCAGAAAGGTGTACCAATAGCGTCCTGACGACGATAGCGTTTACCGATAGAGTCTTTTTCGTCGTAAGTCGTTTTGAAATCGAACTTGAGCATGTCCATAATCTCGCGAGCTTTCTCAGGTAGACCATCTTTCTTAACGAGTGGCATGACGCAAGCTTTAACCGGAGCTAGAACAGCCGGTAATTGCAGCACAACGCGTGTGTCACCGCCTTCTAACTGCTCTTCTTTATATGCTGCGCACATGATACTCAGGAACATACGATCCACACCGATACTGGTTTCGATAACGTATGGCGTGTA
>ONMT01000093.1 GCA_900319025.1 uncultured Bacteroidales bacterium
CGAGGTTATGGGCGGAATCGTAGAATTAGCTAAAAGATATGCTGATGAAGGGGCTGACGAACTGGTTTTTTATGATATCACCGCTTCAAGTGACGCCCGTGTGGTTGACAAGAGCGTCCGTTCGTTCCTCAAGGATCTGGTAATCAGTGTGGTGATTGTGATTTTGGTGATGCTGGTTTTGTTCCCGCTGCGCACTGCGTTAGTGAGCTCCACCGGTCTGCCGGTTTGTATAGCCATTACCTTGGGTGTTATGTATCTGTTTGGTCTGGAGCTGAATACTGTGACACTTGCCGCACTGATTGTGGTGTTGGGAATGGTGGTGGACGACAGCGTGATTGTGATTGACGGTTACAGCGACCTGCTTGTGCACGGTCATTCACGGTGGTACTCGGCGGTTGTTTCCACAACGACCCTGTTTGTGCCGATGGTGTTGGCTACGACCTCTATCTCTGGAATGTTCTTCCCTATGTTAGGCTTAATGACCGGATCCATGGCGGACTTCGTCAAACTCTTCCCGTGGGCTGTATTCATTGCGCTCACGTGTAGTATCTTCTACGCTACGTGGATTATTCCATATATGGCTACTGTGATGATTAAACCCCGTCCTCGCGATGCTAAACCAACGAGGGTGGAACGCATACAGTCTAAGTTCTTCGAGGGCTTACAGAAAGGATACCAACACCTCTTGGATTTCTGTTTCCGTCACCCTTGGATTACAATTGGTTCAGGTGTTGGGGCTGTAGCATTAGGTGTGCTCTTATTCACGATGTTGGACTTGCAGCTCATGCCTAAGGCAGAGCGCGATTGTTTTGCCGTGGAGATTCACCTCACCCAAGGTAGTTCATTATCTCAGACCCAAGCGGTAGTGGACTCTTTAGGTGCTATCCTTAATGCCGACCCGCGTGTCAAGAGCGTCACAGCGTTTGTGGGCTGTGCCAGTCCCCGCTTCCATGCAACCTATGCCCCGCAGATGGCTGGAGAGAACTACGCACAGTTTATCGTCAATACGGTCAGCGATAAAGCTACCGTTGAGGTAATTAAAGAGTATCAACCTAAGACCGAAGATCTCTTCCCTAATGCCTTCTGCCGTTATAAACAGTTGGACTATCAAGCGGTAGCCAACCCCATTGAGATTTACGTGCAAGGAACCGATATTGGAAAACTCGAAGTCGTTGCAGACTCAATTAAGACCTTTATGCACTCCTTGCCCGAATTGACTTGGGTGCACTCAAACTACGATGAGACCGTGCAGACTATTCGCTTGCGTATGGTGGACGATGAAGCAAGCCGCTTAGGTGTAACACAGGCTTCCTTGTCTATGTATCTCAACGGCGCGCTGCAGGGACGAAACATGACGTCTATTTGGGAGGATGGCTATAAGACTCCGGTTGTTCTTTATAGTTTCGGTACCGACACGCTCTCTTACTCCGATATAGGGAATATCATGGTCCCGACGATGCTCCCCGACGTCTGGGTGCCTGTGCGCCAAGTCGCTAATATAGAGCCCGACTTCCACCATGCAATGATTCAGCGCCGCAATTCTATCCGTACGATTACTGTCTCATCGGATATACGCGGTACGATTGCCCAGGTGCGTATGATGAAACCTATTAAGAAGTATATTGAAGAGCAGATTGAACCGAACTTACCCGAGGGAGTCACTATCGAATACGGCGGCTTGACGGCCCTTACACGTGAGTTATTGCCTGGACTGATTATGACTGTGGCGGCAGCTATGTTAGTCCTCTTGGTGTTGCTCGTGTACCACTTTAAGAAGATTTCCATCTCTATCCTCTCTCTGGCGGTAAGTTTCCTCTGCCTCTTTGGTGCCAACCTCGGCTTGTGGATATTTGACTTACACTTCTCCGTAACAGCTATCTTGGGCGTGATATCCCTTATCGGTATTATCGTGCGCAATGCCATTATTATGTATGAGTACTCGGAGCATTTGATGCACCAAGAGCACAAAAACGCACGCGAAGCCGCTTATCAGGCTGGACTACGTCGTATGCGTCCTATCTTCCTTACTACCGCTACAACCGCGCTCGGTGTCGTGCCGATGATTACTGCCGCAACCGCATTGTGGATGCCGATGGGTGTCGTTATCTGCTTCGGAGCTATCATCACCATGCCGTTCGTCGTTACTGTTTTGCCTGTTGCTTACTGGAAATTATACGAAAAGAAAAGATGAAGAAGTATATTATCTCTATATTGCTGTTAGTCAGTGTACTGGCAGTCCGCGGTGAGGTGCTTACGTTGGACTCGTGCCTTAGTTATGCGCGCCAGCGAAATTGCACCATTCAGTCTGCATTGTTGGACGTGCAAATCGCCCAGCAGGTGAAAAAACAAGTGTTCACCAAGTATTTCCCACAAGTCAGCTTAACCGCGTTTGGCTTCTATGCCATTGATCCCTTAGTGCGTATCTATATCCCTGGCTTAATGCCTACCGAGGAAGGAGAACAAAGTCTGGAAGAGATATTCGACGCGCTCAGAGAGGAGGACCCAAACATCAGCCCAAATATGGACCTACTCAAGTGGGGTGCTACAGCGGGGGCATCTGCAGTACAACCTATCTTCTTCGGGGGACGTATCGTCAATGGAAATAAACTCGCTAAAGTCGGTATTGCTGCGGCGGAGAAACAAGTCGAAATATCTGAACGCGATGTGCTGCAAGAGGTGGAAGATACCTATTGGCTCGTTGCCGGACTATATGAGAAAAGAGCTACCGTTGCTGAAGTAACCGCACTCTTAGATACCATTGAACATGTGGCGCAAGTCGCTTTCGACAACGGACTTGTTACCCAAAACGACCTGCTCAAAGTCCAACTCAAACGCAATGAGATTGATACAAAAGCCGTCCAGTTAGAAAACGGTATATCCTTGGCGTCCAAACTCTTATGCCAACTGACCGGGGTGGAGTACAAAGGAGAGTTAGAGTTAGAACCTTTCCCCGAACAGGAGGAGGTCGAAGCGGTTATACTCATGGATACATTTATCGTCTCAGGACGACCAGAAGCCGAACTGCTCGAGATGAATATCAAAGCCGAACAGCTACGTAAGAAAATTACTATTGGAGAAGCCTTGCCGCAGATTGGCGTTGGCGTACAAGGTGGCTATTCTAACTTCTTCGAACGCCATCGTTGGAATGGATTTGCTTTTGCTTTCGTACGCATCCCGCTCACACAGTGGTGGGAGACCGGACACAAAATAAAAGAGCATAATCTCCGCATCGAGAAAGCCAGAATGATGCAGACCGACTTGATGGGAAAAATGACGCTCCAAAACGAACAAGCCTACGACCAACTTACCGAGGCGCTGCGGCTCGTCATGCAGCATGAGTCAGCTCTCAAAATGGCACAGGATAACTACCGTATCTCGCTCATGAACTACCAATCAGGATTATCTACCATGAGCGAACTGCTTGAGTCGCAGGCGCTGCTGCTGCAGGCGGAGAATGCTTATACCGACGCACGCATCTCTTTCCGTGGCGCACAGCGCAAGTTTAACAACCTAAATAAGTAAATACCATAACCATGTTAGCTATAATCATCAACCCGAAGTCAGGAAAAAACTATTTCCGTTCACAACGTAAGTATCTATTTGAACTGCTTCGTCATCGTCATCAGCCTTTCACATACCGTGTCACCCAATACCCTGATCATGCTATCGAATGTGCACGAGAGTTAGTAGAGAAAGGATACGACCAGCTTCTCGTGCTTGGTGGAGACGGTACACTCTCCGAGGTTATCAATGGTATCATGCGCGCAGATATTTCCTCTGAAGAACGCGCTAAGATTCGCTTCGGACTCATGCCCCGCGGTACAGGTAATGACTGGGGACGTTTCTGGGGACTGACAAAGAACTACAAGCGCTCGCTCGACTTCTTCTTCAACGGTAAGGACGAACCCATCGATGTCGGTTGCCTCACCTATTGGCGCAATGTCATTGAGCATCATCGCTATTTCATCAACTCCGTC
>ONMT01000063.1 GCA_900319025.1 uncultured Bacteroidales bacterium
AAGGAGAGCCGATGGACAATATAGACAACGTACTCCGTTCGCTGGAAATACTGACGTCAGATTATGGTTGTGGATGGAGTCCAAAGCGTATTACTGTTTCTACAGTGGGAGTGATTGATGGTCTGAAACGGTTCTTAAACGAAAGTGAATGCCATCTTGCCATTTCGCTACATAACCCATTTGCCATTGAGCGTCAAGCCATTATGCCGGCAGAAAAAGCATGGCGCATGACGGAAGTGATAGCACTTCTCAAGCAATATGACTGGAGTCATCAACGCCGAGTGTCATTTGAATACATCTGTTGGTCGGGACAAAACGACACGCCGAAACACGCTAAAGAGTTAGTTCGGTTACTTAGCGGATTGGAATGTCGAATCAATTTAATACGCTTCCATGCAGGAGTAGAAAGAGAGTTCCCTTCGTCGGATGAGAGACAAATGGAGTGGTTTCGCGACTACCTATCCGCACACGGCATCACTACGACGATACGCAAATCGCGTGGTGAAGATATACTCGCAGCCTGCGGAATGTTAGTTAATTCATTAGCGTAATCTATCTGCAGCGCGCACTAAGGCTTCGTCCTTCAAGATTCGGCGAGTTGCGGCAAGAGTGAGTACGAAACAAATAAGTGGAATACAAGACCAGAAAATAAGATGCCACTCTAAGCCGAAGTTCATTTTCGCGAACCATACATATATGAATAGAATGCCGTAATATCCGAGGCATAAAATTGCCAAGAAGATGTTAAGGCGTGCTTGAAGTATGCGACGACGATATAGGAAGATGTCCACTAATGCAAGAAATGGGATTAAAAGTGTGGTAAGCGTCAGCCCCCAAACACCATTCAAGGTTAGCGGCTCTACAACGATATAATCAATATCAGGAGTTACCTCATCCAATCCGACAGCGCTGAGTTCGAATATACGCTGTACGGCTGCATCAACAGGCGTAACAAACTCCAGAACAGGCGCGAAAAAGAGTGCCGTTCCGAGACATACGATGAGAAGGAGAAATAGTGTTTGAATTCTCTGTATCATTTCTTTAAACTTTAAACTTTCAATCCTTCATGGCTTCTTCTAGGGAAGCACATTTATCTCCATGGGCATTCACCCAACCGATTTGGCGCGCAGGATTACCAACCATAAGCGCATAAGCAGGCACATCTTTTGTAACCACCGAACCTGCACCTATAAGGCAGTATTCGCCTAAAGTATGGCCACAAACGATTGTTGCATTTGCACCCACAGAGGCACCTTTTTTAATAATAGTTTCGCGGTATTCATCTTTACGGCTAACAGCTGCGCGAGGATTGATAACATTCGTGAATACCATAGACGGACCAAGGAATACATCATCTTCGCAACGCACGCCGGTATAAACAGAGACGTTGTTCTGAATCTTACAATTACGACCTAATACCACATTAGGCGAGATGACGACATTCTGTCCGATATTACAATCCTCGCCAATGACACAACCGGACATAATGTGGCTGAAATGCCATATTTTTGTGCCTTTACCTATTTGGCAGCCTTCGTCCACATAGGACGATTCATGTACAAAATAATCCGCCATATCAGAAGAAGATTTTTAAGATGTCATTGCCATTCGCAAAAATCAGCAAAGCAATAAGCAACCAAAAACCGATGTTATTTGCCACTTCGAGGAACTTATCACTTGGTTTTCTGCGGGTAATCATTTCATAGAGCAGGAATAGCACATATCCGCCATCAAGTGCCGGAATAGGTAGGAAGTTCATGAAGGCAAGAATAAGACTAAGGAATGCTGTCATATGCCAGAATACGTACCAGCTCCAATAACTCGGGAACATACTGCCGATGGCTCCAAAACCGCCAACAGATTGCGCACCTTCTTTGGTAAAGACAAGCCTAAATTGTTTGACATACGTAACAAGTATTCCCCAGCCATACTTAATTCCAGCAGGAATAGATTGCAGGAACGAGTACGAAGTATGTTCTGTTGCAAAATATTGGAATTTATTCTTAATCACAACTCCTATAAGTCCCTGATCACCAATGAACAGATGTGCCTGGCTTAATTCGCCATTGCGATAGTAATCGAGTACAACACTATCGCACGGATGTTTTTGCAACTCAGCTGTTACCTGAACATGGCACTCGGTCGGAACTCCATTCACCGCAACAATGCTATCACCTTTCTGCAATCCGGCTAAGTCTGCAGCATGCATCGGAACGACAGAGTCGATAACGAACGGAACAAACTCCGTAACCAGAATATTCGGGCGCTTGAGATAGGACTTATCGGCACGCTTTTTTTCACGTTCAATTCGGTCGTGCTCGTTCTGCTCCGCCAAAAAACGTGTTCCTAAATCTTTGGACATGACCAATTCGATAGTATCGGAACCGCGTAATACAGTAACATTCTGCCTTCCTTCAAGTATAATCCACTGTGTCACATCGGCTACATCTTCCGGCTCCATGCCATCGATAGCAATAATCTTATCGTGTTGTTGGAATCCTTCGTCCAACATAATCTGCGAGAAGTATAATCCGGAGTCAACATTGCGCAAAGGTAGCGTATCCGTTCCGTAAGTGAATAGCAAAGCACCAAAAATCAGTAGTGCGGCGACGAAATTAACCAGTATACCGCCTAAGATAATTAGCATCCGTTGCCATACATTCTTCGAACGAAATTCCCATGGTTGAGGTGGAGTCTTGGACATAGACTCGCTGTCGTGGGTCTCATCCACCATTCCGGCGATAGCGCAATATCCACCAAAAGGAATCCAACCTATTCCCCACTCCGTGTTATCGGGCTCAGCAGACCACTCGTCGCCTTCTTCTGTGTTCTTCGCAAAAAATGCGAAATGCCATTTGCCATTAAACTTCTTCGCACGGAAGAGAGAGAATTTGGGATTGAAGAACATGTAGAACTTCTCCACACGCACTTTGAATAGTCGCGCAAAGAGAAAATGCCCAAACTCATGAATGACCACGAGAAAACTGAGAGCGAGTATTAATTGTATAACTTGTATCATAATCTATTTACCATTTATTCATTTACCATGTACCATTTGTTCCGCAAGGCGGCGTGCTTCTTTGTCTGTCTCTACGTAATCCTCGTAGGTCGGCTTAGCAACAAATGTAGCTGTTGCCATCGTCTTAGCTATTATTTCACTCATCCGTAGGAAACCGCATTTGCCTTCTCTAAAAGCGAGGTTAACGACCTCGTTCGCCGCATTAAGCACACAAGGGGTATTTCCACCTTTCGCCGTTGCTTCATAGGCGAGACGCAAGTTCGGGAAACGGTTCATATCCGGTTGTTCAAACAGCAAATCCTTGATTGCGAATAAATCTACTCGAGGGAAATTGCTGGTTATTCTATCGGGATAAGTCAGCGCATATTGAATCGGCAGACGCATATCAGGAGCACCAAGTTGCGCCTTGATAGCACCATCGGCAAACTGTACGGCAGAATGGACAATCGACTGCGGGTGGATAAGGACTTGAATCTTCTCGGCCGGCACACCAAACAGCCATTTTGCCTCAATCACCTCAAAGCCTTTATTCATCATCGATGCCGAGTCAATGGTAATTTTTGCGCCCATGTCCCAATTCGGATGTTTGAGCGCATCGGCAGCGGTGACATGCGCCATCTGCTCCAAGGTAAACGTTCTAAACGGACCGCCTGATGCAGTAAGCAAAATCATCTCTATCTCGTTATTGCCCTCACCGACTAATGATTGGAAAATCGCGGAGTGTTCACTATCTACAGGCAAGACAGGCGAATGATATTGCTGTGCAAGCTCGCAGATAAGTTCACCCGCTACAACCAGCGTTTCTTTGTTCGCGAGCGCTATAGTTTTACCAGCTTTGATTGCTGCAATAGTCGGTCGCAGGCCAGCATAACCGACCATAGACGCTACAACGATATCAATACTCGGGAAAGTAACCATCTCGGCAATCGCACTCTCACCTGCCCAAATTTTGATATCCAAATCGCCAAGTGCAGACTTGAGTTGGTCGTATAATTTCTCATCGGCTATACAAACCACCTCCGGCTTAAACTCGCGAGCTTGCTCAATAAGCAATTCCACATTTCGATGCGCACAAATAGCATAGACCTCGAATCGTTCGGGGTTGCAACGTACCACCTCTAATGTCTGCGTGCCAATACTGCCGGTACTACCTAATATGGCTAATCGTTTCTTTTCCATCTTAGAACACAATCACTTCCTCTGGATTTATCGTTTCACCACGACGCCATAACTCAAACTGCAGCGGGCAGTTTTCGGAAGTAAGAGCGATACTCTCCCCTTCTTTAACCACATCACCCGGGCGCTTAATCGGATCCGCCAGATTGCGATAAACGGATATATAATCACGATGCTGTAGTACCATCATATAGGTATTATTGATTTGGTACTCAACAACCAAAACCGTTCCCGGAAGTACTGCCGTCGCATTCTCATCTTTAGGCGTTTGGATGACTACGCCAAACTGTTTATTCTCCGGCAAATAACTCTCCACAATCACGCCATGAGCCGGACGGAAGAAAGTTACAACAGGCGTAACCTGCTGCACGTCAAATAGTTGAAGATTATCTTTCTCTTTGGCTTCATACTGCGCCATGAACTCTTCCGTAGCTTCACTCTTCGCTTGCAGCAGTTGCTCGCGCTGAACAATCTGCAACGAGTCAAGACTCTGAACTGTATCGGACTTCACCTCCCCCGCCATGATATCGCGGATAACGGACAGATACTGCGTTTGCACGGCAAGCGTTGAACTGAGAGAATCCACACGCACGGTCTCTTCGACCAAACGCTGACGGATACTCTCCGAATAACCCGGCAAAACATTTCGTATCGGCGTATAAAATATAAGTAAGGAGTATATCCCAAGCGTCACAAAGAAGAGCACAGTCAACAAGACGAACACAGACAACCGACTTAATCGGGTGTGCCACGTCTCCGTGAACGTGTCCTCATTCATTATGCTCAGGCGATACTTATAAAGCAAACGCCTCCAAAAACTATCTTTTTTGTCCGTCATTGCTTTCGACTTTTTTCTTTCGACTTTAGGACTTCGTCCGGACTTTCGACTTTCGACTTTCGTCTCTCGACTTTAGGACTTCGTCCGGACTTTCGACTCTTAACTAATTATTGTGCAGCCGGCACAGGGTTTGAGTTGTTTGAAGAAGTCGTTTCCTTTGTCATCAACAAGTATAAATGCGGGGAAATCTTCCACTTCAATCTTCCAAATAGCTTCCATGCCGAGTTCGGGATACTCCACGCACTCGATGGACTTGATATTATTCTGCGCAAGAATAGCGGCAGGGCCACCTATCGAACCGAGGTAGAATCCCCCGTGCTTTTGGCAAGCATTCGTCACGTCGATAGAGCGATTACCTTTAGCGAGCATGATTAGCGAACCGCCGTGCTCTTGGAACTCATCCACATATGGATCCATACGTCCAGCCGTCGTCGGTCCCATCGAACCGCAAGCCATTCCAGCAGGCGTCTTAGCCGGTCCTGCGTAATAGATTGGGTGATTCTTCAGATACTCTGGCATTGGTTCGCCTGCGTCCAGGCGAGCTTTAATCTTCGCGTGAGCGATATCACGACCTACAATGATTGTGCCATTCAGACTCAGACGAGTACCAATTGGATACTTAGTCAAAATGGCGCACACGTCTTTCATCGGCTGATTCAGGTCAATACGAACCGCATCGCCTTCGCCTGCGTTACGCAACTCTGCTGGAATGAGACTGCCAGGATTATTATCCATCTTCTCAATCCATATACCTTCCTTATTGATTTTGCACTTTATGTTACGGTCAGCCGAGCAACTTACGCCCAGACCAATCGGACAACTTGCGCCGTGACGCGGCAGACGGATAACACGTACGTCATGCGCCATATATTTTCCTCCGAACTGTGCGCCAAGACCTATTTTATAAGCCTCTTGCAGCAACTGTTTCTCCAATTCGATATCACGGAAAGCACGACCGGAAGCATTACCGGTTGTCGGCAGACTGTCATAGTAATGCGTCGAAGCCAATTTAACTGTCAGCAGGTTCTTCTCGGCACTCGTACCACCAATAACGATAGCGATATGATACGGCGGACATGCGGCTGTTCCAAGACTCTTCATTTTCTCTACGAGGAACGGAATCAGTGTGCCCGGATTCTGGATGCGCGCTTTTGTCTCTTGGTACAGATAGGTCTTGTTGGCACTTCCGCCACCTTTGGTTACGCACAAGAAACGATACTCATTTCCCTCGGTCGCTTCCAAGTCTATTTGTGCTGGCAAGTTGCACTTCGTATTCACCTCTTCGTACATGTTCAGAGGAGCATTTTGGCTATAGCGCAGATTGCACTCCGTATAGGTATTATATACACCTTCGCTCAATGCCTCTTCGTCACAGAAGCCAGTCCAGACTTCTTGCCCTTTCTCGCCATGAATAATAGCTGTTCCTGTATCTTGGCAGAGAGGCAGTTGTCCTTTTGCAGCCACTTCTGCATTGCGCAGGAACGTCAGCGCCACGTATTTATCGTTATCCGAAGCTTCCGGGTCACGCAAAATCTTAGCTACTTGCTCGTTGTGGCTACGACGAAGCATGAAACTCACGTCATGAAACGCTTGCTGCGCCATCAGCGTCAGACCTTCAGGCTGAATTTTCAAAATCTCGTGTCCTTCGAAATTACTAACGGACACATAGTCTTTAGTCAACAGATAATACTCTGTTTCATCCTTGCCGAGTTGGAACATCGGCTCATACTGATAGTTCTTCATAGTATGCACTTATTTACTCTACTACTTTTCCATTCAAATCATAAGCCTTGCCTTCGCGGATAATCAGCACATGGCCGTTACGCATTACCTTAACACTCTTCAGTGCAGTAGCCTCAGGCACAGTATTGCAGATAGCGGAGGACGGGCTTTCATAGTGATAATAATACGTATTCGTTCCATTCAGTTGAAAGATCGAACCTACAATATCCCAACTGAAGTCCTGACGTTTGGTCAGGTTACCAAGTACATCATACCCGTATTCAAGCTTCATATCAGCAATCCATTTCGTCTCTGACCAAGAGAAAGACGTCTCACTCGTCAGTTTACCATCTGTGTAAACATATTCTGTTTTCTGAACGTTCTCATACATTGATTTGGTCGTATTGTAGTAGGATTGTATCATAATTGTGCAGTTATCATCAGAGTCAAACTCACGAACTACTTTGATGGTTGGTCTCCATTCATCGCTCGCAACCTCAAAGAATTCATCTTTAACATGATTGCCGTATTCGTCATACGCATAAGTCTCCTTAACTACCTCATGCCATGCGTCATCATAATAACTGGACTCGACCATAACCGTCAACCTATCGTTCGTATCATACGCATAGGTCTTTGTATTACCAGGCTTGTAAGCATTATCCGCTGTACTCCACCAGGAATAAACCTCTTTTATTCGATTGCCTTTAGCATCGTTTTCATAAACATGTTTATCCCAGTTTATCCAATCTGTGCCATCCCAGCCACCTTTGATAAGTTGAATCAGATTGCCGTTTACGTCATAGGTGTACACCTCATGATTATACATTTCCCAAGTATTCTTGCTGGTGTTCCAATTCGAGAATAACACTTGAGTCAGGTTGTTGTTATCATCGAAAGCATATTCCTCTTTATTGGAGTACTCCCACCCTTCAGAAGTATAATACGCATAAGCTTTCAACGTAATATTGCCCTTCAAATCATAGGCATACTCATACTTACCGTCATCTTCCCACTTGGTTCCTCCCCAATGAGAGTTAATTTGTGTTTCTAAATTACCTTTGGCATCATAAAGAAAAACCTCTTTGTTCTTACCGCCGATTCCGTCATAGACCGTACTGTCTAACACTGCAACCGGGGCTGCTCCTAATTCATTGGCCATAGAAAATGACACTGCGCAGAATGCTAATACTGCTAAGATGATACTTTTTTTCATATTGATTACTATTATTTTTGCCTACTCTTCTACGGATTTTCGGCACACTCCACCAATTTGGCGGCAAAGGTACAATAAATATTGCACTTATGCAAACTTTTTACCATTTTTTTGATAAATTATTCCAAGTTGATAAGTTTACGTACAAAAAAATGCACTTTTTCGAAAAAAAATGCTCAAAAATTTTGTCAGTTCAAAAAAAAGCAGTACCTTTGCAGCCGGTTTCCAAAACAAACACCTTTGGTAGTCCCTCGGGACACAAACCAACGAAGTGTTTGTGGACCGAAAAGGAGAAAGTGCGAGCCGTCTATTTTCGACGGGGTCGAAAATCTTTTAGGCGAACCACTTTCGACGCGTCTCCCTAGCTCA
>ONMT01000092.1 GCA_900319025.1 uncultured Bacteroidales bacterium
TTTAGGTAGCGAACCATAAACAAACGCTACCATGAATGAATTTATCTCCACGTATATCAAGGAGATCAATCAATTGTATCAGACAGGTCTGACGACCGAGCATTCTTTCCGTCCTGCGCTCCAGCGTCTTTTGCACGATTGCACGGGCTGTACTGTCATCAATGAGCAAAGTCATATTGATTGCGGTGCACCGGATTTGACTTTGCTTAGTAAACAACTGCCGATTGCTTATATCGAGGCTAAAGACCTCGAAGACGGAGACCTCGACGGACGCAAGAAGAACAAAGAGCAGTTTGACCGCTACAAAGCTTCGTTGGACACGATTATCTTCACCGATTATCTGGATTTTCATCTGTACGAACATGGCGAGTGGCAGCAATCCGTTCGTTTGGCGGAGATTCAAGGCAATAAGATTCGTCTGTCGGATGCCGACCGTTTTGTCTCGCTCATGGAACATATCAAAAACGCCCGTCCTCAACGTATCACTTCGGCTTCCAATTTAGCGCAACTGATGGCGGGTAAAGCGCGTTTGTTGCGTGACATTATCGAGCAAGCACTCATTCAAGATGGAGATAATCCTACGGAACTCCGTTGCTACATGGAGGATTTCCGTAAAACGCTTTTGCATGATATTACTCCCCAAAAATTTGCGGACATTTATGCTCAGACTATCGCTTATGGTATGTTTGCCGCACGTCTGCATGACGAAAGTCCGGATGATTTCTCACGCTCCGAGGCTGCTAACCTCATTCCGAAAACCAATCCCTTCTTGCGCAAGATTTTCCAACAGATAGCCGGCTTTGATTTGGACGAACGTATCGCGTGGATTGTGGATGACCTCGTTTCCGCGTTTGCGGCTACCGACATGGAGAAGATCATGCAGGGCTTTGGGAAAGAAACACAACAGACAGATCCGATTCTCCATTTCTACGAAGATTTCTTGTTCCAATATGACCCTGCCGCCAAGAAACAATGCGGCGTCTATTACACGCCCCAACCGGTGGTAGAGTTCATTGTGCGCGCCGTGGACGATATTTTGCGTACGGAGTTTAATCTGCTGATGGGTTTGGCAGACACCTCGAAAACGGAGGTCGAACAAGAAATACCGCAAGACCCCAAACATCGCAAAGAGAAGAAACTTGTCCATCGCGTCCAAGTCCTTGATCCGGCTACAGGAACAGGTACATTCTTGGCGGAGGCGGTACGCCAAATCAAACGCGACCTCGGCGGACAGTTGGGCGCTTGGCCGAGTTATGTCCCGGAACACCTGCGCCCGCGGTTGTTTGGATTCGAACTGATGATGGCACCCTATACCATCGCACATATCAAACTGGATATGGAGATAGGCGTCAAGATGGATAACCGTCTTAATGTATATCTTACTAATTCGCTGGAAGAAGCCAATATGGATTCAGGTACGCTCTTTGGAGATTATCTGGCACAAGAAGCCAACGCAGCTTCCTCTATCAAGAAAGAGAGCCCTGTGATGATTGTTATGGGCAATCCGCCGTATTCGGTTAGTAGCAACAACAAAGGCGGATGGATCAACCACCTGCTTGACGACTACAAAAAGAACCTTAACGAGCGCAATATACAACCCCTTTCGGATGACTACATCAAGTTTATTCGCTTGGCGCAATACTACGTGGAGCGCAACGGCGAAGGTGTGTTGGCATATATCTGCAACAACTCGTTTATTGACGGACTGATCCATCGCCAGATGCGTAGCGAATTGATGCGTGTTTTTGATAAGATTTATATCCTTGACCTACACGGCAATACCCGAAAGAAAGAAACCGCTCCGGATGGTAGCAAAGACGAGAATGTCTTTGATATTATGCAGGGTGTAAGTATCAATATCTTCGTTAAGAAATCCGGTAAGAGCAAAGTTCCTGCCGAAGTTCGACACTTTGATTTATATGGTACGCGCGCATATAAGTACGATTATTTGCGCACACATGATTTAACCTCTGTAGAATGGGAAACCCTAAATCCGCAAGAACCGCAATTATTCTTTGTGCCAAAAGATTTTGGTGTACAGAAAGAATATGAAAAAGGATTTAAGGTCGATGAATTAATGTTAAACGGAAGTACTGGGATAGAGACACGTAGAGATGCTATTACAATACAATTATCCGAGGAAGAAATGCTATCTGTTGCTGATGATTTTAAATCTTTGAGCGAAGATGGTATAAAACAAAAATATACGGGAGCAAAAGATAGTAGAGATTGGAAAATTTCATTAGCGAAAGAAGACTTAATTAAAAATTCTCCTATATTAACGAAAATCTCTTACCGTCCGTTCGATAATAGATATACTTTATATACTGGTAAAACAAGAGGATTCATGGGGTATCCTTTTGATAAAGTAATGAGGCATCTTATTGGCAACAAGAATAATCTGGCTTTATGTACTTGCAGACAGCAAACCTCTTTTGATTTTCAACATGCAATAGTTTCTGATTCTATTACAGAAAGGTGTTTTGTTTCTTTGCAGACGGGCGAGGTAACTTCCGTCTTCCCCCTCTACCTCTATCCCGAAGAAGGATCAATAGACACTTCCCGCAGACCGAATTTGGATGAGAAGATTTGGGCGCAAATCAATACGGCTATCGGCAAAGAAGCTTCGCCTGAAGACATCTTCGATTATATCTATGGTGTTTTGCATTCGCCTGCGTATCGCGCGAAATATAAGGAATTCCTCAAGGTGGACTTCCCGCGTATTCCTTACCCCAGAGACCTAAGCGAGTTTGAGCATTTCCGTTCTTTCGGCAACCAACTCCGCGAACTTCACCTCATGCACAATGTACCTGAATCGCCTGTTTCTTTCCCCAATGCCGGATCTATGCAAGTGGCTTATCTACGTTGGGAGTGGAATAAAGATGACGGCTATTCGGGCAATATATGGATCAACGAAACTCAATGTTTTGTGGGTGTTCCGACCGAGGCGTGGGAGTTCTATATCGGCGGTTACCAGCCCGCGCAGAAATGGCTCAAAGACCGCAAAGGACGCACGCTTTCCTTTGACGACATAGAGCACTACCGCAAGATCATTTCTGTCCTCATAGAAACGAAAGTTATCATGGATAAAATCGGCTAATCAAACCGATGGAGGAAGGTTGTTGGCGCAGAGGGCGAAGAGATAGGAACGGAGGGTGGTTTTGCCGTTGGGGAGGTTACGTTGGGCAAGGAAGGCCGCTTGGTCTTGGGCGGACAGGACGGGATCCTGCTTGCGGCGGTTGATCATCTCTGAGATAACCGCCAAGCGATGTTGGTTGGCTGCTTCGGCAGGAGTTTTGACATGGCCGGTTCGGTCAGGGCATTTCGAGGAATAGAGTTTGCCATTTGGGGAGCGACGGATATAGTATCCGGCGCGGTCGTTGACTTTGCCAAACATGGAGTCAATCGGGGTAATAGGAATAATTTGCATGTTAAGTTTAGGTTTTTAGGGTTATACTATATAGTGACGGACGCTCCGGGTCGCGGGCAGGTCGCGGGGAGGTCGCGGGAATGGACCGTTTGGACCTACTAAGAGGTCCTACAACTATCAAAACCGAGTGCAAAGATACAAAAAAATTTTGATATATGCAAATATTGGTGACTGAAAAAGTCAGAAATGTGCATTTTGTGTCCGATTGACAGACTCCACACCTGAGACCCTAAGTACGTACACATACTACCCTATATAGGGTACGTATGTAGTACTTACGGGTTCAAGGAGTCTCGTCAAAGGCTGTGAATAAATGAAGCATACCATTCTTGGCAGAGGGAGCGGAGTAGGGGTTCGTTGCGGATGATGGCACGGAGGGCTTCGAGGGAACGGACATTGCGTTCGGAGTTGAGCCAGAGGCGCATGTAACCGCCTTCGGCGTATTTCTCCAATAAGTGTTCACGGGACCGGGCATAAAGTGTCTCGAAGTCGCCGTCGGGGTAGAGTTTAGCGGAATACGCCATCGTGCGGGCTATGACCGTCTCGGGGATGATCTGGCGGTCGGCTT